>JBGSVY010000258.1:0-68131 GCA_041752715.1 Hyphomonas sp.
CGCCCGCGCGGCCGCGAAGTCCTGGCGAACGCCGCGCCCGTGCTGCAACAGCGTGCCGAAATTGTTGGCCGCGCCGGCATGGCCAAGATTGGCGGCCTCGCGCATCAGTTCGGCAGCCCGGCTCAGCGTTTCGCCGCCCTCGCTTCGCTTGAGAAGCGAAAACGCATCTTCAAACAGGTCGTGCCCATCATCCATCAAGGACTTAGCTAACGTGTCCCACGATTTGCGGGCACCCCTTACGTGCAGTTGGCGCCATGAAACTCGCCGGCCCGCACCAGATGACACAGGAAGATTTGACGCTACTGATCAACATCATGGCAAACGCACAGTCTGGTTCCTTCCGATGAAACCCTGGACGATCCTGGCGTCCCGGCCCGTGTTCCGGGATCGCTTTCTGTCGTTGCGCACGGATACCTGCCAGCGCGATGACGGGCATATGGTACCCACCTACCATGTCCTCGAATTTTCTGACTGGGTCACCGTCATCGCACTGACAGACGCTGGTAACATCGTGCTCGTGCGTGAGTATCGCCATGCCGCACAGAAGATCATGCTCGGCCTGCCGGGCGGTGTCGCAGATCCGGGCGAGACGGATTGGGCCGCCGTCGGCGCCCGCGAGCTCGCTGAAGAGACCGGTTACGCAGCGCGCGAGTGGGTACCCATCGGAACGTGCTATCCAAACCCCGCGACGCAGGACAATCGCCTTCATTATTTTCTCGCACTGGGTGCAGCGCCCGGTGCCGGCCAATCGCTCGACCCGAACGAACAGATCGAGGTGGTCGAAATGCCCTATGGCGACTTCCTCGCTTACGAGAACCTCCCGGCTCAGCACGCGCTTCACGCCGCTGCGCTTTTCTATTGCGAACGCCACTTCGCCGCGCATCCTCATCTGCGGCCTACACCCGAAAGGAGCGGCGCATGAGCCACTATGAAATCTATGGCGCGCTGGGGTCGCCCTACTCGATGAAAGTGCGGGCCGCGATGCGCTGTAAACGCCTCGTCCATACCTGGACCGGCATGACGGTCACCGATCGGGGCCGGGTGATGCCGGAAGTGACGCCACCCGTTATTCCGGTCGTCCGCCGCCCGGACGGTACCTACACGAATGACTCGACGCCCTTTCTCCTGTCGATCGAGAACGAGGGCCGCGCGCTCCTTCCGTCCTCCCCGGTCGTGCGGTTCGCCTGCCTGCTGCTCGAAGACATGGCGGACGAGTGGTTTATGAAGGCCATGTTCCACTATCGCTGGCACTACGCCGAAGATGCCGAATGGTGCGCCAACTGGCTGATGTATGACAGCCTGCCGGATGCCGGCCGCGACGCCGTCGAATCCGCTGCCGCAACGATCCGCGCCCGCCAGATCTCGCGGATGGCGCTTGTCGGCTGTACGCCGGAAACCGCGCCGCTGATCGAGGCAAGCTGGAAACGGGCCTGCCGCTCGCTCGAAGGAATGGCGACCGGGGCAACGCGTTTCCTGTTCGGTAGTCAGATGTCGCTTGCCGACGCCGCGTTTTACGGACAGCTCAAGGTGATGAGCTATGATCCGACACCCATGGCGTGGCTGCGCGCCGGCACGCCCTTCCTCTACCGCTGGCTGGATCATGCCGATGACGCCAGCGGCATCGACGGCGAATTCTCGGACGATCTTGCCGGCCCTGTAACTGACCTGCTCGCTCAATGCGGCGACACCTACCTGCCCTTCCTGCTGGCAAACGCCCAAGCGCTGGCGCGCGGCGACGACACTTTCAGTCTGCAGATCGAAGGCGGGCGCTACGCGCAGGGCGTCTTCAAGTACCAGCACAAATGCCTTGCCAACCTGCGCGCGGCCTGGGCATCGCTCGGCGACGCCGACAGGCACCGTCTCGCAGGCGAAATCGGACCGGGAGCCAGAATCCTTGACTGACAGTTTCTCACCCATCAGCCGCCTCCTGCATCACCGCTCGAAGGGCCTCGCCAAGGGCGAGCCGCTCGCCTTGCCGATCATTGCGTCCTCGACATTCGAGCAGCCGGGCGATCCTGACGGCACGCATTTCTACGGTCGCAATGGCAACCCGACCGTCGAGGCCGTGGAGGCGGAACTTGGACTGCTGGAAAACGCGGACTGCGTGCTCTTTCCGTCCGGCATGGCGGCAATCGCCGCCGCGTTCCACGCCCACCTACGGCCGGGCGACACGGTGCTCGTCCACGCGGACGGCTATTATAATGCGCGGGGCTTGTTGGCCGAATTGTTCGTACCGATGGGCGTGACCGTCCGCACTTGCCCGACCGCCGCCATGGCCGGGGCCGATTTCTCCGGCGTCAAGCTGGCGCTGATCGAAACGCCGTCCAATCCCGGCCTCGCGGTCTGCGATATCGCGGCAGTCGCCCGAGAGGCGAAAAAAGCGGGCACGATTCTCGTGGCCGACAACACGACTGCCACGCCGCTCTGCCAGCGCCCGCTCGACCTCGGCGCGGACTATACCGTCATGGCGGGCACCAAGTCGCTCGCAGGTCATTCCGATATTCTGGCCGGAATTGTCTGTACCCGGTCTGGACGGTTTCTGGAGGGTATCCGGACCGTCCGGCGCCTGTCAGGCGCGCTGATCAGCCCCTTCGACGCCTACCTGTTGCACCGCGGCCTTGCGACCGCCGAACTGCGCATCGCGCGCGCAAACGCCAATGCGCAGGCGGTCGCTGAGGCGCTGGCGAAGCACCCTAAGGTTACTGATGTGCGGTATCCCGGGCTACGAAACGATCCGTTCCATGCTGTGGCGGCCGCCCAGATGTCGGGCTTTGGCCCGATCGTCTGCTTCTCGCTGCCAAACCGGGCCGCAGCCGAGGCGTTCATCGCGGGGCACCCCCTGGTTGCCGCCGCGACCAGCTTTGGAGGCGTCCATTCCAGCGCCGAATGCCGCATCCGCTGGGGAGATGACGTAGCGGAAGGCTTCATCCGCTTTGCCTGTGGAATAGAGCCCACGGCCGACCTCGTGCTTGCAACGATGCAAGCGCTCGATTCCCTTTAACGAATGCAGTCCGGGGCCATGACAGGCTGCCCGGTCTGGTATAGCCCTTGCAGGACCCGTATGGGAAACCTGTTATGCGCGCCTTTGGTATAGTTGTCTTTTTTCTGGTCGTCATCGGCGCGGCCGTGGGCTGGTTTGTGCTTCGCCAGCCTGAGAAGCCTATGGAGATGTCGGAACCTGTCCGCATCCATCAGGGCATCGTCATCGGCGGTATCGACCATGACAATCCGCAAGTCCGGCAGTTCAACGGCATCCCATACGCCACCGCTCGCCGCTGGCTGCCGCCCTCAGCCCCGCCGCAATGGGGCGCGATCTCACGTGACGCCCGCGAATTCGGACCAGAATGCCTGCAGGGACGCTCCAGCGCCGTTCAGTTTACCGACGGCATCATCAACGGCCTCGGGCTTTCCTGGTGGGAGCGCATTGCCGCGCGAACGGCATTGACGTCCCAGTCGAAACCGCTCGAATCCGAAGACTGCCTCTTCCTGAACGTGCGGACGGCCAACCTCGACAAGAAAGCGCGCCAGCCGGTCATGGTCTGGCTGCACGGCGGCGCACACCGCTACGGATCAGGGTCCCAGTCGATTTATCAGAGCAACGGACTTGTGGAACAAGGCGTTGTGCTCGTGACTGTCAATTATCGGCTTGGCCCATTTGGGTACCTCGCCCATCCTGCTTTGACAGAGGAGTCCGGCACATCAGGCAATTATGGCCTGCTAGACCAGATGGCAGCGCTCGCCTGGGTTCGGGCGAATATCGACGCCTTCGGCGGGGATCCGAAGAACGTAACAGTTTTTGGCGAGAGCGCAGGGGCGCAATCGGTCACCGAGTTGATGGCCGCACCTGGCGCATCGGGATTGTTCGACAAGGTTATCCTCCAGAGCGGGGCGAGCTCATACAATGCGATCCACTTACGCACGCCGGTCGGTTCAATCCTCCGAAGCGCGCACGATGTTGGCGCGGAGTTTCTGTCAACACTCGCATCGCCCACGGCAACCGCCGCCGAATTGCGCGCCATACCCTCAGGCGGGATCATCAGCCGTTCGGAGGCGCGCGGAGACCTCAACGGATACTTCCTTCCCGTCGTCGACGGAAAGGTCCTGCCCAAGTTGATCGGTGCAGCTTTCAGGGATGGCGACGTGCCGGCTGTCCCGATGATCGCCGGTTACAATGCGGACGAAGGAACGCTGTTTTACGATTTCATTCAGTCGCCGACATCCCTGCGACCCTCCATCGACGGGACGCTCGCAGAACGCGAAGCGACGCTTTCGGAGATTTTTGGTTCGAGTTCAGCGAAGGCCCTGATGGCACTTTACGGCCTGACCAGCGAGCAGAACTGGCGGGCTGGCGCGATCGACATGTTGGGCGACGATCTCTTTGGCGTGCACATGCGCTTTACTGCTCGCAGCAATGCCGCCGCCGGTGCGCCGACCTATCTCTATCATTTCAGCCGCGTGCCACCTTCGCCGTCCCAGACGATTGGCGCCTTTCACGCATCGGAACTGGCCTTCGTTTTCGACAGCCACCCCGCGATTGGAAAGCTCAACCGGGGAGACCGAGAGCTGACAGACGCGATCATCAGGTACTGGACGAACTTCGCCAAGACCGGGAACCCGAACGGCGACGGGCTTGTTGCCTGGCCGGCTTGGAGCCCTGAGCAGGACGCATGGCTGGAACTCAATCACGTCATTTCCGTTGTCAACGAATTGCGCGCGCGCAAACTCGACATTCTTGAAGATGCCTTGACGCGGCGGATCGACGCGATTGCCCCTGTCCTCGTCCCGTCGGAGCAACCTGTCGCAACGTTAGTTGCGCCTGAAGGAGAGGATTTATCGCCGCGCAGGGTGTCAGGGAGCGAGTAAGACGCGACAGATCTCGACCAGACCTGCTTCATCCACGCTGTCGAAAGCGTCATATTCGGTCGAATCGACATCGAGCACGGCGGCCAAAGCGCCTGTCGCATCGAAAACTGGCACGACGATCTCTGAGTTTGCAGCAGAATCGCAGGCGATATGCCCGGGAAACGCATGAACATCAGGCACGATCACCGGCACTCTCGTTGATGCCACGTGCCCGCAGACGCCCCTGCCGAATGGAATACGAAGGCAGCCGAGCGTGCCCTGGTAGGGCCCGATCACAAGTTCGTCGCGTTTGTTCGGGTCAACAAGATAGAACCCCGTCCAGAAGAAACGGGGTTTGAACGCCTGCGATAACAGACAGGCTGCCGTTGCATATCGGGCGACATCTGAGGTCTCTCCGGCGACAACGCTTTCGATTTCGACCTTCAAGTTGCTGTAAATCGCAACCTTATCCATTTTTGCCTCCTGAGCGTGATCGCCCCCAAGTATTGGGGTTGCGTGACCGAACCGCAATAGAACGTTGAAGACGACGGCAACGTCTGGAATAGATCGTCGGACAGATGCTGGCGCCCTTCGCTGGCAGGGAGAGTTGCTGTGAAAGCAAGCAGACGTTTCGCAGCCCTCTCTCTCGGTTTCTGTACCTTGTTATCACCTCCCGCATTTGCGCAGCCGATCGACGCCCCGCCACCTCTTACCAATGGACAGAGCGCCCCGGAAGACCTTGGGGAGTGGCAGGACGCAGAACCGCTGCTCGCGGAGACCGACCTTGCAGCGGTCGATGCAGCGCATGCAGATTATCTACGTCGCACGGACCTGCAATTGACGCGTCCGGAATCGGACGTTGACTTGACGCCCCCCGCCCCGCCCCCGTTCTGGCTGCAAGCCGTTGCCCGCTTTCTTGAGTCCCTTGGCCCCGTTTTCCAGTGGATTTTCTATGCAGCCGTCGCTGCCGTTGCCTTCGGCGTGCTCTATTTTCTTTTCGGGGAAGCCTTGCGCATGCGGCTAGGCCTTCGCAAAGACCGGATTGCGAAAGGACGTGAGGACGACCTTATTGATTTCCGGCCCGACGCAGCGCGTGCCCGGTCGCTGCTCGAGGAGGCTGACGCACTTGCCCGCGCTGGACGGTTTGCCGAAGCGGTTCACCTGCTTCTCTTCCGGTCCATCGAGGACATTCAGGAGAAATTAGATGGCGGCGTACCAACATCGCTGACGGCCCGGGAGATTGCCCGGTTTGACCGATTGCCAGTCCACGCCCGCAGCACCCTCGAACCTGTCATCCGGATCGTTGAGCATAGCTTCTTTGGCGGAAGGCCGGTCGATCAAAACGGTTGGACAACGGCTCGTGCATCCTATGAGGACTTTGCCTTCGGAGGGGCCTGGCGATGAAACGTTCCGGTTCATCCGAGTCGCCATTTTCAGCGCGCACAATCGCAATCCTACTCATAATCGCAACCGTCTCCTTCGGCGCAATTCTCGTGCTCGCCGGGTGGGCGCCAGAACTGCGCGATCGCAACCGTGCCGGCGACCATCCGTACTCAACCTCGGCAATTGGCTATAACGGGCTCTATCAACTGCTCAGGGCGAGCGGCTATCCGGTTGAGATTTCTCGGCGCGAACGCGATCTCGAACAGCGCACAGCTGGCCTGATGATTGTGACGGCGCCAGCCAGTTCACGGCGCGACGTTCTTGAAAAATCCTTCTACCAGTCACCTACGCTTATCGTCCTGCCCAAGTGGAGTGGGCGAACAGATCCGTTAAGCCCCACGCGGCAAGCGGATACGGTGTTCCTCGATGCAGCCGCGATCAATGACGACCTGTCTCTTCTGGCCGATGACGCAGAGATTGGGAGGATAGAACCACCCGCCTTTGTCGAAACACCCTTCGGAAGGCAAGCAATAAAGCCGGATGTCCGTCTACAGATACTCAAATCCTCCAGCCTTGACGTCATCGTTCCATCGGGTGACGGCGCCCTCGTCTCTTATGATCCGGGCAGGAACATCTACATTCTATCTGACCCAGATCTTGTAAACACGTTTGGCCTGGCCGATCGGGGGAATGCACGCTTTGCGGCGCAACTTGTCGATCACCTCCGCGTCAGGGACGACAATCCCATCTTGATGGATGCGACGCTGCACGGCTTCATTCAGTCCGAGAACCTCCTTCAGATGATGTTCAGCGTGCCATTCATCGGCGTGACATTGACGGCTGTTGCGAGTGGACTGTTGCTCGCGTGGGCAGCCTGCCTCCGGTTCGGTCCCGCATATCGGGAAACGCGCGCAATCGCACTTGGCAAACAAGCGCTCGCCGATAATTCCGCCGGGCTGATAACAATGGCCCGTCGCGAAACGCATATGGCAAGGGGTTATCTGGCCCTCGTGAAGCGGCGCCTTTCGCGTGACATCGGAGCGCCGAAAACGCTGACCGAGGACGAGCTTACGAATCTGCTCGATCGCCTCGGACCAGACACAGACACAGGTCAAACGTTCTCTCAGATCGAACGAGCGCTTCAGGCCCCCGCAATCAGCCGCGAAGATTTCATGTCGAGCGCGCGCCTGCTGCATCGTTGGCGCAAAGACACCTTAAGGAGAACAGTGCATGAGCGTAAATGATGTTCGAAACCTCGCCGAACGAATACGCGGAGAAGTACGCAAGGTCATTGTCGGACAGGACATGACCGTCGACCTGCTCCTCACGGCGCTATTTTCTTCAGGGCACGTCCTGCTTGAGGGACCGCCCGGGACAGCCAAGACGCTGCTTGCGCAGTGTTTCTCGCGGGCGATCTCATTGGGCTTCGGCCGGATACAATTCACGCCTGATCTGATGCCGGGGGATGTTCTTGGTACCAATCTCTTCAATTTCCAGACAAACGCCTTCAGCCTGACAAAAGGGCCGATCTTCAACGATATTCTGCTTGCAGATGAAATAAACCGGACACCTCCAAAGACCCAAGCTGCCTTGCTGGAAGCCATGCAAGAGCGCAAAGTGACGATCGACGGGGAGACATATCCCCTCAATCCGCGTTTCATGGTGATTGGAACCCAGAATCCTATCGAACAGCAGGGCACGTACCCGCTGCCCGAAGCCCAGCTTGACCGTTTCCTTTTCAAGCATACGCTGGCTTATCCAACCCGCGACCAGGAACTTCAGATCGTTTCGCGCCACGGCGCTCGCACAGGCATGATGTCACCGACTGGATTCGGCGTGGAGGCGGTCGTATCGTCTGCCGAGCTTGACGCCGCGGTCGACGCCATTTCCAGCATCAGGATCAATGAAGAGATCGTCGCCTACATCGTCGACCTTGTTCGCGCCACCCGGACGACACCTGCGCTGGAATCGGGCGCGAGCCCGCGAGCCGCGGCGGCGCTTGCGACTGCAGCCCGGGCCCGGGCCGCGCTCGACGGACGCGATTTCGTTATCCCGGACGATGTAAAAACGCTCGCCCTGCCCGCGCTTCGCCACCGCGTGCTGCTTTCGCCGGCAGCCGATATCGAGGGACGCACGACCGATGCGACTTTGACGGGCATCATCGAACAGATTGCGGCCCCCCGTTGATCTCCCCGACACCCCGCGCAATCTTCCTGATGCTGATGGGTGTGCCAATACTCGTCGCAATTGCCCTGATACGGCCAGAACTCTGGACGTTATCAGCGGGCTGGATCGTCAGTATCGGATCTCTGATCCTGCTCGATGCTATGATCGGACCAGCGCTGAAGGCCTACGATGTCGATGCGGATATTCCATCCTTGTTGTATATCGGGTCAGCCGATCCCTTGCCTGTGAACCTGACCTTCAATGAAGGGCCTTTGCCGCAACGTATCGAGATCATATTGGAATCAAACGGCATTCTCGAAGACTGCGACGTTCAGGGGCTTCGTGGGTGGGATCAACGCACGCGGCAGACGACGTTCAATCTTACGCCTGTGCGCCGGGGGATGGCACGCCTGGAGCGCATCTGGAGCCGCTGGACCGGACCGTTAGGCCTTGCGCAGAAGCGGCACATTCATGCGATCGGCCGCGATGTTCCGGTAACGCCAAATGTCCGATGGGTGCGCGACGAAGCGATCCGGCTGTTCTCCCGCGATGCCATCTTCGGGATCAAGACGCAGATCGAGCGCGGGGATGGAAGCGAGTTTGACGCCTTGCGTGAGTTTAGCTCGGGAATGGATCGGCGCGCCATCGACTGGAAGCACTCGGCCCGTCACCGGAGTCTTCTTGCCAAGGAGTTCAAGACCGAACGCAACCACAATATCGTCTTCGCATTCGATACCGGACGCCTGATGAGTGAACCCCTCGGGGGTGTTCCAAAGATCGATTGCGCCGTGACGGCTGGATTGCTCCTGGCCTATGTTTCCTTGCGCGCGGGCGATCGAACGATGTTCTATGGTTTCAATGCCCGGCCGGGCGCCTCAAGCGGTTTCCTCACGGGTCCGCGCAGCTTTCCTAGAGCGCAAGCCGTCGTCGCATCAATGGACTATTCGGACGAGGAATCGAACTTCACGTTGGCTCTTTCCCATCTTTCCACAAAACTCGAACGGCGCAGCCTCGTGATTGTGTTCTCAGACTTTGTTGATCCGATTTCTGCAGAACTCATGCTCGAGAATATCAAGCGCCTGACCGATCGCCACCTTGTCCTGTTTGCCACATTCGAAGATGAGGCGCTTTCGGATCTGGCAGACGCCGCACCGAACACGCCCCTCGATATCAGCCGCGCCGTCATTGCAGGGACGTTGTTGACGGAGCGAGATCTGGTGTTCAAACGGTTACAGCGTATGGGCGTTCAAATCGTTGAAGCGCGACCGCAGACCTTTGGCGGCGACCTAATCTCAGCCTATCTCGATATCAAACGAAGGGACAAGCTGTGAGTGACCTGCTGAAGTCCTATCGCTTTCGAGAAGAACGTGAAAACGACTGGAAGAAACTGGATGTCCTTCTGACCCGGGCACAAAATGGCGGGGTGAAAAGCCTCTCCGACGACGACCTCCTTGCTCTTCCGCGGCTCTACCGCCAGGCGGTATCTTCGCTTTCTGTGGCGCGGTCGATTTCGCTTGACCAGAATGTCATCTCCTATCTCGAGAGCCTGTGCACGCGGGCCTACTTTTACGTCTACGGCGCGCGGACAACCATCGGTGAGCGGATGATGGTTTTCCTACGCAGGGATTGGCCGGCCAGTGTTCGATCAGCCGTCAAGCCGACCTTGCTGTCAGCCCTCTTCTTATTCGGAGGATGGGCGCTCGCCTTTTTTCTGTGCCTTCAAGACATGGATTGGTTTTGGACGTTTCACGGCCATAACCTCATGGATGGACGCAACCCGGATGCGAGCGTCGCGTATCTGCGCTCAACGATCTATGCCGACGAAGGTGAATTTGGCGACGGCGACCTGACGGCCTTTGCCAGCTTCCTTTTCAATAATAACGCCCAGCTATCGCTGTTTGCCTTTGCCCTTGGCTTCGCATTCGGCCTGCCAACAGCGTGGCTCCTAGTTTACAATGGCGTGATGATCGGCTCGCTTTATGCGGTATTCTGGGACAAAGGTCTAGGCTACGAGTTCACAGGCTGGCTGCTCATTCATGGCGTCACCGAGTTGTTGGCGATAATCTTAGCTGGCGCAGCTGGCTTCATCATTGGCGGCGCTGTGGCGTTTCCCGGCCGCATGACGCGCCTGGCTTCGGCACGGAAGGCTGGCTTGAAAGCGTCTACGATTGCGATGGGATGTGTCATCATGTTGATTATCGCTGCGCTACTCGAAGGGTTTGGCCGACAGCTGATCAACTCCGACTCCGTTCGCTACGGCGTCGCCGCGCTGACATTGGTCCTTTGGAGCGCCTACTTCTATATTCCCCGCAAGGACGAGGTAACATCTTGACTGTGAATGGTGCGCCGGCCAACGCGTCTCCGCCGAAGGGCCGCGTGCCTGAGGCGCCAGTCCAGCGACGGGTCCGGCTCGCCGAGGAAGCGCGTGCGACGAAAACGGTCCGCAAGCTGGTCACGCCCGAAGGGGCCGCGATCCGATTGAAACTGGCAAGCATCGCCGAGAGGACCGGCGCGCTATTGATCGATATCGCGATCCAATGGGCCGTCGTGATATCAACGCTGCTCGGTGTTGGATACGTGTCGAGCGCGTTCACCGGCGGTGGCGGAAATATCGCCTTCGCCGTCTGGCTCGTTTTCTATTTTTTTGTACGCAACTTTTATTTCATCCTATTCGAGATTGGCGTACGTGCTGCGACGCCGGGTAAGCGTGCGCTTGGACTGCGCGTCGCAGCCCGAAACGGTGGACGGCTCACGGCAAACGCTGTCCTCGCCAGAAACTTCATGCGTGAGATCGAGATCGGCCTACCGCTGCAGTTTCTGCTTATGAGCGGCGACCAGTTCTCATCCTGGATGGCCGTGTTCGGACTGCTCTGGTCCGGCATCTTTCTCCTGTTCCCTGTGTTCAACAAAGACAAAATGCGCGTTGGCGATCTGATCGCCGGCACGTGGGTAATCCGTACACCCAAGGCGCAGTTGCTAGGAGACATATCGTCGGTGGGCAGAGACAAAGATGTCCGCCCGAGGTTCGCCTTCTCGCAGCAACAACTGGACATGTATGGCATTCATGAATTGCATGTTCTCGAGGACGTTCTTCGCCAGTCGACGGCGGACATCAAGGCGCAAGTGGCCGCGCGGATCCGGACCAAGATTGGTTGGTCACCCCAGACGGATGAAACCGACTTGTCATTTTTGGAAGCCTATTATGCTAGCCTCAGGGGGCGCCTGGAACAGCGATTGATCTTCGGCGAACGGAAGACCGACAAGTTTGACGTGAAGTGAACGGAGGCCCGCCGCCGATCAACCGTTTTCAAGCGTTCGCCCGAAGGGCACCCGCCCTGAATCGTCGGCTTCCGTAATTATTGGAATACGCAGGAAATGCTTGAGGACCCGCGCGCCGAGGATGGCTGCGACATAGGGTGGATTCTGGAGGAGTATTTGCAGCGCAGCGCCGATGCTTTTGTCATGCTTTGCAAGAATGAGCTGCCGCCATGCCAATTCTGGCTCAACTTGTCGAACATGCTCCTGAATTGCCCGGCGTGCTGCTGGTGTAAGGTCTCTCTTAGAGAGCAGCGCCTTGTCGCCTTCGAGGATATTCCTGAGCGCATCAGGCGAAAACGTTTTTGATAGCGATCCGGGCATGTCGACGGCAACGTATCCACACGGATCAATGAGCTCGAACCGCGCGCCAGCATAGAGGCAACGCTGATAGAAATCATAGTCTTCAGGACCACGCATATCCTCACGGAAATAGAGATTATGCTCGCGCAGAAACGACACGCGCATCAACGGCTTCAGATATCCGATCTCCCGGCGCGACCCCACATACTTGAAAGTGTTTTCCCGGGTGAACCGCGCCAGATCGATCGGCACAATCCCCACTGGATGATCTTTCCAGACGCGAAACCCCGCTTCGATCGGTTTGCCCGGCGCAACCCGAACAACATCATCAGCTACAAAATCGATCTCGCGCGTCTCGGCATGGTCGAGTAATTTTGCCATCCTGTCCGGAAGCAGGAAGTCATCTGCATCAAGACCGGCCACCCAAGGCGTTTCAACAAGACGTAATGCCGCGTTGCGCGCGATTGAGGGACCGCCGTTTCTTTCCTGTCGTCGCGCCGTCAGCCGCGGCTCTGACCTCGCGATCGCTTCCACCATCTCAAAGCTGTTGTCCGTCGAACAGTCATCGATAACGATAACGCGGGTCTCGACTGTCTGGTCGAGGGCGCTGCGAATGGCCTTTTCAATCGTATCGGAACAATTGTAGGCGGGAATGATCAAGGTTACCTTGGACACGGTGTACTACCTATAAGATGCGATCTTGCTTTTGTGCGGCTACGGACGTCCCCGCAATCAGGCTTTGTCCGATTGCGCTTGCTTTGCCCAATCCTTCTGATGCCAGGCGTGGGCAGTCCGCACGATATTGTCGATATCAGACCGGGTTGCGGACCATCCAAGCTCGCGCTGAGCCTTTCCAGGATCTGCGACCAAGCGTGGTGGGTCGCCAGGTCGTCTTGGCCCGACTAAACACGGGATGCTGTTGCGCCCAGTTGCGCGCTCAACCGCTGAAACGATTTCCGCAACACTTGTCCCGATACCCGTCCCTAAATTGTAAGCCGACGTGCGTGCGCCAGCTGCCAATGCCTCGAGACCCAGGAGATGAGCTTCAGCCAGATCTTCGACATGGATATAATCACGTATCGCGGTTCCGTCCGGCGTTTCAAAATCATTGCCAAGTATGGTGAAGGCATAAGCCGGATCGGTTGCGCCCTGCAGCGCAAGAGGGATGACATGCGTCTCAGATGCATGACGCTCTCCGATTTCGCCGTCGCGATCTGCGCCAGCTGCATTGAAATAGCGAAAGCGCATTGATCGAATTCCATACGCACGATCAAAGTCCAAAAGCATCTGTTCGATCATCAGCTTCGAATGACCGTAAGGATTGATCGGCGCGGTCGGATGGTCCTCGTCGATTGCCGGCACTCTCGACGCACCAAATATCGCGCAAGTCGACGAAAAAATCAGCATGCCGACATTGTGTCTCTGCATAGCGTCGAGTAGATTCAGGGTCGCGACGGTATTATTACGATAGAAGATCGCCGGCGCACGAATAGATTCAGAGACGATCGACGACCCCGCAAAATGCGCCACTGCATCGGGCTGCAGATGTGCAATCGCTCTCTCAATGGCTGCAGCATCCAAGAGGTCACCCTCAATCAGAGGCCCCCATCTTACGAGATCACGCCACCCGGTCGACAGATTGTCAAAAACTGTGACCTCCCAACCCGACTTCGCAAAGGCCTTGGCGCAATGACTGCCAACGTAGCCGGCGCCGCCAATTACAAGGATCTTCTTGGACATGTTTGCCACACCGATTCGACAAAGCCAGCAGGTCCGCCGCCCGGCGGACCACACGTGTTCCATGCAAGTATCGGTCCGAAACTGCTGTTACACAAGGAAACCTTGAGGGCCCCGGAGACCATATTCAGTCGATGAGAACCAGGATTCCGAAAATAATACAGGCCCACAGACTGGCGCTCAGTCCAACGATCACGACCAGCCTAAGCCAGACAGGCCATCGGTCTGTCACGGCTTCGTCGTCCAATGACGAAAGCGCCGCCGAATTGGCCGGCTGCGTTCCGCTAAAGCGGCCCACTCCGATCGAAATTAGCCTATCCTGACTGGTCATGACCCTAGATGAACGATCATTCGTTTACGGCGCATTAAAAGGAACCAGATAGCTGTTCTGAATAACCCGCAGTGTCATTGATGATTTAGGCGGGAATTCGGCCAATCAGAGGCAGACGGCAGCTCAGTCTGCCGGTCTCATGACCGAAGCGCTTCCCAAATTCATTCGCAGGATCGAGGGCACTCAGAGCGGGCGGAGGGCAACAAGTGTTGTCTCGCCATCGTGGTATTTCGCGCCAAATCCTGTGGCCGCTGAAAGGTAAAAGATCAGGATCATCGTGTCGAAA
This sequence comes from Hyphomonas sp., assembly GCA_041752715.1. Classification (GTDB taxonomy): domain Bacteria; phylum Pseudomonadota; class Alphaproteobacteria; order Caulobacterales; family Hyphomonadaceae; genus Hyphomonas. The sequence continues at coordinate 14,364 of JBGSVY010000258.1, forward strand.
GTGGCCATGAGGGTGGACTCGGTGAAGGTCGATAACAGAACGATCGTCGCGCCAGTGAGGAAAAACGATGTCGCCATATCCTGTGATTGCAGCCAGTTGTAGATCGAACGCGCATAGGTCCAGATCACCGCAGCAATAAGCAGAATCATGCCGACATAGCCAAGCGCAACCTTCATCTCGATATAGGAATTATGGAAGGAGTGACGGGTCCCGAATGGCTTGAAGTCGAGTTCATTGATGGTTTGCGCCGCGCCCGTTTCAGGCCGCCAGAAGCCCTCAAATCCGAGCCCAAACAGTGGACGTTCTTGAGCGATCCGGTTGCCGGCCTCCCAGAAAAGTGTCCGGTTCGTAAGCGTCGAATCCTTACCGAAGGCTTCGAGAAATTCTTTCACAAGGGGGTTATTGGGAATTGCGAGGTAAACGATTGCGCCGATGCACCCCATGGCAAACAGAACAATCAAGAACATGGATCGTAAATGCCGTATACGTTTCATCGGTTGCCAGAATGCCCACAGCGAAAACAACAGCGCGATCGAAAACAAACCGAAGATAAGTGAAGTGGCAGACTCTGCCATGACGTTAAAAACAAATGCCGTCACGGTGACGGGAATTGCGAAAAGACGCAGCAGCGGCAATTCTTTGGGATTAAGCGCAATGGCCAAACCCGAGATCACAATGATCAGCATACGATTGGCAAAGAAGTTCTTGCTGCCATAAATCCCGCCCGCATAGGCTTGATCAATAGACGAAGCCGCAATTGCCAGCGTGATGACGCCAGCGGCGAAGAAGCCTCGAACAATATCCTGGCGCGTGATGCGGCAAGCTATCGTTACAATGATGATGAAGTGGAGAATCATCATCAATCCCAGCCGCAGCGCCTCGGAAGGCGCAGGAGACCAGCCAAACGATAACGCCCCTAAAATGGGAACCGGAAGCAATATCCAGCACCGAAGCGCGACCGGCACAGTTTCGTCCTTGTGCAGGACAAACAGCAGCAGAAAGATCAATGCGCTCGGATAAAGGACGAGTTCATTGCCGGGAAATTGCACGAAGGTTACTAGACACCACACGGCCGCAAGGACCTTTTCCCACCAAGCTGCCGGTTTCGTCCGCGTACGCAGCACAGCATAAGCTGGCATGTCACCCGAGGCATTGATGGTTACTGTGCTCATGCTGCTTTTTGCCCGTAGAGCGCGCGCTGGACAATATCAGACATCAACCCTCGTGGTTGAACGAACGTCTCCAGCGGCAACTGCGCGAGTGCAAGTGCTCGCTGGTGCAACGGCGCCCGATCATGAATCAAGCTCACAATCAAATCCAGAAGCGACTTTTCCAGGGGTTCTGGCAAGATAAATCCGCACGCGTTTTGTTCGATCCACAAGGCCGTTTCCGTTCCGGCCGGCGCGATCGACGGCACTGTATAGTATCCGCCCTCGTAAATCCGATTTGGCAAGAGCCAGACGGAATTTGTGCCTGCCTCCATAAAATCGCCGGCCCATACGACATCGATCTCGCCATAGATCTGCGCCAGATCTTCGGGCGCCTTATATCGGCCGAAGTACCGCATATTCTTGCGCGCGTTGACCCTTGGTTCGAATACGGGAACCTCGATCCGTGAAGGTTGCCCGTGAAGGCGTATTTCGACATCGTTCGGCAGAGCATCAGCGAGGGCGCAGAGCAAATCGAGCGAGCGGGCGCAACGCAAATTGCCAACCCAACCAATGCGCAACAGAACAACGGACTCGCCGGTTTCTGAGCTTTCGATTGACCTGCGCGTTCCATAGTTCGCGCCGGATACCATGCGGTTCTCAACGAGAAACGTATTCTCCAAGGCACCGTAGCGGCGCTCGAAATGATTGCGCAGGAACCCTGGCGAAGAGACGACCAGTCCCCTGGACCTTTTGAGCAACGCTCGCTCGACCATGCGGAATACGGCGCCGATCGGATCGTTTCGCGTCAACAACCTGTGCACATCGAGGCTTTCGTAGATGACTGGCGTCGCCAGCTTGCAGTGACGTTTGGCGAGAAAGGCGCAAGCCAGCATGTCCAGATTGCGCGCGTAAATCACATCCGCTCTTGCGAGCTTTTCTCGCGCGTTTGCTGCCAAACGCGCGCCTTTGAACACTTGCAGTGCGCGGTGAACAAACGCGGCGTCTCGCGTTTCCCCAAGGTCGACATTTTCCCATTCGCGTTGTTCATCTGGGCCGCGCCGCATCATGAAGCCGACCACGTCCAAGCCATCGTCCTGAAAAGCGCGGACGCGGCGGCGTACCGCTGCGTCCCCGGAATCGTGACCGAAGAAGGCGATCGTGGTCACGCTGGCTCCTCCCGTGATAACGGCGTTTTCAGGCACGGTCTCGTTTTCAGCAAGTCCCGGACCACCCGGCTATACCGCGAGCCCCTAGTCCACAGAAATCCGGTCTGCCTTTTCGGCCCGTTTCGCGCTGCCGGACGGCGGGGTCGTGATGGCCACCGGCCGGGGCATGTCCTTGCCAGATGACTTGCGCTTCGGCGACTTGTTCCACCCGAACAGAGACGGGCGCGAGTCCATCTGGTAGTACTTGCGATAGGCTTTATAAGTGGCGCCAGGGTCACGATGGTGGCGGCGGCGATTCAAATCGACCATGTTCAGCGTGACGCCGAGAACATCTGCATTGAACGCGCGAAGCAGCGCAAGTGATTGACGCGCCGCAGAGCGTTGCGAGAAACGCCAGCGCACAACAAGGATCGTCTTGTCCACCTTGCCAGCGACGACCCGGGCCTCTGCCATCAACAGAAGCGGACCGGTATCGATCAGGATCAGGTCGTACATCGACCGCAACCGCGTCATCAGGTCGTCATACGCGCGTGTTCCGAAGACATCATGCGGCGTGTGTCCGGATTGTGATAACGGCAAGATGTCCAGTGTCGATTTTCGATCCTTGGTGATCGCATCGGACAATTGGCCGGCTCCGAACAAGTGCTCAATAAACCCGATCTCTGGCTTGAGCCCGGCGATCTCTGTCAATTGCCGCCTGCGGAAGTCGCCATCAATGACGAGCGTGCGGGCTCCAGACATCGCCGACATCCGTCCGAGGCTGAGTGTTAGGCTGGTTTTCCCTTCATCAGGCAGGGAGGACGAGATCGCAACCGTCTTCGTCTCGCTGTCGAGATCGGAAAAAGCGATCGCCGCGCGCAGGTACCTTATGCTTTCGGCATAAGCGGAGAGTGGATTTTCAACCAGGAAGTCCGCAGGATTTGTCTGTGCGAGCCCGAGGAAATTGGCAGTCTTGATCAGAGGCACCGACCCAATCGGGTTTGCCCCGAGCTTTCGCTCCACGTCTTCGGTGGAACTCAATTTCATGTCGAACATCTCGGCAATAAGCGCGAGACCCGCACCGATTACACCGCCAAGCAAGCATGCAACGATAAGATTGAGCAGTGTCTTTGGGGAACTGGGCGCATTCGGAACGGAAGCTGTCGAGAGAATATTCGCATCAGCTTGCAAGAGGGCGTCCTGCTCACGAGTCTGCTTGGAGCGCGCAATAAACTCTTCATAGATGACGCGGCTAGTATCGGCATCCCGCTCGAGTTCGCGCAGGCGGACGAGGTTGATGTTGTTTCCCCGCAACTGCCCCGTCGACCTGTTGATCTCAGCCTGGATACTGGCGATCTGCGACTGCGCCACTTTGAGATCGTTCTCAACATTGGTCGCAACCCGCGCGGTCTCCGCACTGATTTGCCGATCAATATCTGCGGCTTCACTTCGCGCGCTCATCAGTTCGGGGTGAGCCGGCCCGAGGCGTGTTTCCAGATCCGCCACGCGCCGCATGACGACCGCGCGTTGGGACTTCAACTCCGAAATGAGCGGTGAGTTGATCACGTCGCTCAATCCCTCGCCACCGCCTCCGCCGCTCATCTGGCGACGCATGTCATCATAACGGGCACGGGCACGGCCGAGTTCGACTTCGAGCGAGCCTTTTTGGGCGGTCATGAAGGCAATCTGTTGCTCGGTCAGGGTTGCCCCCTGGGCCGCAAGAAGGCCTGTCTCAGCCCGAAACGTTTCGACGCGCCGTTCTTTTTCTTCGACTTCCTCACGAAGACCCGCGACCCGGCTGGAAAGCCATTCCGTGGCCTTGCGGGTCTGCTCGAGCTTTTGCTCCAGCTGTTGGACGCGGTATTGTTCGGCAATAGAATTTGCGAGCCTCGCAGCCGTTTGTGGTGACTCGCTCGCGACTTTGATGGTGATGAGATAGGTTGTTCCCACGCGCGCGACGGATACCTTCCCCGTCAGCCAGCCAACAGCTTCGGCAAGCGCAACTTCCGCCCGCTCGTCTGCGGTGAGGCCCTCAAGAGGGTCGCGGCCTATCTCCTCGTTTCCAAAGGCGCGTTGGAGGCTTTGCGACAACGACGTCAGTGGACCTCGCTTGGGCGGCCGGAGCGATGAATTGAATTCGGGATCTTCGACCAGCTTTTCTGCAATTGCGACCCGGGTAAGCAACGACTTCGAGCCGATGACGAGCACCTCGGTATCGATGACGGCCGTGCTTCCACCCACGCCTGAAAAGATAGCGCCCAAGTCGATGACGTTCTTTTCCGTCGTATCGATCTGCACCATCGACTCGGCAGTATATATCGGCGTTTGCGTGAAGGTGATGAACGCAATCAAGCCGAATGTCGAAAGGAACCCGGCAACGATGAGGAGAAACCGCCTGTAGACGACCCCAATCAACGACTTCAAATCGAGCGGGCCAAGGCCGCTGACGTTGTCACCGCCGGCGTTTCCGCTCGTGGGGATTTCTAATGTATACGACTTGGTCAATTGATTGTGTCCGTCATCTGGAGTGTGCCCCGTTCAAACGGGGCCATCTGTCGCGTCAAGGGTGGAGCCGCAAGCCGATCCCCAGCAGCGTGACGCCGTACGAGGGATCGCCGAAAATGCCAGCGCCGGATGAATCGCGATCAAGGCGCCGGGCAAACGCTTCGAGATGCACCCGCTTGTTCAGCTTATACGCTGCAATTGCACCAAGCTCGATGTTCTCATCTTTACGGTCGGTTTCTTCATATTCGTAATTGTTTGCGTTGACGAAGCCCGACAGGATGATGTTGCGGCGCAATTCATGGTCAACGCGTACACCTGCCCGCGTTTCGATTGCGCTTGGGGAGTCAAAAGCACCAACATCGACAACACGCCGGCCACCATTCAGTTCGACGGTGGTCAGTTGCGTTGGGAACCATTGCACACGGCCGTCTAGCGACAGACCGCTCACATCTGCGAAGAAATCGTCGTCTTTTTCTTCGTTCAGGTAACCAACCGCGACATCGCCTCGGACGAGGCTGGAGAGTTCGAAATCGACCCCGCCGGAAACGGTGTAGCCTTGTGAATCCCGGCTACGTGGCTGACCCGCCAAGATTTGCGTTTCGTCATATTCGCTCTGGCTGACCGTACCTTGGCCGAAGACGGCGAGGTTTGGCGAGAGGGCATAGGCGAGGCGCGAACGCGCATTGGTGAACGAACGGTCACGATAGTCTTGATCGATGTTCACACCGGTATTGACCTGCTGGCCATCATCGAAGTTCTCGTTGGTCACGCTGACGGAATTGTACCACCGCACGCGGTCGTTCTGATAGTTTGCTTCTACGACGACGCCCGATCGGGTGAACGCAATTGGCCGGTCAACACCAAAGTCATTGACGAAAGTCGTCCGCGGCTCGGCCAGATCTTGAACGAACGCTGCGCCAGCAAGCGCGAACTCTCGGGACACATCGAGCCGTCCGCGAGCCAATGCTGTCAATTCGTTGAAAGACTCCTGGTCGTTGTCGAGATACTGGTTGCGATGCGCAGAGACCTCTGCGCCAATTTCATGGACGTTCCAGTTGCTTGTCGCGGCTACCTGCCCGCCAATGCGCGTGATCGTATCCGACTCTTCATTGTCCGAAACGACGAACACGTTGTCTGTGGCAGTGACTCCCAAATCGGCCTGAGACCTAACCAGGAAAGCGCCAAGCCGGACCGGCTCGGGATCAAACTCAGGTTGGGCGCGATCGCGTACAGCCTGATATTTGTCGCGGCTGTAGTAATTCTCGCTTTGGGCCAAAGCGGTCGTTGTGAATAGCGCACCCGTGGCGACGCTCAGGAGGCATACACGCTTAAAATTGGTCATTCTACCATTCCCCAGTTTCTCTGTTAGGCCGTTCTGGCCAGGTCCAACACTGAGACGTCTGCAAGCCTGATACCAAGCCGGCGCACTATCAGACGATCTGCCGCACTTTCCCTACTTCTCTTAAAAGCAGATCGCTGTCCCCATGAATACCGCAAAAGTGTTAGTTTGCGATGCCAAGTATCGATTGAATGCAAGCCAAGCGGGATATCCAGCGGCTTTTATCAATTTTTCGATTGAGAACGCCGGGACGGTCGAGACATGGTCGTTCGCCAAGCGCGATTGAGCCACACGCCCGGGCTGCCTGTTGCAAAAATATCACACTCGCATCTGATTACGCGACGGGTGGTCAATTGGAAAATCGCCGCAGACCCGAGCCTGCCACGTGCTTGAGCGACAACGCCAAGATGGCCGGATCCCTCAATATGAATCTGACCCACAGCGACCAGGTCAAGCCGAGCCCTGCCTTAAGGCGATCTTGCTGCGCCCAGTAGAACTGCTCGCGATAAGTGGTGATGCGTTCAGCAGCACTTCGACGCGTTTGCGCATCGGCGCCAGGCTGCCGGCGCAAGCGCGACAGAACCACCATGCTGAAATACTTCTCCTGAGAATAGCGCAGATCTGTCGTCTTGATCCCATGCCAGATATTCGCGCCGGTGCCGCGTTCGGCACCATTCCGAGCGTCGATGAACCAACGCCCTTTTGTGCAGGCACACCTGAAGAAGAACTCGAAATCATCTGCGATGGTGAAATAAGGATCGAAGCGAACGGTTCGCGCCAGATCGCCCGACAGCACTGAGACCGACAAGTGCATATGCCGGTACCATTCACCGGATAGCACTCGCAATGGATTGACGATTTCCATCAGGTTCGGGTCGGTTGGTGTCGGCGCGAGCATGGCCGTCTCAATGACCTTCGCAGGCTCGCCATAGCTTTCGGCGAATTTGGGGTCGATCCGGATCGTATCGTAGAAAAAGGTCGCGCCCTTCTGCGACAGCGCGTTTTCAGCCCGCCGCAAGTGCCCTTCCAGCCAGGCATCGTCAGAGTCGAGAAAAGCCACGAAGGCAACATCAGGACCGATCTCCTGCAATCCCCTGTTGCGTGCTCCGTTGGCGCCCGTATTTTTCTGAACGATCAGATTGACCCGGGCGCGATCTTGCTCGGCGAGTTTGGCGAGATCGACTTCGGCGGGGAGCGGCGATCCGTCATCAACGACATTCACGCGAATGTCTTCTATCCCTTGGAGGAAAACCGACTGAACCGCTCTCAACAAGTGTCCAGGATCTCGCTGGAAATAGGGGATGACAACTTCAAATCGCGCCATGTCAGGATGTCCGATCGTTCGGGAGTCGTCTGATGAAACCGTGGGCTTGTCTTCGCGTAACGCGTTTGCCACCCGACAACTAGTGCACAGAACATGCCATTTTATTGCGCCAAACCGAGGCCTAACGGTCCTATTTGGCCACGACACTCCTTGCAAGGTCCAGCACTTCACTAACCGACTTCCGGTCGAAGAATACGAGCCCTGTGAGGTAGATCATGCCCCCGACAGGAATGCAGACCGCCAGCACACTGAAGTTGGACCAATCGGCGGGCAGGCCAATTGACATCAAATAGACAAAGCTGCCCATCATGATCGCGAGAGAGGTTTGGACGCGGGTTGCCTTCCAGAGATCGAAAAAGCTGGCCTCCAGGATCCGCAACATCGCGCGGAAACTCCCGGGAGCGCAGATGAGGCCGGAAAGAAGATAAGCCAGCGACGCTCCCGGGAGCCCCCAATTTACGCCGATAAGCAGGCAGATCGTAAGGGAGACGAGTGTGATCAGAGACCACCGAACCAGCACATCAAGGCGCCCAAGAACGATATAAACGACACCCTGGGCCGTCAGAAGACTCTGGATAGCACCATGAATCGCGAGGGCTGCCACAGGATAGGCTGCGGGTGCCATCTTCTCACCAAGGATAAAGATGGTGAGGGGCTGTGCAAGCGCCGCTACGCCAGCCATGATCGGAAACGTAAATAGCGAGATTATACGGTAGGTGCGCAGCATTGCAGCGCGAACACGGGGAAGATCGTCCTGCACTTGAGCCAGTGTCGGCATCAAGACATTTGCAAGCCCGTTCGCGAAAATCTCGATCGGCATCATCATGATGCGGAAAGCGATCGAATAAAAGCCAAGTGCAGCAGCACCTAACACCCGTCCAATTATCATGTTGTCGACGTTGTGCGTGGCAAACCAGATCATGCGCGCATTGGTCATCATCCCACTGAACCCCATGATGCCGCGCAGTTCAGCCCAAGAAAAGTCAAACAAGGACCGCTTCAAGCGCAAGGGAGACCCGGAAAATGTCAGGATCAATCCAGACTTGAGCGTAAACATCGTGACCTGTTGCGCCACCAATGACCAGACGCCCCATCCAGAGAACGCGCCGCCAACAGCGACCGCTATTCCGGCGCTAACCGACACCACTTCGATGATCGACATCGCCTTGAATTGCATCGTTCGCATCATCCAGGCGCCAGGTACAATCATCACCCCCGCAACCAGCATTGTCAGCGCGAGCGCTTGCAATACACTTTGGGCGCGAGGCTCATTGAAGAACCATGCGACCGCTGGAGCGAGCAACAGCAAAACCAGCATCATGACAATGGCCGCCACAAGACTGGCCCAGAACGCGGTGGGCCACAGCCGTGGTGAAGGGTTCACGGCTCGGATAAGCGCCGGCCCCATCCCGAGATCGTTGAAGATCATCAGGAAGAACAGGAAAGGCGCCGCAATCTGGATCAAGCCAAAGTCTGCTGGCGAAAGAACTCTCGCGAGGAAAGGAAGGATAAGTATCGCCGATGCGATCCGCGCAATATTTGCGCCCATCGTCCACATAGCGCCTTTGGCTATGCCTTTGCTCATCGAACCGACAGATGTCGACTTCGTCGCCTGTTCCAACTCACTGGTCGGGTCAGATCGGTTCGGTGGATGATGAGGATTGCTGGGCATCATGTTTCTGACAGTTCGATCAGCTATAGAGGCCCGGTCTTTGAAAGGCACCCCCCTGCTCTCAAACGCGACGATGTCGCGATCCGAACAAGTTTCGCGCTGGCAAGTCCGCCTTCAGCGCCAAGGTGCCCAGGACGCTTTGTTGCTTTCCCAGAGTTGTTCGAGCACGGCCTTGTCGCGAAGCGTATCCATGGATTGCCAAAAACCCCCATGCCGGAAGGACGACAACTGGCGGGCTGCGACGAGCCGGTTCAGGGGCTCCTGTTCCCAGACAGACGGATCTCCATCGATCACGTCGAAAACAGACGGCTCGCAAACAAAGAAGCCCCCATTGATCAAGCCAACATCATGGCTGTTCTTCTCCCGGAAGGAGTCGACCCGGTGTCCCGTTGGATCGAGACCGAGAACGCCAAAGCGACCCGGGGGAACGACTGCGGTGACGGTGCAGGCACGTTGTTCAGTCTTGTGAAAGGCGATGAGCTCCTGAATATTCACGTCAGAAACGCCGTCACCATAGGTCAGGCAGAAGGTATCGTTGCCGACGAACTCGCGAGCCCGCAAAATTCGCCCACCCGTCATGGTCTCAATCCCGGTATCGAGCACAGTGACGCGCCAGTTTTCTGTCTGGCTGCGCTGCCAGACGAGATCACCAGTCGCAAGATCGATGGTAAAATCGCTGGAGCCTTTGGTGTAGTTCAAGAAATAGTTCCGGATGAATTCGACCTTGTAGCCACCGAGCACGACAAAGTCGGTCAGCCCGAAATGGGCATATGACTTCATGATATGCCAGAGGATTGGCTTGCCTCCGATTTCGACCATGGGCTTCGGCCGCACGGTGGTTTCCTCGGAAAGGCGAGTTCCAAACCCGCCGGCAAGTATCAAGACTTTCATCCTGTGCAACCTTTCTTTTGGCGCCTGACCGAGTCAGGGCTGTTGAGATTTCGAGATCGTCTTGCCCCAGTCTAGCCCTGCGAACAGCAATCTTCGTGCCATCGAACTTCGTCGGCCCGGCGTTCAGCCAAACCGCCATTCAGCCGGCTCCGTGGACCGACGGCAGGCCAAGCCCGCTTTGCCTACACCGCTTGGCTGCTCAGGTCGCACGTTGCCGACGAACCGTATCGACCGTGTCCACTGCGCCAGTCTCGAGCGTGTATCGGGGACGCCAGTTCAATGCTGCGAATGTCTTTGTCATGTCGGCAACGATGAGCGGCGGCTCGAAGGCGGGGGCGTCACGGGCACCGATCTTGACCTTGCCGGGGTCACCAGCGGCGTGTGCCAACGCGAAGATCAGATCCTTGACGCGGATTGCCTCACCGCTACCGATGTTGAAATCGCCCTCGACCGTGCTGTCGAGCAAGGCGACATACCCCTCAGCTATGTCGGCGACGTGCGAATAGTCGCGCAATTGACGCCCGTGCGAACAAGGCGCCTCTTTCCCGTCAAGCAACGCGTGGATGACGGACGCACCAAGCCGGCTTTGGTGCTCGCGGGGACCGTAAACAAAGAAGGCGCGTCCCCAAGCGAAAGAAAGACCATCCATTCTTGCCTTGGGTTCGAGCAGAGTTTGCAAGGCATGCTTACAGGCACCATAATACGTACTCGGACGAAGCGGCGTTACATCCTCGACGCAAAGTCCGCCACGCCAATCGTATTCACCGCAACTGCCCGAGAAGACCATCCGCTTGCCACCCGACTCAGCGAAGGCGTCTGCGAGTTCGAGCGAGTGCTGGACCCATTGCAAGTTCTCGCGGGCCATCCAGAGGCCGGCAGCCACCGGATGCCAGGCAAAATGCAGCAAGTGTGTTGGCCGGATATCAAGCATCAGGCCGCGGACCTGATCTGGTGATCGCAGATCGGCCTTTTCGGTCCGCACGCCGGGCGGCAAGTCGGCATTGTCGCGCGATGTAATTGCGACAACATCGAAACCCCTTGCCTGCAATGGCAGCAACGCATGCCAGCCAATGAACCCATTTGCACCGGTGACAATCACCGTTTTCGTCATCGGCCCCGCTCCTTCATGTTTACATCCGGCCAAGACCGGTCTTTTTGTGTCACTTCGAGAATCTCACAGGGCCAAGTAATGCCGATGCCCGGATCATCGAAGCGGACGCCACGCTCGACCCCCGGCGTGTAGAAGGCGGAAGTTTGGTAGAGCACTTCGGTATCGTCCACGAGGCTGACATACCCGTGCGCAAACAGAGGTGGCGCATAGATCGCGAGGCGATTCTCCATGGTGAGTTCAATGCCGAACCAGTTGCCAAAAGTTGCAGCGTCCGGCCGCATATCGACGATGACGTCGTAAACGGCGCCCCGCACGCATCGTAACAATTTTGCCTCGGGTGCCGCTGCCGATTGGAAGTGAAGACCACGGATTGTTCCTTTCGACACATTGCCCGACATGTTCATCTGGACAAAGCGCTCAGAGATTCCTGCGCTGGCAAGTTCCTTCTCGCAAAACGCCCGAGCGAACCAGCCACGCTCATCGGTGAAGGGCGTTTGCTCGATCACGAACGCGCCAGGCAGCGAAGTTGGATGGAACTTCATCGCGTCACTTTCCTCTAAAATCCATTTGATCCAAGCGACGCCCGGGACGTGGGCACCGAACTGCAAGAAGTGCACCGGGTTAAGCCGGCGCGGCGGACGACCCGCGACCGAAGCGAATCTAACAGTGAAACGCAGATCTCAAAGCAACGCTTTAACCCTCAGATCATCAGCACTTCTAGGCGTCGAGGTGACAAGCGACATACAAAAACTTGACATTGTGGCCTTGGCCAGTCTAACTGTCGAGCCTGAGTATGTTTTAAAGCGTTTTGTTCCGTCCTGCAGAATCGCTCGCGCGCTGGATTTCAATCAATCGATGACAAGGCAGAACAAGCGCTACCTTGTCTTGGACGCAATGCGAGGCTACGCCGCGTGCATCGTCGTCGTCTGGCATTTCGGTCTGATCCAGCCCGGTCTGGACGGTCCGCTCGCCGGCACCATTGCCTACATGGCTGTCGATTTCTTCCTTCTGCTCAGCGGATTCATTCTCAATCACGCTTACTTCCGCCACGACACATTCAACCTCGGCACGTTCGCGAAGGCGCGCTTTGCGCGGCTTTATCCACTGCACCTCGTGACTCTGCTCTTCATCTTCGTTCTGGCTACCCCCCTTGTCGAGATACTGTTTCACCTTCGATATGACCACGATCTTTGGCTTCATATCCTGATGATTCACAATATCGGGTTTGGACCATCATCGTTGCGATTCAACGGACCTGCCTGGTCAATTTCAGTGGAGTTATGGTCGAACCTCTTGATTGCACCGCTCTTTGTCGCGGCGGTCAGAACAAAGATTGCTCCCAGCCATCGGCGTGCGTTTCTTTTGGGAATATCGCTCGTTGGCTACGCGGTCCTGATGATGACTGTCGGGCAACTCGATATATCGTACGAGAATATTGCGCCGGGCGTTAACTCGGGAATGATCCGGGGCCTTGCATCATTCGGCCTTGGCATTTTGTTGTACGATGCTCATCGTTATTTGGAAGCGACCTTGAGCGAACGTGCGCGTCATATATTGAGCAAAATCACGCCGCTTTGCTACGTCGCTTTCGTTTTGGTCTTTGCGCTTCCGATCGGCGGCACGCTGTTTGATTTTGCCTTCATTCCTTTGTTCGCTGCGATCCTTCTTGTTGCGAGCTTTGAGTTGGGACCGGCGAGCAAGGCGATCACAAAAGCAGAGTTCCTGGGGCGAATTTCATTCTCGGTCTATCTCATCCACACGCCGATAATGCTGCTGTACAAAGCAACCGTAGGCGATGTGGTTTATCCCTTCACTTATGCGCTCATCTTGGGTGCGACGTTGGGCGTATCGGTTCTGACGCACAAGTATATCGAGTTGCCGTCGTACACATGGGGCAAGAAGGCCCTCGATCGTGTGTTTGCCCAGATGTCGAGAACACTCAAACAGCTGACTTAGTTGCCGTGCACGTTTTTCAGGTGATTTTGTCCACGACCGACTTCGCAATCGATAGAGAGCTCGTCAGACCAGGCGATTCAATCCCGAAAAGATGAACGAGCCCCGCGTGCCCGTGCAGGTCTGGGCCGTCGATCCTGAAATCTGCCGCCGGCTGGCTGGGCCTTGAGAGCTTCGGGCGACAGCCAGAATAATCTGGCTGTATCGCGCCATCCGGCAATCCCGGCCAATAGCGACGGACCGCGGCATAAAACCCTTCGGCGCGTTGAAGGTCGACCCGGTAGTCGACCGCATCAGGGTCGTCATGTCCGAGCCATTCTACGTCGGGGCCGAACCGCATGCGTCCGGCGAGGTCAAGCGTGATGTGTACACCCAAACCACCCTCCACCGGCGCGGGATAGATCAGGCGTGAAAAGCAGGGCTTGGTCTGACAACTGAAATAGCTGCCCTTGGCCAACGTGAAATCCGGCAGCAAGGAAGGGTCGTAGCCATCGAGACTTCTGGCGAAGCGGACCGCATTCAGTCCGGCGCTGTTCACGAGCCGATGTGTAACGATATCAAAAGGTGAATGGCCGCCAACCCTTAGCTTGAAGCGCCCGTCAGTCAGGATCTCGCCGGCCAGAATTGGGGCTCCGAACGCGACCGCGCCACCTTGGGATTCAATTTCCCCCTGGAGGGATACCATAAAGGCGTGGCTGTCGAAGACTCCCGTCTCGTCACATCGCACAGCCGCCTCGCAAAGGAGCGAAGGTTCAAGTGCGCACGCATCTTGGCCAGAGAGCAAGGAAAGGCCTTCGACGCCATTTCGCTCACCTTGCGCAAAGATGGCTTCAATTTTCTCGATTTCGGCAACCGACGTCGCAACAACAAGTTTCCCCGTTTTCCTGAAGTCGATGCGGTGGCGGATGAGATGTTCATACAACAGTCTCCGGCCCTCGACACAATGCCGATGCCGCGCGCTGCCTGTAGGATAGTAGATTCCTGAGTGGATGACTTCGCTGTTACGCGATGAGATCCCTGTTCCGATCCCGGACTGCGCTTCAAGAACGTAGGTCTCCAACCCCGATTTTGCGATCGCAGCTGCACACGCGAGCCCCACGGCACCCGCCCCAATCACGATAGCCTGAGTTTCGATCACGGTCGGAGCATTCATATCATCAGGTCATCAGGCTCGCGCCGCGCCCCCTCTTTGGCGGCAACGCCAAACACTCAAAGCGTTTCGAGGGCTGGATTCCGCCAAAAAAGCTTGTCGTCAAGGAGTTTGGCACCCTTCAATTTCATAAGCATCTTGAGGCGCGTATATGGCGGAGCCCTGAAGTCGTCAGCAGACATATCAATACGCTCAAAGACCTGCCGCATTTGTCGCGCGCCTTTTTCGGCTGTCCATTGGCATTTGAAGTCGGGCAAAACTGCGCTGATCTTGTCGAAATTTACCCGGTAGGACCGATTATCCGAACCGGCCGTACCAACTTCAAGCACACAGCCCGGAAATTCGTTCGCAACGATTTTGGCAATTTCGATCACGCGGTAGTTCTGGTCGTTCGACCCGACATTGTAGCATTGTCCAGAGATTGCCTTCGCCGGGGCAGTGAGCGACAGGTGAACCGCTTGGCACATGTCCAGCGCGTGCACGAGCGGGCGCCAGGGCGATCCGTCAGACGTCAGGGTGATTTTCTTGGTTGTCCAGGCAAGACCGCTGAGATCATTCAGCACGATGTCAAACCTTTGCCGAGGTGACGCCCCATATGCTGTCGCATTGCGCAGGAAGCAGGGCTCAAAGTCAGCGCCAACCATTGCGGTCAGATCACGCTCAACGTTTACCTTACACTCAGCGTAGGCGGTCTGTGGATTTACGGAACTTGTTTCGTCGAGCACTTTATCGCCTTCGGCGACGCCGTAGACCGAGCATGACGACATGTAGACGAAGCGCTTGACGCCGGCTTTGCGTGCGAGATTGGCGAGCCTGACAGAGCCCGCATGGTTGATCTCGTGGGTCAGCTGCGGGTCTTGTTGGCCGAGCGGATCGTTCGAGAGCTCGGCGAGGTGCGCAATTGCATCGAAGCCCTGCAGGTCTTCCTCTGTGATGTCCCGGATGTCCTTCGTCACGATCATCGGGCGGCTCGAGGCTGTGGGGTAAAGCCAACCTTGACGGTAGTAGCCGGTATCGAGACCGACAGCGTCAATGCCCTTCTCAAGCAGGTATGGGCCAAGCAAAGAGCCAATATAGCCGTCCGCACCAGTAAAGAGCACGCGCATGTCAAGTCATCCTAGAGATTGAAAGGTTCGCACAGGCGATGCAATCCACGTACCAGATATTGCCCCGCCGAGCACCGATCTTTGAACGGTGAGGCGTCGTTATTCAAATGGGCCAGAAATTTTGTGTTTAGATTAACGCGCGACATATATTGAATGCTTAGTACGCTAGGGACTCCCTGAGCGTCGGGGCCAATGGAGGAGACGGAAGTTGCAAGATCGCGGAATACGAATCATCGGTTCCGGTTGCGCTGGTATGGGCGCCGCCTGGCAGCTTCATCAGGAAGGGATACAACCTGTCGTCTTTGAAGCGAGAGACCACCCGGGCGGCCACACCAGCACATTCACATTTGAGGGCGGCTGGGTCTTTGATGAGGGCCCGCACATCTCGTTCACCAAGGTTGAACGCATCAAAGAACTCTTTGCCGAGAGCGTCGGCCACGATTTCCAGGCCTTTTCGGCGAACGTCAATAATTACTGGGATGGGCATTGGGTCAAACACCCGGCCCAGGTGAACCTGCACGGCCTTCCCGTTGATCTGGTGGTGGCCTGCATTCAGGACTTCGT
Organism: Hyphomonas sp.; assembly: GCA_041752715.1. Lineage (GTDB taxonomy): Bacteria > Pseudomonadota > Alphaproteobacteria > Caulobacterales > Hyphomonadaceae > Hyphomonas. The sequence goes on from JBGSVY010000258.1 coordinate 30,275, forward strand.
CGCGGCGCAAAAGCAGCCTTACGGCGAGATTCACCATTACGAAGACTGGCTCTACGCTCAGTTCGGCCGGACCTTTGCTGACAACTTCCCAGCAAAGTATACCCGAAAGTATCACACCACCGAGGCGCGCAACCTCACCACTGACTGGCTGGGACCCCGCCTGTATCAGCCTGATCTGGGCGAGGTTCTGCGGGGCGCGCTCATGCCTGAGACGCCAAACGTTCACTACATTCCGGACTTCCGATACCCGACCCGAGGCGGTTTCTTCCCCTACCTCCAGAAGTTCCAGAACCTTTCGCAGGTACATCTCAACCATGAAGTTGTTCGCATTGATCCCGAGGCTAAAACGGTCCGGTTCGGCAATGGGACAACAGCCGCATTCGAACACCTGATATCGTCGGTTCCCCTGCCCGCTCTGATCCCGCTGATCGAAGGCGTGCCCGCGGACGTCCGCGATGCCGCAGCGCTCCTCTCCTGCAGCCAGGCTGTGCTCGTGAATATTGGGCTGGACCGCGAAGAAGTGACCGATCAGCACTGGACCTACATCTACGATGAAGACATCCCCTTCGCTCGGCTGAGCTTTCCGCACAAATTTTCGCGTTGGACCGTACCGGAAGGCAAGTGCTCGATTCAGGCTGAGATTTACTTCTCTCCGAAGTGGAAGCCGTTCACGATGAAGCCCGATGACCTCATCGAACCCACGATTGAAGGCCTGTTACGATGCGGACTTGTGAAAGATCGCAGCGAAATTATTCACACATCGACTCTGTTCGCCCCATGGGGAAATGTCATTTTTGACCACGACAGGCCAAAATCGCTCAAGCTCGTTCACGAATACCTCGATTCAATCTCAATCGCCTATTGTGGCCGCTTCGGCGACTGGGCGTACATCTGGACAGATGAGTCATTCATTTCCGGCGAGAATGCGGCGCGAAAGGTCATTGAGCGGCTTTGAGGCGCAACTTACGGGGGGTCTGGAACACCTCAGCAGGCGGCAAGGCCTACCACGGATACGACATCCAGTCAGGGCGCAGACGCAGAGCAATCAGAATTTTGTCGATGCTTGCGTCGATCAGATCGGCTTTCGAAGGCTGTTCGCCGATCCGCGCCAGCCGCTCCATGTGGAGTTTCCAAATCTGCTCGCCACCGCCCTGGCGCCGAACGTTCAGTAGCCGGCGCAGATAGTGCCGCCGGTAACGCCGCAGCATGCGGGCCCCTTCTTCAGGCCCGTAGGCGGACTGCGCGTAGCGTTGCAAATACTGATACCAATCAAGCAAGTGGAGCCGCTTTGGCGCAACTTGCTGAGCGGTAACCGTGTTGGTGTGTTCCCGTGTGAAGGCAAGGTGAGCATGCACCACGCCCCATTTCCATTTGCTCAAAACCCGCAAGACGGCGTCCGTGTCAAACGCACTGACATCGGTTTCGAAGAATGGCCTTTCCTTTTCGATTGTGCTTGTGCGGAACAGGACGTGGGGTGCGATGATCAGGCCTCTGTTTTCGAACATGAGCCGTTGAGCCTCCGGACCGTCGAAAACGGTCCGTTCGGGATCCCAAAGCAGGTCCTGAACTTCACCATTAATGTCATGCGCGCAGCCAACAGCGCCGATTTGCGGGTCAGTCTCGCCGAGCATCACCATGCGTTCAATCGCGTCCGGATGCATGGTATCATCAGCACACAGGATACGGAACCAATCCGCACCCTGCGGAATAGCCTCGATCGCCGAATTCCAGTTCGGGATCTGCGGCAGGAGTGTCGTGTGGCGCACCACCCTCACGGGCACACGCCCGCTAGCATAGTCAGCGAGAATCTCTGCGGTATCGTCCGTTGACGCGTTGTCGACAACAAGATGGATCAGATTCTTCCAGGTCTGGGCCTGAACACAATCCATGGTCTCGCGAAGGAAAGCCCCACCATTATAAACAGGCGTGACCACGACAACGAGGGGAATCGCAGACTTCATGCACTTGCTCTCAAGAAGGATATATTTTGTTCAGTTCGCTTCGATATGGATACAAGAACCGCGCCAGAGCTACCGAAGAGCAAAGTCCCCTCTGAGTCGCCTGCTTTGCTCCATGTCCAGATTAACCAAGAGCATCGCGCGTTTCCCTCTGAAACACGCCACCAAAATCAGAGAGACTAACACGACCCGTCGATGCCTAGGCGCCTCAATCGTACGGCGCAAGACTTGCTTTCCGATTTGAAGCGCGCGTTTCTGACATTGCCGCGGATGGAGATCCAAAACGTGACCGACCTCGACAAAACGACAGTCATCTTACCCACCTTTAACCGGGCGGCACTGCTCGTCGAGACACTCCAGAGCCTCTTTGCGCAAACCCTTCTTCCTGCAGAGATTATCGTCGTCGATGACGGATCAACAGACGATACGGCCCTTCGCATGCAGGCCTTTGAGGGCCGGGTTCAGTATATCCAGAAGGCAAACTCCGGCAAGGCCGATACGCTAAATCAGGTCCTCCCACTTGCGACCCATCCACTCATCTGGATCATGGACGATGATGACCTCGTTCTTCCGCATGCGCTGGAGACCCTGACGCGCATGCTTCAAGACAGGCCGGACCTCGGATTTGCCTATGGGCGTTACGAGCGGTTTTTCGTTGACCCTGCCTCGCAGCAGATTGTTCGCTATCATTGCGGCCACTGGCGGACTGTTCCCTCAGAAGATTTCCTTCTTGTGACCATGCAGGATTTCTTCGCCCATCATCCGGGACTGCTCGTCAGGAAATCTGTCTACGAACAAGTCGGTCCATTTTCACTGAAATTTACCCGCTCGGAAGATTATGAAATGCTGATCCGCATTGCCCGAGCGGCACGCGGCATAGGGACAGACGAGATTGTCTTCCTTCAACGACAGCATGACGGCGTTCGCACAGGTGGTTTGGTTGGTGAGGACCAGCGGTTTGCAAGATGGAAGCTCGACGAACAGGGGATCCTTACGGAGGTCCGTTTGACGCGTTCCTTGCATGATTTCCTGCCGCGCGGGTCCACCGACGGTGGACCGCTGACCCATGCGCAAACACGAGAAGCCCTTATCGCGCGGGGCTCGATCATGTGCCGAAAGCGCTTATGGGATTTCGCGTTTGAAGACTTCCGCGCCGCCTGCGCTATCAACGAACTGGAGCCGGACCTTACCCCGCGGGAGATTTCCTCGATCAGGATGGCGCTCTTTTCAAAGTATTCGTGCCCAGAGATCGTCACCGATCCGAGCATCGGCCGCCGGATTATCGCGTTACGGGGCGAAGGTCAGGTGGGAAAGGCGATAGCAAAGGCATTCGCGCGTTCGCTGGTTTGGTTCGTCCGCCGGGCAGCGGGAGACGGAAAGCTGAAAGACGCTGCTTACCTCTCGCGGCTAGCAACAGAACTCGTGTTTGCGCCCAAGCGCGCAACGACGCCATGAGGCAAAGCCCCCTCACATCGTCAGTCTTGAACCGTACATAGCGAATTGTACCTGTCAGTGTCGTCATTGAAGGCCCGGACATTGGCTTGAAGCGCCATGTCATGGCGAGCGAGGGTCTTGCGTGCCTCATCGTAGTCAGCACGCGCGCGATCAGCGGCCTCTGCGTGTCCGGCCGACACCAAGCGGTAAACCTCTGCTTCTTCCCAAAGCTCGCCACGGGCATCGACAGAAGCGAGCGCAGCGTCTCTAGCGGCCTGCGCAGCGTCGATTTCGGCTTTTCGCGGCACCAGGGTCGCAGCCATTGCGCGACACGCCTCCAAGCTTTGCGCGCTCGCATGGGCCGGCGCCCAGAGCATGGAGGCGACAAAGACGACAACAGAGACCTTCCGTAACATTCCGCGTACCCTTCCATGTTTCGTCTTTGGGTAGAGTCGTGTCGCTGAAGGAAAGCTGAACACAAACGCCTCGCGATCGCCTCAATCGGCAGGTTTTCCGGGCAGTTCTAGCTCCATACGGACCCTTCCCGCGGTGACTTCATCAAGAATTCCGAAGACGGCTGCAAAATCGTTCAGCAATTCCCGGATGCGTTCGGGATTGTCCAGCGGCGTAAACATGGAGCCTGGCTCAAACAGATCGCCACCCTGGAGTGTGATGAGCAACTCCCCGCCATCAAAGCAGGCCTGCAGTTTCCCCCCGCGAAACGTGGTTTCGAGATCAACAAGTTTTTGCATGAGGTCGGGTGTTAAGAGGTAGCGGCTTTCGACTTGGTCGGTCGTATAAACTTCAAAGATTTTCTCGAATACAGGGTCTTCAAGGCTTGCACGTTGCAGACCTGCGCCACCCCCAAAACGATTGAAGATGCCAGCATCTCGGGTCACCATGGTTCGTCCATGGAATACCTTGTGAAAGTTGAGGCGCAGACACTGTCCGCGAAAAACGGTGACCCAGCGCGTCTCTGTCCCACCTTTTGGATTTCTCGTCGTCCGCTTTTCCTCGAGATGAGCCTCGAATAGTTCAAAATCGACGTCCCGGCGCTGACCGGTCAAACGATCCTCGAAGGCCGACCTGTCCCAGCCCGGCACAATTCCGACGTCTCTATACCGGCTAATAGACTCGACGCGGCCGGGTGCCGGCTCGAATGTCAGGCTGAATTGCCTCGCGACAGGCTGGACGATCAGCGCTTTCGCCTCTCGTGACAAGCGCACGAGATCGCTCATTCCCCAACCCATGATGCCAAGTCCGGCAAGACCCGCGACTATGGCCACGGCGGGTTCATGGAGAATCAACAGGCCGGCGACCGCTCCCACTGCGATAACCGCGCCTCCGACCCAGCGCGCGCTCCGCGCTCTTGCCACGGCAGCGAGACGATCGCCCTCACGTGCGATCAACCCAGGCTGGATCTCGCCGGCAAAAATCTCGGCGAAATGATCGAAGTCCTTCGGCAAACCTTTCAGCGCCGATGTAATGGCAGGATCCAAACCAATCGGGCTTGTCTGTCGAGAGGCGTCAGATTCTCGCATCGCTGTCCTCACCTTCTAGCCGGAAAATGCAGCCAAATCGGCTCGCGCTCCTACAGTCCGAAGCGACCGGGCGTTTCAAATATCGGCATAGACATGACCTTCGCCGGCAAAACCAGGATGCGTGACGGCGCCCTCATGGGCAGGCCCGACCAGACGCGCAAATTTCTGCAGGGCGCCCGACCCATAGATTGTCCGGCGAGGAGCCCAGCTGGCGCGACGGGCGTCCAGTTCAGCAAGAGTAAGCTGGACATCAATGGTTCCCTTAACCGCATCGATCGAGATGATGTCGCCATCCTTCAGAAGGGCGATCGGACCACCGTCTTGCGCTTCGGGGCCGACATGGCCGATGCAGAAGCCGCGGGTTGCCCCCGAGAAACGCCCATCGGTGATCAGCGCCACCTTGTCGCCCATACCCTGGCCATAGATCGCCGCCGTCGTGGACAGCATCTCGCGCATGCCGGGGCCACCCTTCGGCCCCTCATAGCGGATCACCAGGACGTCGCCTTCCTTGTAGGCACGGTCGCGGACCGCCGCGAAACAGGCATCTTCGCCGTCAAAAACGCGGGCGGGGCCGGAGAAGACAAGGCTCTTGAGACCCGCTACTTTGACGATGGCCCCATCGGGCGCCAGCGACCCCCACAGTCCCACAACACCGCCGTTCGGCGAAATCGGATCGCTCGCTTCGCGGATCACCTTTTGATCCTTGTTGAACAAGACGTCCTTGAGATTCTCTGCCACCGTTCTGCCGGTGACCGTCATGCAGTCGCCGTGGATGAGGCCCGCATCGTACAACGTCTTCATCAGCATCGGCACGCCGCCCGCTTCGCCGAAATCCTTGGCGACATAGTCGCCGCCGGGTTTCAGGCTCGCAATGTAGGGCGTCTTGGCAAAGATCTCCGCCACGTCCTTCAGATTGAACTGCACCCCGCATTCATGCGCCATCGCTGGCAAGTGCAGCGCCGCATTCGTCGAGCCGCCGGATGCTGCCACGACCACGGCTGCGTTCTCGAACGCCTTGCGCGTGCAGATATCCCGCGGACGAATGTTCTTCTCAATAAGGTTCATCACCGCCTTGCCGCTCTCGACACAGTAGGCGTCGCGCTCAAGGTAAGGCGCCGGCAAGGCAGACGACAGCGGCAAGGCAAGGCCGATGGCCTCCGACACGCATGCCATCGTGTTGGCCGTGAACTGGCCGCCGCACGCGCCGTCGCCCGGACAGGCGAGCTTCTCGAGCGCTTCCAGCTTGGCGCTCGTCATCTCGTTTGACCCGGCCGCATGCGCGCCTACTGCTTCGAACACGTCGAGCACGGTCACATCCTTGCCCTCGAACCGGCCGGGCATGATCGAGCCGCCATAAATGAACACGCTCGGCACATTGAGGCGGAGCATCGCCATCATCATACCGGGCAGGGATTTATCACAGCCTGCCACACCAACGAGCGCGTCATACGAATGTCCGCGGATCGTCAGTTCGACCGAATCGGCAATTGCTTCTCGACTAGCGAGAGAAGAGCGCATGCCTTCATGCCCCATCGCGATCCCGTCAGTCACCGTGATCGTGCAGAACTCGCGCGGCGTGCCGTCGGCGGCCTTCACGCCTTCGCTCGCCGCATGCGCCTGGCGCATCAACGCGGTATTGCACGGCGCCGCCTCGTTCCAGCAGGAGGCCACGCCGACAAAGGGCTTTCGAATGTCTTTCGTCGAAAGACCCATGGCATAGTAGTAGCTACGGTGCGGCGCCCGTTCGGGGCCCTCGGTAACATGGCGGGACGGCAGTCGGGATTTGTCCCAGGTCTTTGTCATGTAGGTGACTTCCAAATCTAACCTTTAACGGTTAGCGCGGCATTCACGTGCTGTCATCCCTGAGCCCGTGATGGAGCCGTCGTTTCATCTCGTGGCCAGCTTCATCGTATTTTCGACGGGGCTGAAGGAGATTTCGCGTTCGATTCTCGTCAGATCAGCGAATGGCTTGTCAAAAGCTGGCCCGTGTTTCAGTCAATCGCGTGAACCACTTCTGGCCAAACTGGCATTTTCGCACCCGGCCTGGCAGACGAGTGAGCTTGCGCCGGTCGAATTGCGGGCAGATTGGCAATCGCGAGTCGCCGGGCGTCACGGAGCACCGGAGAGCCCCCCAGGAAATCGTCGCGAGTGGCTATCCGGGGGACGTCGGCACGGTGCTCGCTGCGCGAAGAGACACTACGTCCGACGGCAAGCGATCTTCTCAGCGCGTAGGCGCCAAAATCATTTCAATCAGACAGCCGCTCGATCATAACCGGCCTTACGTCGAAGGAAAAATGGCGGATATGACACTGATCTCGGTACTTTTGCCGCTCGCGGGATTGATCGCTGGTGCAGGCGCGGTCGCCGTTTCGGAACGGCTTGGTCAGGGGCAATCGTGGCTGACGGGGCAAATGCCGAGCGCGCCAGTTCTGCTAGGTGGCGCGATCGCGGGCGGCGCGATCGGCGCCATCTCGGCCTTTGCGGCACCAACCGGCACCAGCGTGGCGACAGCCTTTCTCGGATGGTTGCTCCTTACGCTCGGCTTGATCGACTTCCGGGTACAGATCCTGCCTAACGGGCTCAATCTGCTCGTTTTTCTGTTGGGCGGAGGCGTGGTCGTGGTGACGAAACCCGACGCATGGACCGGGCATGTCTTGGGCGCGATTGCCGGATATGCGACGCTCCGGATCGTGGAAACACTCTACCGAAACATCCGTGGATTTGATGGACTCGGGCGTGGCGACGCAAAGCTACTCGGCGCCCTCGGCATTTGGGTAACCTGGGCCGGCATTCCGCCGGTATTGTTGATCGCTTCCCTTAGTGGCATTTGCGTTGTGCTTATCAGCGTCGCCTTTCGGAAAGAACGCATCACCTCAACGACGGCGCTCGCATTCGGCCCTTGGATCGCTCTGGGTGGCTGGATCACCTGGTTGGCCGGTCCGGTTGTTTCACCCGTGTTGCTCGGCTGACGCTAGCGCCCGTCGTCAGGCGAGCGCATCGAGGCGCAAGCGCGCCGCTGCGAGCTTTTCCTTCGCGGCCCCGAGTTCGGTCAGCCTTTCGCGCTGCTCCTCGACAATCTCGATTGGCGCTCGTTCAACGAAGTTTGCGTTGTCGAGTCGGCTCGAGATCCCCGAGGCCTCCTTTGCCAACTCTGCGAGTCTTTTGTCGAGACGTGCTTTTTCTGCGCTGATGTCGATCAGGTCGGCAATCGACAACGCGAAAGATGTGGCGCCGGAGATCGAACTTACTGCGCCTTTTGGGGCTTCATCAACCCGCTCGATCGAGCCGAGCCGCGCGAGGCGTGCCAGAACGTCGCCGTGAACATCTGCCAATGCAGCGATATGATTGTCGGGATTGACGAGTGAGAAGGGCACCTTCGCGCCTGCCGGAACATTGAGATCGCTCCTCAAGCTGCGGACTTCCGAAACCAGGTCGATCAACCAGCCGATTTCTGTATGTGCAGCCTCATCTTGGAAGCCCTCGTATTCAGGCCACGACTGGAGCATCAGGAAGCCTTGTTCGGCCGTTCGACCTGGCGCCCGGCGCTCCCAGAGTTCTTCCGTGAGGAAGGGCATGAACGGATGCAATAGCTTCAGCGTTTCATCGAGGACGTAGCCACAGACCTCCCGTGTCTCAGCCTTGGCAGCATCATCCATGCCGCCGAGCAAAGGCTTGATGAGTTCGAGGTACCAGTCGCACAGGATATTCCAGATAAACTTGTAGAGCGCACCGGCGGCATCGTTGAAGCGATACTCCTCAAGGGCGAGGGTGACATCGCCTGTACAGGCCGAAAGTTGTCCAAGCATCCAGCGATTGACGGGCAGCGTGACCCGCGCAAAATCGAGCGTCCCTGGCGAGCCGCATTCGTTCATCTCGGCAAATCGTGCGGCGTTCCAGAGCTTCGTCGCAAAATTGCGGTAGCCTTCGACACGCGGCTTCGACAGCCGGATGTTGCGTCCCTGAGCGGCCATCGCCGCCATCGTGAAGCGCAGCGCGTCGGCGCCGAACTCGTCGACCAGTTCCAGCGGGTCCATGGCATTTCCCTTGGACTTGGACATCTTCTGCCCCTTCTCGTCGAGAACGAGGGCATGAATGTAGACATCCTTGAACGGCGCTTGCCCGGTGAACTCGAGCCCCATCATCATCATCCGGGCAACCCAAAAGAAGATGATGTCGAACGCCGTCACCAGCGTGCTTGTCGGATAGAAGGTCTGCAGCGCCTCGGTATTCTCGGGCCAGCCCTGCGTTGAGAACGGCCAGAGCGCCGAGGAGAACCAAGTGTCGAGGACGTCTTCGTCCTGAACGAGTTTCTTGCCCTTCCCAGCCATCGCCATCGCCTCCGTCTCGGAGGCGGCGACATAGACCTTTCCCTCAACATCATACCACGCCGGAATTCTGTGCCCCCACCAAAGCTGACGGCTCACGCACCAGGGTTGGATGTTGTCCATCCAGTTGTAATACGTCTTCGTCCAGTTCTCCGGCACGAAGCGGGTGCGCCCATCTTCGACCGCCTCGCGCGCCGGCTTTGCCAGCGTCGCCGCATCCACAAACCACTGATCCGTCATCCACGGCTCGATCACGACACCCGAGCGGTCGCCGAACGGCTGCTCGATCTTCAGGTCTTCAATCCGGTCGAGGAGGCCGAGCGCGTCAAATGCGGTGACCACAGCCTCGCGCGCCTTGAACCGGTCGAGTCCGCGCATAGCCACCGGGATGCCCGCCATATCGGCTTCAACACCGTCCACGATCGCCGCAACCGCCGTCAGAATGTTCAGCGGCGTGTGCCCTGCCCGCTTGCCGACTTCAAAGTCATTGAAGTCATGCGCTGGCGTAATCTTCACCGCGCCCGAACCTTTCTCGGGGTTCGCATACTCATCCGCCACAATCGGAATTCGTCGTCCGACAATCGGCAAATCGACAAACTTGCCGATCAATGCCGCATAGCGCGTATCCTCCGGATGCACCGCCACGCCCGTATCGCCCAGCATCGTCTCGGGCCGCGAGGTCGCCACCACGATGTAATCACGCGTTTCCAGCGTAACGGTTCCGTCCTGATCCTTGGCAGGATGCTCATACGTCACCCCGTCGGCCAGCGGATAGCGCAGGTGCCAGTAATGGCCTGCCACTTCCTTCATCTCGACTTCGAGATCTGAGATTGCCGTCTGGAAATGCGGGTCCCAGTTCACCAGCCGCTTGTCGCGGTAGATCAGGCCCTTCTTATGCAGGTCGACGAACACTTTCGTCACCGCCCTCGACAGGCCCTCATCCATGGTGAAGCGCTCGACTGACCAGTCGCAGGAGGCACCGAGCCGCTTCAACTGACCCGTGATCGCGCCGCCAGATTCTTCCTTCCAGGCCCAGACGCGCTGAAGGAATGCCTCGCGACCCATGCTGCGGCGGTCTTCGTTGCCTTCAGCGGCGAGCTTGCGCTCGACCACCATCTGCGTCGCAATGCCCGCATGGTCGGTGCCCGGTTGCCACAGCACGTTCTTGCCGCGCATCCGCTCGAACCGGACCAATACATCCTGAAGCGTATTGTTCAGCGCGTGACCCATGTGCAGGACGCCGGTCACGTTGGGCGGCGGAATGACAATCGAATAGGCCTGCGCGCTTGTGTTGCCTGACGGCTTGAAGCAGCCCGCCTCTTCCCAGGCCTTGTAAATACGCCCTTCGGCGCCGGCAGGGTCAAATCTCTGGTCAAGCATCGTCAGAAAGGGTCCGCAAATGAAAAAGGACGCGCCTGAGAGGCGCGCCCTTCCCTATAGCGAATTCAGCGGGTGAGGCTAGCGCGCCATGCGGGCAATGCGCTGGACTTCGGCTTCGACCTTTTCTTCGACGATTTTTGGCAAGTTTGCATCCAGCCAATCCTTCATCATCGGCTTCAGCAGCTCGCGAACAAGGCCTTCGATGGTGTTGTCGCCGCCCATCTCCATCTTCGAGATCAGCTTTCCGAGAGCTCCGGCTGCAACATCGGCCGTGTGATCGTCGGTGAGCACGGTCTGCTGGTAGCGTTGAGTAGCGTGCATGTCTGTCTCCGGTGTCTGGGCTCGAGTTGGTCGGATCGGTTCTTGAGGTTGCGGCGCGGGTTCAGGCTGAGGCTTGGGATGAACGACGGCGCGCGCCGCGCCGAGAACAGCCTCAAAGGACGCAGGCGCAGGCGCCGCAGGCTCGAGGACCTCGTCAAATGCGTCATCTCCGGTGTCGAAAATGGCCTCGTCCCCATCGGCCTCATCGAACCCAAAACTGTCTTCTTCGAATTGATCGGTGGCCAATGGAGCTGGCTCAGGCACAGGCGCGACTGTCCGGCGCGCTGGGGCCTTCGGGTCATCGTCCGAGATAATCTTTCGAATCGACGCGAGGATTTCCTCCATTGTCGGTTCTTTGTGCGCTTCGTTGGCCATCAAGAGCCCCTCGCTGTCATAGCCTCGGTATATTCTTCCTGCGTGGCTACGAGGTATCGGTTAACAACCGCTTGACAAGGTTAACGTGTTGCGAGGCCGACGACCAGTCATCAGATAGATCCAAGAGCTCCTATTGCGCGCAACAAACGATGCGCGGTGACGTAAGCATCCCGCTCAGATTGAATCAGCGCCAGGCGGGATTCAAAAAGCTGTTGCTCCTGGTCGAGCACGTCCAGCGTTGTGCGCACGCCCACGGCAAGCTCCTCCTTGGCACCCTCGTAAGCGATTTCCGCAGCTTCGACCTGCCGGCGAGACGCTTCGATGGCGCGATTTGTAGCCGCGTAGGCATGCCAGGCCTGCGCCACCTGAGCGCGCACCTGCGTCTCGAGGCTATCTAGCGCTCTGCGCGCTTGGTCGCGACGCAACTGAGCAGCCATGACCTGCGCCTTGACCGCGCCGCCGGTAAATAATGGTATCCGGCCTTGCGCCAGCGCTGAAACACTACTGTCTCGCTGGCTTACGTCGCCAAACGTTTCGTTGACAGCGGCGGTCCCGACGAGACTGACTTGCGCTCGGCCTTGAGCCTTCGCGGCCGCAATGCCTTCAATGGCAGCCAAGAGATCCTGCCTTGCAGCAGCAATCGAAGGGTTGCCAACCAACGCTGCCGCTACGGCATCGTCGATGTTTGCCGGAATTGGCGGCACGGGTGGTGGCGGCGCTAGTTCGCCAGGCTCAAGGCTTGTCAAAAACGTGTAGACGGCCTCGCTGCCCTCGAGGGTAGCTTCTGCGCCCGCAAGCGCCGCCCGCGCGCCTTCGAGGCGGGCCTGCGCCTGAGCGACGTCCGTGCGCGTCACAACGCCAGCGTCAAATCGGTCGCTTGCAGCGCGAACCTGTTCGGCTGCAAGTTCGACATTATTCCTGCGTATTGCGACCGCATCCCGGTCTCGGCGCACATCGACATACGCACTGACGACATCGAGGGTGAGATCCTGCCGTGCGGCATCGAACGACAGGTCTGCAGACCCGATACCCGCTTCGGCCTGCCGGATGTTGGCGCGGATGCGCCCTCCGGTGTAGATTGGTTGCGTCGCCTGAAGCTGCGCGCCAACAGCGGGTCGATCACCGACGCCAAAATTAAAAATTGCATTTGTATCAACGTACTCATAGCCGCCTGAGGCGGAGAGGTTCACTTGCGGCCGGCCACCGGAGCGCGCCAGTGCAAGATCCTCCCGCGCAATGGCCGTTTGGGTCCGCTGGATATCCAGTTGAGGATTGGTCTCGAAGGCTGCGGCGAGCGCCTCGCTGAGCGTTTCTGCCTGCGCAGTGAACAGCGACGTGCAAAGAGCGAGGCACGTGGCGCCCCGCAGGATTTGAATTCTGAAAGACATGGTCATTCTCGCTCGACTGGGTAGTACGAATGTATAGAGGCTCACCAAGAAAGAGTGAACGATGTTCACCAGCCAAACGAATGAGCGGCCGACCGGTTAGAAGACAAACTCAACCTTCTTGTCGAAAGCCATGAAACGTGGTGGGCAAGCATCGAATGCCTCACGAGATGCGATCGTGGCACCTGATCGCGTGAAGACAGTTCCGCGCCCTAGACCGCTCTTTCCGGCGATGACGGCAGCCAAGCGTCCGCCCTCTGCAAGTTGAGCGGTCCATGCTTCAGGAACCGTTTCGATCATTCCGCAGATGTAAATCACGTCAAACGGTGCCTGGTCTGCCTGACCGAGCGCCAGGGGTCCCTCAACTGCAACAGCACGATCGGCACCAATCGACGCAAAACGCTGGGACATCGCTTCGACCAGCACAGACGTCTCTTCGAGCGCAATGACCGTCTCAGCCAAATGGGACATGAGAGCGGCTTCATAGCCGGCGCCGGCGCCGATCACCAGGACAATGTCTGACGGCGAGACCGCAGCCAGTTTGATCAGTTTGGCCGTGTCCCGGGGCGTCCACAATGACCGGCCTGCGGATGTTTCAATCTCAAGGTCTGAATAGGCGACGGCGCGGCGCGAATTCGGGACGAAAGCCTCCCGCGGGACGCGCAGAAAGGCCCCAACGATGCCCGGATCCGTTACATCGTGGGGCCGCACTTGCGTATCCACCATCGTTTCGCGAGCAGCTCTAAAGTTTGTCACGATCTTTCATCCCGATGGTCTGTTTTCGCTCCAAGTGGATTAGCATGCGCTTTTCTAGAAGCAATGTGACCGGAGCGCACGCCGTGTGATGCGGGTGATTGAAAGCGCCCGCAAGGCTTGCTAGGGACAGCGAACGGTTGGCCCTATGGCGGAGTGGTGACGCAGCGGATTGCAAATCCGTGCACCCCGGTTCGATTCCGGGTGGGGCCTCCAGGCGATCTTCCGTCGATGTCGTTGCCGAAGGTTCTGGCACCCTTTTTGCTCCACCAAGGCAAATGGCCCTGTGGCGGAGACTGTACGCAGCGGACCTGAACGTCCGCGCACCCTGGGTTAGAGGCCCAGGCAGGGCCTCCAAAGTTTCAAAGACGTTGGTTAAGCGGGCGGCACGGAGCGTGAAAACCGTATCCGGAAATCACACAGGGGAATTAAGACTGCGTTAACCAATCCCGGGGATATTGCGAGTGTCTTCTTTGGAGACACCCACCATCACCAAATGCCTTTGGCGGGAGCTTGTCTCCCGCCTTTTTTCTGCCGGTCCTGATCAGGCGCCGGGGGAACCTTGGAAATCCCCGGAACACGGCACAATGGGACTTGAACACCGGTCGATGTCTGCTATTCCCGCTTTTCCCGCTGTTCCGTGATAGCTCAGTTGGTAGAGCAGGCGACTGTTAATCGCCCGGTCGTAGGTTCGAGTCCTACTCACGGAGCCATGCTAACCGTCTTTGGCAGTGATTGTCCTTTCAACAGGTCGGTCGGACGAAGGGGCTGGCGGGCGCCCTCAAAGGCTTTACTGCGGCTGTAACGCACAAGCGGCGTCTGAAGACTATGAGCAGCACTATCGCTGTTGCGAACAGCCCAACTTGTTCCGCGCCTTCGTCAAAAGTTATTTCGAGACCGTCCAGCTCAACGACATTGATGTGACGCGCCCCAGCCAGTCACCTGGATCTCTTCCGACCAGATCGCGAATGTTAATCCTGCACGCTCGTCTTCACTCAGACGTCGAGTAGCACCGGTCTTGGAGCGGATGTCAGCTGATAGTGCTGGATGGCCGTAGGGGCGCGCGCCCCATAGTCATCCGTGTCCTGACGAATGCCCGGCTAAACCCGGCCATCGACGCCCCCTCCCAATATGCGTAGTGACGCTTAACGGCGCATTCTAAGGTGACGACCAAAAACGATGACGCCGTGATTGTCGATGGGTAACATTTCGATGACCCCGACCCTCAAGCGGCCGGAGCCGAACCGGCGCTGCAATCCAAATGGCCGAGAGAGGTATAGTCTCATTCGAAGCAAAATCGTTCGTTTCCAACATGCCCATCACTCGCCCTGTTCAAGTTCACACAAAGGCTAGTCTTTCATTCATCCCGATATTTTGCGATTTCTGAACTCCCTTCTCTTGCGTGAGGCGAACTTAGATGTTTATTTGACCTCGGGAGGACGCGGCGATGGGGACAACCGCCACGACATTCTTTGATACTGGAACAGACGCTTTTTCAGCAACACCTGCTGGTCTGGCGCCACCTTCGGGGTCGGGACGTTCGCCAGTGGATGGCGATACGATAGTCGTACCTTTTTCGGACGGCGATACTGGCGGCGCTGACACAAGCAGCGCGCCGATCATTCGTGTCGAGACACCGACTGGGACAACCGAAGACCAGCCAGAGAGCCCGGCCACCAGTTCGATGGTCAATTTTGACGTGTCGAAGTACCGTTGGGAAGGCGCAATTCGAAATCTGCCTTTCAAGCGCGGTTTCGATATGGTCGCATCGCTCGCCGCCCTTTTGGTATTAGCGCCGCTACTGATCTTGATCGCCTTGATCGTCCGGTTGTCGGACGGCGGGCCTGCATTGTTTGCCCAGACACGGATCTGCGCTCACGGCCGTCCCTTTAAGTGCCTGAAGTTCCGAACGATGGTCACAGACGCCGAAGTGCGCCTTGCCGATCTGCTGAGGACGGACGCAATTGCAGCAGATGAATGGGCTCGGTCGCGGAAGTTGACCGACGATCCGCGTCAAACCCGGCTTGGAAAATTTCTCCGGCGATCCAGCCTCGATGAACTCCCACAGCTTTGGAATATCCTCGTTGGAGACATGAGCTTTGTTGGGCCGCGACCTATCGTTCCCGCGGAACTAGAGCGTTACGGTCTCGATGCGATCCACTATCTCAGGCTCCGCCCCGGATTGACTGGACCATGGCAAATCGGCGGACGGTCGGAAACAAGTTATGATGAACGTGTTTTGGCAGACCGCCTGTATTCACTTCGGCGCACGTTCTGGGGCGATCTGTGCATCGTTGTGATGACGGTCCCCGCAGTCTTGAAGCAGCACGGGGCGCGCTGAGGCCAAGCGCTCGCAGACGACGGATCAGCTTTGGACTGGATGAATTGGGAGAGGACGATCATGAAAGTCGCTATCGTCCATTACTGGCTTGTCGGAATGCGCGGCGGGGAAAAGGTGGTCGAGCAGTTGTGCCGGCTTTTTCCCGATGCCGACATTTACACCCATGTCTACTCGCCGAAGCACATTTCCAAGACGATCGCGAAGCATCGTGTTTTCACGACCAGTATTCAATCGATGCCCTTTTCCAGGCGGCTTTATTCTAAGTATGTCAGCTTCATGCCGGCAGCACTCGAACGATTGGACTTAAGTGCATATGACATCGTGATCAGCAGTGAAGCAGGACCAGCCAAGGGCGTTATAACCCGACCAGATGCGCTACACATTTGTTACTGTCATTCTCCAATGCGTTACATGTGGGATCAGTATGGCCAATATTTCAAAGAAGCGAGCCCCATAACGCGACTGGGAATGGAACTGCTCAGCAGTTCGCTTCGACAATGGGACGTCACGTCGGCGTCGCGTGTCGACCACTTTATCGCCAACTCAAAGGCTGTTGCCCGACGGATCGAAAAGTTCTGGCGGCGAGACGCCGAGGTCATCGCGCCGCCCGTCGATGTTCGCAGGTTCGAACCGACACGCGAGCGAGGTGACTTCTATCTCTATGTTGGAGAATTTGTTGCCTACAAGCGGGCTGACATTGCGATCGAAGCCTGCTCGCGTCTCGAACGCCGTTTGGTTGTGATCGGTGATGGCAAGGGAATGCAACGGCTGCGCAACTTGGCCGGACCAACAGTCGAGTTTCTTGGCCGAGTTCCCAACCAAATCCTGGCCGATCATTATTCCCAATGCAAAGCGCTCCTTTTCCCGGCGGAAGAAGACTTTGGAATCGTGCCAGTGGAGGCGATGGCGGCGGGAGCGCCCGTGCTGGCATTCAACCGGGGTGGTGCGCGCGACTACGTTCGCGAGGGTGAGAACGGGATATTCTTCTCGGAGCAGACGGCGCCAGCTGTTATGCAAGCCATGATACGGCTTGAAGATCGGTCAGAGCTATTTAGCGCGCCTCAGATAGCAGAAAGCGTTCGGGCATTCGACACGAGCCACTTTATAGCCCGCATACAGGCATCAATACTCAGTCAACTGATGTTGCGCAAAGAACATGAAGTGCTGGCAAGGAAACTTCGTGACAGGTGGCGCACCGAGAGGATGCTTGGTGCATTACACATTCCATCCAATGGCGGATTGGTCGAAACACAAAACCTACGGCAAGCATTTCGTTCAGAAACACTGGCAGAAGGTTCGATTCCCTCCGCCTAGCCCAACAAGCGCTGTCCGTTGGGCTGCCCAACTGACGCAAGCCAGATCAGCATTTTGGCATTCACGCCAATCCTATCGGCAGACCCGTGCCATATCCCCTGAGCACGGACTCCGGCGGACGGATCGGCGGACGAAGCCCGGCGGCTTCTTGGATTAGCGCATCCGCCATAACTTCAACGTCTTCTGCATTTCTTGGTGCCCAGGGTAGCGGCGAGGTATCGGACCTGTGCTGCTCGATACCAGCGATCGCCAGAAGCCATGGGGCTCGAGCGGCAAGAATGTTTCGGGCTCTAGGGCTGAAGCGAAAACGGAAATCCTCGATCTCTACATTCAGGCGATCGAGTGGATGTTGCTCGGGAATGAAGTCACTCCAGGGTGTCCCCCGGAGTTGGTCGCGGTACCAGTCTGCAGCGCCCTTCCACCGGACTGGACGGCGCTTCGACCATGGCTTTGTCGACGTATAGTGCTCAAGAAAGGGTGTCTGCCGCCCGCCAAAAGAGAGATACGTTTCGTGCAGGTTCCATCGCGGATCTATCGGCGCCCACAAGTCCTCAAATTGTGCATTCAAGGCGTCTTGGTCGGGAGCCTCCTGACACCGTTCCGGATGGACCTCAAGAAACCTCCGAGCACCCTTGAGCGCATCAGTTGCGAGGGTCGCTGGCCAATCGAACACCATCACGCCCGACTGCAAATAGGGCGCGTCTTCGGCAAGCATCAATTCTTTGCGTCGCCGCCTAATATTTCCCGTAAGATAATAGATGAAATCATGTACAGCCCCCACGGGCTTGCCACCGAGATCGACCGAGAAGAGTGGCTCCAGAGGGGTTCGGATCCGGGTGTCTGCATCAAAATAGATCAGCCGAGAATACTCGGGCCCAAAGATCTTGTCGAAGTATAGACGCAAATAGGCCGCCTTCGGCCAACGCGTATTGATCGGCTTGATATCTGCAGCGATTTTCCCCGCGTCGATGATCGTTGCAACAATCCCGCGTCGATCGAAAAAGCTGCTGGCGGCCTCGATTTCAGCAGCGGCTACATCACAAACGACCAGAAAAAGCTCTACATCCGCGTCACCTTTCTGTTCCCATACTGACGAAATTTGACAGCATGCCGCCGGCAGGTACCCCGCATCGGTAGCTGTCGTGATTGCGATCCGCATAATATTCACCCCCCTTTTGATGATTACCGATGCAGTCGGTTTGCACAAGCACCCTCTTCCCCCGAATACCCGCATATGGGCCTGCTTTCCGCGTGCTCTTTGTTCATGAGCGACCCGTCTGCTTGCCGCGCAATCAGATATTCAGTGGATTCATCATTTCTTGTCGCCGCGCGCTTGATATCTCAAGTATTGCGATGCTAATGTTTATGAAGGTGGTGGGAATAGGCAGATTGACATGCCTTCTGTTAGCATAGCTTTGCCAGTGTATAATGGCGCGCAACATATTGCGCACGCCATTGAATCGGTTCTCGCCCAGGATTGGTCGGACCTTGAATTGATTATCACCGATAATGCATCGGACGACGCTACTCAGGAAATTTGCGAGTCCTATGTCGCCCGCGATAAGCGGGTCCGTTATGTTCGCCATCCATCAAACCTCGGCGCCGCACCGAACTATAATAGCGGTTTCGAATTGGCGACCGGCGACTTCTTCAAATGGTGCGCGCACGATGACACCTTGAGTTCGAACTATATTTCGGCCTGTAAGAGCGCACTCGAATGGCGGCCCGACGCGACGCTTGCCTTTGGCCAAACGATTGGTATCGACACCGAAGGCCGTGAGTTGGGCCTTCTTTTAAATGAAATGGGGACAATCGCTGACGCGGAACCAACGCGGCGTTTCCTTCGCGCTATAAGAGAAGCAGCGACGTGTTTTCCAATCTTTGGTCTATATCGAACAGATGCGCTTCGTAGAAGTACGCTGCACCGCAGCTATTACGGGTCAGACCGCGGTCTAATCACGGAGATGGCGCTTCTTGGTCCTTGCCTCCTGGTGCCGGAGGCGACATTTTTTAATCGCGAGCATCCGGCAAGGTCGATCAACATTTCCGATCTCCGTATACGGAGCAAGTGGCAAGGTGGGCGAACAGATCGCCGGGCCAGTATGGAACATGTGAACCTCGCGGGCCACCTCATCGAGATTGCCCAACGTCATCCGGATGTGGTGGGAAAGGGCGAAGCGTTACTTGCGCTCAGCGGCCATTTGTTATCTCCCCCACAAATCGCGCGTTATGGCATGGATTGTTTGAGGTTTTTTTCGCCCACGATGGCTTTTCGATTACGGAATCTCGTACGAGCACCTTTCGCTAAGCCGCAGCTACAACCGAGATGAACGGCGGCGCGAGGGTGACGCGCTGAGGGACGACAATGGGGACAAGGGGATACGAAGGATGAAGGTTGCAATTCTGGCAGGTGGCCATGGATCACGTCTTGCTGAGGAGACAGAGATCAGACCCAAGCCAATGGTCGAGATCGGCGGCATGCCGATTTTATGGCACATAATGAGCATTTATGCGCACTATGGATTTCAGGATTTCGTACTTGCCTTGGGATACAAAGGAGAACACATCAAGCGCTGGTTTCGCGACTACGGGTCCATCGGTGGGCACATGCGGATCAACACAGCGACAGGTGAATTTCGCCGCTTCGCAAACGACCGTCCCGACTGGAACGTTGATCTCGTCGAGACGGGTTTGCACACAATGACGGGCGGACGAATTAAGCGGCTCAAGGATTGGTTTGAAGATCAGACTTTCATGCTGACCTGGGGCGACGGCGTGGCTGATGTGGATATCAACAAGCTTCTCGCATTTCATCGGTCGCACGGCAAACTCGCGACAATGACCGCCGTCCGGCCACCCGCAAGATATGGCCACATCGAGTTTGATGGGGACCAAGTGAAAGAATTTTCCGAGAAGCCGCAGGCGGGCGAAGGCTGGATAAACGGGGCATTCTTCGTGCTTGAACCAGAGGTCCTTGATTTCATCGACGGTGACGATGTGATGTTCGAGCACGAACCGATGCGCCGGCTCGCTGCAGCTGGCGAACTGATGGCCTTCAAGCATACCTCCTTTTGGCAATGTATGGACACACTGCGCGAAAAGCAGGTGCTGCAGAATTTCTGGGATAGCGGGAACGCGCCCTGGAGGGTTTGGAACTAGATTTGTAATCGCGGACGGGGACATATCCGCTTAGACACTGAGGGGACACCAACGAATGAAAGTCTTATTGACAGGCCACCGGGGTTACATTGGCACCGTGCTGGCACCTATGCTTTTGGAACGCGGACATGACGTCTTGGGGATTGATACTGATCTTTTTCGTGACTCGACATTCGATGGGGCGATCACTCCGGTCGATCAGCTTGTCCTCGATTGTCGTGACCTGACCAAAGCAGACTTGCCAGACGAACTTCTGGGAACTTTTGACGCCGTTATACACCTCGCCGGGCTGTCCAATGATCCGCTCGGGGACTATCAGCCGAACCTGACCGAAGAAATAAACACCAATGCATCGATCCGGCTGGCCAGCATGGCCAAAGCGGCTGGTGTGCCCCGATTTCTCTTCGCGTCTTCTTGCAGCAACTACGGCGCTGCGGGCAACGACTTCTTGACCGAAACTGCCGGCTTTAATCCAGTGACACCTTACGGCACATCAAAGGTGAAGGTCGAGCGCGCCCTCGCGCCCATGGCGGACGAGACCTTCAGTCCAACGTTTCTTCGCGCCTCGACAGCTTACGGGCTCTCGCCACGTATTCGCTTCGATCTCGTCACGAATAATTTGACGGCCTGGGCATTCTCGACGGGCGAGGTTCGCATGAAAAGCGACGGCCAGCCATGGCGTCCCATCGTCCACGTTGAGGACATCGCGCGCGCCTACGTTGCCGTGCTCGAGGCTGACAGGGCAGACGTACACAACGAGGCCTTTAATGTTGGGCAAACAACCGAAAACTATCGTGTGAGCGATATAGCACGGATCGTCAGTGAGGTGGTGCCGGGCAGTCGCGTCACCTTTGCTGGAGATGCCGCAGCAGACACAAGGAATTATCGTGTCGACTGCGGATACATCGCTCGCAAGCTCCATGGCTTCAAACCGCAGTGGACTTGCCGGCGCGGGGTTGAGCAACTCTATGATGCGTTCGTGCGGGTTGGACTGACTGTCGATGATTTCGAGGGTGACAGGTTCAAACGCATTGCGCATGTCAAAAAATTGATTGCGAACGGTCAGCTTGCGTCGGATCTTCGCCGGACAGGTTCGCGCGATCTAAGCGTGACGTCGCAGGAGACTGCGGCATGTTGAGCGACACCGCTTGGCGGGCTTCCCAGTCCGAAACGATCAAAGCCTGTCGCTCTTGCGGCAGTGAGCGCCTCGACCTCGTTCTCGATCTGGGTGTGGCGCCCCTCGTCGATCGGCTTATTGAAGTCGCCCAACGCGACGAAATCGAACCGGCCTTCCCGTTACGGACAGTATTCTGCCATCAATGCAGCCTTGTTCAGATCACTGAAACGGTCGATCCTGAACTTCTCTTTGAAGCCAACTACCCCTACTTTTCATCATTTTCGCCGGCCCTGCTTGCTCATTCACGTGAAAATGCGCTCGATGTTATCCGCACACGCGGGCTCTCAGCGGAAAGCCTGGTGGTCGAAATTGCGAGCAATGACGGGTATCTACTAAAGAATTACATGGAAGCCGGCATAGAAGTCCTTGGCATCGATCCCGCGCCAGGCCCAGTCGCCGCAGCGCGCAAGATCGGTGTAGAAACGCGCGAGGAATTCTTCACGCTGTCCGTCGCCGAACGCCTTGTAAACGAAGGTTACAAGGCAGACGTGATTCATGGAAACAATGTTCTCGCTCACGTTGCCGACACCAACGGATTCGTTGCAGGAATCGCCAAATTGCTGAAGCCCGACGGCGTGGTGGTTATCGAGGCCCCATATCTCAAGGCGCTCATAGATAACGTCGAGTTTGATACGATTTATCATGAGCACCTCTGCTACTTTTCCGTTACTGCACTGGATATTCTGTTCCGCCGCCACGGCCTCTTTCTGAATGAAATAAGGCTGCTCTCCATTCATGGCGGTTCATTGAGATTGTTTGTGGAAAAGATCGAACGCGTCGGCCCGTCCGTACAAGAACAATTGGCTTTGGAACACGCTGAAGGCCTCGACACGCTCGCTTATTTTCGCGACTTCTCCGACCGAGTTGAGGAGCTGCGCCGCCGCTTGCTGGAACTTCTGATGCGCCTAAAAAGCGCCGGTCACTCAATTGCCGCATATGGTGCGGCTGCAAAGGCTGCAACGCTAATCAATTTTGCCGGTATTGGCCCGGACATGATCGACTTTGTCGCGGATCGGAATATTCACAAGCACGGCAAACTCATGCCCGGCCAAAAAATACCAATCGTCGCACCGGAAAAGCTACTCGAAGTTCAACCGGACTTCGTTCTTCTTCTTGCCTGGAATTTCGCCGACGAGATCCTCGAGCAACAAGCTGAGTACAGAAGGCGTGGCGGCCAGTTCATCATTCCGGTCCCGGAGCCGAAAATTATCTGAGGCTCGGCGGATCAAAGGGGGGTACCGTGAATTCTATTGAAACCTCAATTCAAGATGCAGCCGCAACAGAGTGTGGCAACGGCGATTGCCCGGCATGTGGATATTCAAGCCTCGAAATCTTCTATCGCGTTGAAGGCGTGCCCACGAATAGTTGCATTCTTCTGTCAAGCGCCGACGAAGCGCGAAACTATCCGACGGGCGATGTCGAGTTGAGCTTCTGCAGCGGCTGCGGATTTGTCTTCAATTCTGCCTTTGACATGTCGTTGACTGAGTATTCTGGCCGCTACGAAGAAACCCAAGCCTACTCCAATACCTTCAACCGATTTCACCTCGCGCTCGCTGAACGGCTGATCAAGCGCCACGAGCTCTACGGAAAAAACATTCTCGAAATAGGGTGTGGAAAAGGCGAGTTTCTCACCTTACTCGCAGAACTCGGCAATAACTGGGGCGTCGGTATCGACCCCGGCGTTGATGTCCGACGCATTGAGGGACCAGCCGCAGAGCGCCTCACGTTTATCGCCGATCTTTATTCTGAAGCCTATGGTGCCCACCCGGTTGATTTTCTTGCTTGCAAAATGACGTTGGAACACATTGCTGAGCCAGCTGAATTTGTGAGTACCGTCCGGCGCGGTCTCGGCGGGCAGACCGGAGCGCGCGTTTTCTTCCAGGTTCCGGAAACTCTGCGCATCCTCTCAGAATGTGCATTCGAAGATATCTACTACGAGCATTGCGCGTACTTTTCTCCCGGGTCGTTGGGGCGTCTTTTCCGGCGAGCTGGATTCGACGTCACCGACATCGCGATTGAATATGCAGACCAGTATCTGACGCTCGAAGCGTGCCCGCGACCGGACGATGCACTTCCGTCTGCTCCACTCCCTATCGAGGATGATCTCGATGTACTCCGGCACAGCGTTGCCACATTTCCGAACCGGGTTTGTGAAAAGTTGACCTACTGGCGAGCGATCATCAGCGAAACTATTGCCGACGATAAAAGTATCGTTCTCTGGGGGTCGGGATCGAAGGCAGTCTCATTCCTCACCACGCTTGGTGTCGGCGACATGATCGAATATGTCACCGACATCAACCCAAACAGGCACAATCATTTTATGCCAGTGACGGGACAGCGCATCATACCGCCTACTGAGTTACCTCAGATCGACCCCGGCCTGGTGATTTGCATGAACCGAATCTACGAAACGGAGATCGGCGAAGAACTTTCGCGGATGGGGCTATCGCCCCGAATATTGAGTCTATGACAGAAGTTACACCGCCGACGATGTTCGAGATGCCGCAGCCGGCGCGATCCCGCTTTTTGGAGGTACACAGGCTTCAATTCGGCGACATCAGCCCGGACGCATGGGATGCGGTGGCCGGAAATGCGATTACGCCGATGCAGACTTATCTCTGGGCGAGTGCTTATGCGGAAACGTTGGCAGACGGTCCCTTGCAAATTCTGGCAGCCGGTAATCTTGAAGCTCCCCTAGGACTGCTTGTTCTAGCAAAGTCGCGTGTCAATTCCCGGCGAGTTACTTTGCTCGGTGCGGAGGACCTCTGGGAATCTGTCAGCGTTCCTGCGCGGAATCAAGCCGCACACGTCGCTTTGGCTAAGGCGGCTGTTTCGATCTCGCGCCCTATTGGCTTAGGTCACTATCCAAAGGATGATCCGTTTGCGAACGAAATAATGGAGGCGTCGCGCGGAAAGTCTTGGGTGATGCGACGAGGTGTTGCCGCACGCGCAAATCCACGAATTGGATTGGATGCATCATGGATATCTCCCGAAAGCAAATTGAGTTCGCGCCGACGATCAGACTTGCGCCGGATGTCGCGCGTTGCGGGAGAGATGGGCAATGTTACATACGACCTCCTATCGCCCGGTCCACAAGAAGCTGCCTCCTTCATTGATGAGGCTCTCTCCGTCGAAGAAAAGGGTTGGAAGGGACATTCGGGAACAGCGATACGTCAGCATCCTGCACTCGCCGCTTTTTTTAAAGCCTATGGAAGGCTGGCAAGTGAAGCCGGAATCCTCCGCGTTTTCTTCATGCGAATATCGGGCAAACCCGCCGCGATGCAAATCGCCGTCGAGCTCAATCGCGCACTATGGCTGCTCAAAATCGGCTTTGACGAGACGTATAAACGCTGCTCGCCGGGTAACCTTCTGATGCGCGAGACCATTGCTTTCGCAGCACGAAAAGAACTGAACTACTTCGAGTTCCTCGGCAAAGAAGCACCATGGACAACCCTTTGGGCGGGCGGCGCTAGACTTGTTGAATCGTTGCGAATCTATCCGATCTCGCCGCTCGGGGCCGGAGCGTTGGCGGGCGATGTCATTGAAGCGGCCTGGCGGCGAGTCCGTGCTCGCATGGAAGGGAAGGAAGACGAGAAATCCGTCGCGACATCTGAAGACTGAGAGTTGCGCCGTTGATCGATGTCCGCGATGCTATGGGTTCGTTTCTGGCTTGCGAAAGCCGGCTCATCGATCAGGACCCCTGCACGCGTTTCCCTGCTGGTGGAAGCCTGACACCTGAGATAAGGCGTGTTATCGCTCGACGCGGGACGTCCTGATAACGTCCGAGCGGCAACCGATCCGCCCAGGAAATGGCGATACGATGACCCTTTCGAAGTGCGTCCGCGCGGCTTCGCGGGCGAACGATCGAACCTTCCACTAGACTGCGTTCGCAATTCGCAAGCACACGTTTGTAGGCTTCAGTGCCTCGACCGAAGTCGATGACACGAACATCCTCCGCGGCGGCCTGCCTTAATGTCAGAACAATTAGCGCTATTCCCGGACCATATTTCCGAAATTCGTCATCATAGGTCGTCTGCCACCACGACATGACATGTCGCCAGCGTAACCCGAGATGTGCAGCGATGATGCGCCCGCCAACTCTCAGGGTCGACAAAACGGTTTCGAACGAGTCGGTGCTCTTTGATCGAAGTGCGTCATGCGTCCGAGCAACCCATGGTTCGCGAAAGCCGGCTTTTTTGCCACGCTGGGCCAGCTGGCGTGTTTTCATTTCGATAAGCCATTCCCAAGCCTCCTCGCTGCCTTCTCTGAGATTGAACTCCCACTTTCCATGGTCGCGATCGAGGTTGCGCAAGCACCGGTCAACATCCTTGAAAACGAGCCTGACACTCTTATTTGCCGCATCTGAAAAGGTGTCCGAATCCGGCCGCCGCTCGATACGCGGCGAACTCGACTGCTTGTCGGTTCCGAAGGCCAGATATGAGAACTCGACCGGCGCGTGATTGAAATCGTAGGCATCGAGCCCGCTAGCTGCCAAAAGCTGTGCCGGCGCCAGATCGATCTCTTTATCAGCAATGACACCATGGTAGTCGCTCATCGGACCACCGATTGGCTTTCCGATCCGCCCTCGAAGGCGGTGATGAGGAAAAAAGCCGACAACCTCGCGATCTCTTGTCAGAACTGTTACACGCGTGTCGTCGCGTGCAGCGCCCAGAGCGAGCGTAAACTCTGGTGCAAAAAACGCACTGTCCAACAGCGGATTCGCGCTCTGGATCCCTCTCCAGATCGCGAGATCCGCGTTTGAGAGCTCGCAGGGCGCGAGTGTCCGTCCCCGAACAGAATGAGCATCGGTGGGCTCCCCGAATACTGAGCTGTGTGCATACTCAAGCTGCATCTCGTTCCCCCATGTTTATCGAAGCAGCAGTGTGCACCGCTATTCAGATCAATTTCCGCGAAAACTTGAGATCGTCCCCTGAATATTTATTGCACCTGCTCGTTATTTTCTGCAAGTTCGGAGTTGGGAGGGGACGCCTAAAGTGTGCAGTCGGCTAGTCATTCATCAGCGCCCGATGCGGCGTACTGAATCCATGCGACGCACCAAGCGGAGCCGATTGGAGGAGCATTTCCTGAGCTCGGCGAATATTTGGCGGATGAGCCCGTGCTGAAAATTGCAATCTGCCTTGATTCACCGGGCTTTGTTGATGCCTGGGAATTGGCGCTCATCGAGACGCTGCTCGATGAACCGGGTTACGAACTTGTCAGTGCAATATTGATGGAGTCCGTCGCTGCAGGGCCAATGGCGCAGATTGCCCAACGTCTTGTCCTTGGCATAGATCGAAAGCTGTTCGGCAGACTGCACCGCGTGTCAAAGCCCATAAAGATTGCCGAGCTTTTTGCGCAACGAACTCCTGCCCCCACTATACGCAAGGGCGCTCAGGATGACATGGCGCCGTTCGACATCCTCATCGACCTCAGGGAACGGTTTGAGCGCGAGCTCGTTTCCTTGAATCCGACAGCCGAGCATTGGCGATTCAGCTTTCTCGGCGGCGTCGCCGATAATCCATTTGGATTTATGCAGACAGGCAACTTGTCACCTGGAGCGTACTCTCTCAGCCTTCAAATGAGCGGCCCGGGACGCAGCCCGCCTCGCGAAGCGAGAGCAGTTTGCAATACGAAGGCGAGCGCCATTCGAAATCAGGAGCAAGCCCAGCAAGCAGCCATTGGTCTTGTTTTGAGAGAACTCCGCCGCCGCCTACATGGTCTACCCGACGATCAAGCCCCCGACCCGAAGACCTTAGAGACTATTCCGACGACGCTTCCGCATCGGAATGAGATGGAACACCTCGTTCAATTGGCCTGCTGGGGCGCAGAGCGCGTCGGCGTTGCCGTGGCTGATCGACTGCGGATACTGCCGCCGCAATTTCGTACCGTTATAGCTCGGGGCGATCCGCTCAGTTTCCTCCCCAAGGATGGCGTTCCAGTCGCCGATCCTGAGGACGGATTTCTAGCCGACCCCTTTTTGCACGCCAACAAGGGCAGCCTGCACCTCTTCTGCGAAGTATTCGACCGTCGAAAGAAGCGGGGATATATCGGCGTGTCGCGGCTGGATCAAACTGCATGGACACCGCCAATCCCTGCTCTGGACACAGGAACACACGCCTCTTTTCCCTTCATTTTCGACTGGCGGGGCGAGACGTGGATGATCCCCGAAACGGTTGCCAATAACCGCGTCGAGGTTTGGCGGTGCCGCCACTACCCCGATGATTGGGAATTGCACAATACGGCCCTCGACGGCGCCTTTCCTGTCGATACGGCGGTCTTTTGGGCAAATGGCAAATGGTGGCTGTTCACAGCGCTTGGGCAACCCCCTCTAATCGATCATTGTACTGAACTTTATCTTTACACAGTCAGTGGACCTGATCTTGACCAACTGCGGCCACATCCGCTCAATCCTGTCGTCTCCGACGCGCGCTTCGCCAGAAATGCTGGCCGCCCCTTTGAACAAGATGGCCGTCTTTACCGGCCATCGCAGAGCAATCGCCATGGCGTGTATGGTTACGGTCTGAACATTATGGAAATTACGGCTCTTTCGGAGACGGCTTATTGCGAGCGGCAAGTGCGTTTCTTGCCGGGCCTGCATCACGTCGATGCCCACGACGGATACACCGTTTTTGACGTCCGACGCGGAACATCGGACTATCCCGACCGCCGGGGTCGCGCAGTGAGCGGAACATGATGCCCGAACGAATTGTCATGCTGAGTGACAGTTCGGCCCCGCGGGGTGGCTCGGGCGCGCTCGCGCTCCTGGCCGCAAGGCTCATGCACGACGCCGGGCTAGAAACGATATTCGTTACGGGGGACACTGGTGAAGATTGCCCGCTACCGGGCGCGATTCAAGTGGAAACAGTCGCGGGAAGACCCCTTCTTGAAACGCCATTTCCACGTCGCGTTATCGATGGACTTTATAATCAGCGTTCGGAGTTATTGTTAAAACATATCTTGAAAAGGGATACGCCGACGACCGTTTATCATTTGCATAGCTGGGCACAGATACTGTCACCTTCAGTCTTTGCGGCGCTTCGTCCAGTTTCAGAACGCGTTTTGATTTCATTGCACGATTTCAGCCTCGCCTGCCCCAACGGGTCCTACTTCGATTTCCCCGCTCAATCGGTATGCAACCGTGTCCCACTCAGCGCGCCCTGCCTGACTGCAAACTGCGACAAGCGCAGCAGAGTAGACAAAGTCTTTCGTTTGACCCGAAGCATATTCCTGCGCCAGC
Source organism: Hyphomonas sp. (assembly GCA_041752715.1). GTDB lineage: Bacteria > Pseudomonadota > Alphaproteobacteria > Caulobacterales > Hyphomonadaceae > Hyphomonas. The sequence continues at coordinate 58,975 of JBGSVY010000258.1, forward strand.
TGGCCAACTTTACCAAGACACGGACACTTTTCGCTGCGATACACCCCGAGATGACCGGTTGGCTGGTTCGCGCTGGCTTGCCTCGACACAATATTCGAGTCTTGCGCAATCCGGTTTCTCCCTTCCGCCTGGAGAGAGTGCCTGCAGAACGAAACGGGGAATTCCTTTTCGTTGGAAGGGTTGAAATCGAAAAAGGAGTGGATCTCGCGGCCGAAGCATCAGCCATCTTGGGGCGGCCCTTGCGCGTGATTGGTGATGGCCGTGCACGTACAGAACTGGCCGCTCGATACAGCAATATCATCTGGGATGGATGGCGGACAGCTGATGACATTTCGGACTGTGTCCAGTCAGCGCGCGCCCTGATGATGCCCAGTCGACTGCCGGAACCTTTCGGGCTGGTCGCGCTTGAAGCCCTGCAAAGTGGCATCCCACTGGTGGCATTCAGCGACTCCTTTGTCGCCAAGGAAGCGGCCTTACTCGGCGCGGCAGAGATCGCAAATGACAGGACACCGAGTGCCCTTGCGGCAGCTGCACAAGCTCTCCTCAATGATGATGCGGCTGAGCGGGCAAGCTACGCAGGCTTTAACGATTGCCGCCACCTTTCGACGACACCTAACCAATGGCGGGACGGCTTGTTGGCACTTTATGAAGAGATGATTCATGCTTCCCGAAACTGAAGCCGACCAAGTGCGGCTACGTCTCGCAGTCGCTGTTGCGACCCTTGGGCGCCGCCAGGAGTGTGAGGATCTGCTTGCAGAATTGAAAAGTCAGTCGCGGAAGGCAGATACGATTATTTTTTCGGTCGTCGATATGACGGACGCTCCATCCGTTGACCTCGATACCAGCGTGCAAATTGTGGTCTCACCCCGCAAGGGCCTCTGCGCGCAACGAAACGCAGCTTTGGACGCTCTCGCCGGGGACCATGATGTCGTGCTGTTTCTTGATGATGATTTCATTCCAGCCACGAATTATCTGGAGGTGCTCGAAAGGGTTTTTCTCAAAAACACAGACATTGGAGGGATAACGGGCCGTGTGCTTGCTGATGGAATTGGCGGCCCGGGATTGAGCCGTTCAGACGCACGTTCCATCATCAATTCCTATCAGGCGCAAGAACCCCGTGTACGGGCAAAGTTGCGTTCGCGCCGCGGTCTGTATGGATGCAATATGGCCATAAACCTAAAGCAATTGAACGGGTTGCGATTTGAAGAAAAGCTGCCGCTTTATGGATGGCTCGAAGATCTGGACATGTCGACGCGGCTACGCGCGTTCACACGCCTTGCAGCCGATGATGAATTGATTGGCGTACACCTCGGCGTGAAACGTGGCCGGGTCTCAGGCGTTCGCCTTGGTTACTCACAGATCGCAAATCCAGTTTTCCTTCTTCTTCGCCGGCGGGGACCAGTCCATTTCTTGATTGCGAACATAATGAGAAATCTCCTGGCCAACACGGCCAAATCGATAAGACCTGAGCCCTGGGTCGACAGAAGAGGCCGCTTAAAGGGAAACCTGCTTGGCCTGTTCGATCTCATCAACGGAAGGCTCGATCCGATGAGGGTTATTGATCTCAAGTGATGACAGTATTTCGTGGCGATTGTTCCATAGCCGCAACAATGCTAAGCAAATATTGGGGACTAACATGGGAATGTTGCTGATTGGCGGAATATAGCCACGTCAGACGCTCAATTCCGATTTGTCCGATCGTTGGAGAGTGGGATGGCGTCCGAATTCGGAAGACAATTCATTGAACATGCCGCCGGGCAACTCGGCGCCGCAGTGTTGGTTTTGAGCGCCGTTACAGCATGCGCGCAACCTGAAGAACGTGCTTATGTCGCTCCCCCGGTTCCGCCGGGTCGTGACATCCCGGGGTCTCAGCTTTCGTTTTCCGAGGAGTTTGATGGTCCGCTTTCCGTGTCGGCGTGGGGCTGCGATACACGATGGATCGCACACACGCCTTGGGCGGGTGATTTCGGCGACGCACCATTTGCAGATCCGATTGATGGATTTCCGTTCAGCGTGAATGACGGTGTGTTGTCCATCGAAGCAAGGCGGCAGGCCGACGGCACGTGGCGCTCTGGAATGCTCTCGGCCTGGGATGCCTGCGACAGCGGAGAGGTCATGCTGTACGGCTACTTTGAGATGCGGGCGCGAATGCCTGCAGAGCCGGGAGTCTGGCCTGCCTTCTGGTTGATTGGGGCGGATTTCCGCGAAGAAGGGTCCGCAGAGATCGACGTTCTCGAATTCTATTCGCGAATGCCTGAGAAATTTTCCTCTTCCTTGCGCGACTTTAACCGCAAGGAACCAGAGAAATCCTTCCAGGAGGGACATTGGCAAGCCGTTCCCGATGGGCAACTGACATCGCAGTTCAATACGTTCGGTGTGGAAATCACGCCCGAGTTCGTCGCATACTTTTTTAATGGCGAGGAGTATTGGCGCCTTCCGCAGAGAGCAGAATTCAGACAGCCAATGTTTCCACTCGTCAGTCTCGCAGTGATTGAGGCAGACATGGGCCCGTCAACACCGGATTCCATTAAGTTGGAAGTCGACTACATCCGAGGATACCAGAGCTATAAATGAACGGTCAGGAAAGCGCCCTAAGCCGGCGACGCTTCTCATCGGCACGCGAATTTGCAACCAGTGTGATCAAGTTCGCAGCCCGCAATTATATTGCCGGCTCGACCGTCGTTGAAGCTGGCACGTTGGCACAGGAGGCCGCGCGTTTCGGATATGCATCGACGCTATGCTATTGGAATGATGGAAAGGAACCTGCCGAACACGTCGCATCTCAGTATCGCGGCATAATCGATTTCCTCGGTGAGCATTCTGTCGACGGATGGCTCGCGATAAAGTTGCCAGCGCTTGGAGACAGGCTGGACCTTGCAGCTCAGATTATTTCTCAAGCACGATCACTAAATGTCCATGTGATGATTGACTCTCACGCGCCCGGTCAAGCCGACACTGTCTTTAGGTTGATAGATAAAGTCGGTGCGCAGGGCGTAGGCTGCGCAATCCCCGGTCGATGGCGCCGCAGCCTTGCCGACGCAGAACAGGCCATCGCGGCAGGTCTTTTCGTGAGGGTCGTCAAAGGCCAATGGGCGGATCCCGATGAACCTGATCGCGACCTAAGAGCCGGGTTTCTCGATGTCATCGATTGTTTGGCCGGGCGGGCGGTTCATGTCGGCGTCGCCACACATGACCCGACTCTTGCCGAAGACGCGTTTCGGCGCTTGCAGGCGGCCCGAACCCCGTGCGCACAGGAATTGCTCTATCCCGACCCCATTGCGAGGGCCGTCAAGGTTGCAGAAAATGCAGGGGTGAGTACGCGTCTTTATGTTCCCTTCGGCGACGCTTGGTTGCCGTATTCAGTATCGAAAGCTTTGCAAAATCCAAGAACGGTCATGTGGTTGGCGCGGGATGTCCTTGGTGCGCGGCGCTTCAAGATGCCTCGGCGCACCGCTTCTGAACCAACCGTTGGTTAGCAACTTCGATTCTGAGCCGATGAGCCTCTTACAATGTTGAGAGAAATCGGGAACAATGCGTAGTACTCCCGGAAGGGAGTTTGGGGACATCAAATATTGCCTGAGTACTCGCAGACCATGCGGATTCAGGAGAAAGTACACGGGGGACACGTAATGGCGCACATGAGCTTTGGCCGGGATATCGGCTTGGCGCCCAATGCCGATGAGGGAGACAATCTCGATGTCCGCGCGCTGTGGTTCGTAATACAGCGTCGGTTACCTGTGATCCTGATTGTATTGTGCACGATATTCGGCCTGACGATCGCCATTACATTGCAGATGCGCGAGGTGTACACGGCAAACGCACGCATATTGATCGATCCCCGGGAACGTAACATTATCGATGCCGGCTTTGGCTCTGGAATGGAACCGGACTCTGCGATCACTGAAACCGAAGTCCAGCTTATTCTGTCGCGCAGGATCTTGAACGAAGTCGCGCGCGAACTTGATCTGGTGAAAGACCCAGAGTTCAATCCGCAACTGCGACCTGAAACATTCCCTAGCCTGATCAAATCTCGCATCCTGAATTTCGGGCGTGCACCGCAATCCGGCGTCAGCGAAGCACAAGCTGAAATCGCTCCGCAAACTGAAGATGATGGAACGACGTCAGCCTTGACCGACGCCGAAACATCGCTCGCCGAGACACTGACGACGGACTCGCTTCAGGGCTCTGTGCGCGCCTGGCGTGAAGGACTGACCTTCATGATTCAAGTGACCGCGACCAGTGAGGATCCTGCAAAGGCTGCGCGCATCGTCAATGCGATCGTGGATCATTATATCAACCATCAGGTCGATTCAAAGCGTGGCGACACACAGAATGCCAGCGTGTCGCTGACGGGACGGATTGATGTGCTCAAGGAACAAGTCCGCGCCGCCGAGTCGGCGGTCGAGGACTTCCGAAACGCCAAGGGTCTCGGTCAAGCCGGCGGCGTCTCAGCAACAGAGGCAAAAATTGCCAGTCTGAGCAGCCAACTCCTGATCCTTGAAGCCGATCTGGTTGAAAAAGAGTCGCGTTTGGAAGAAGCGCGCAGATCCTTCCTCGGTCAGGCCGGGACCTCCGGAGATTTCATCCAGTCACCAAGCCTCAACACCCTGCGTCTTGAGCGGGCGGCGCTTGCGCGTAAACTGGCAGATATCAGTGCTGTCTATGATCAACTTCACCCAACGCGAACCCGCGTTGTCGAAGAACTGAGTCAACTGGACGGCGCCATTCAGTTAGAGCGCCGCCGTCTCGTTTCGCTGTTGGAAAGCGATGCGCAAGTTGCTCGCAATACGGTCAATGCGGTCAGATCCAGTCTTGCCGGACTCACGGCAAAGCTGGAACAAAGTAATGTCGACATGATCCGCCAGAGAGAGCTTGAGCGGGAAGCAGCAGCGATGCGGGAGCAGTACGAGCAACTTCTTAGCCGTTCAGCACAGGTCAGTCAGGCTGTAGATTTCCAACGTGCCGACGCCAGTGTTGTATCACTGGCAGAGATACCAAACCGTCCAAGCGCTCCAAACCACTTACTGAATGTTATTTTCGGAGGGCTGGCAGCCGTCGCCCTCGCCGCCCTCAGTGCTTTGATCCTCGAATTGTTCGAGACCGGCTTCGTCAGCGCGGACGACATCGAGCGCACCGTGAGCATTCCCGTCGTCGCAACAATCCCGCAGGTCAAAGGACGCAACCCGTTTCGGGCGCCCTCGATCCGCGAGATTCTGAAGTACAGGTTCGACAAACCATTTTCCGCTTACGGCGAAGCAAACCGAAACCTCCTGAGAGCGATACTTAGGGAAACGCAGCCCGAGACCGGACGGGTTGTCGCGCTCACCTCCTCGCTTCCTGGCGAGGGCAAGACAACGGTCTCCTTGAGTATCGCGCACCTCGCCGCCGAACTCGGAAAAAAGGTGGTGCTCGTGGACGGTGATATCCACAAGAGGTCGCTGACGTTAACGATCAGCCCCACAACTGAGCGGGGGTTTCTTGAAGCCGTCGCGGGACATGCGTTGCTCACGGATGTTCTGATCAGACCCGAAGGTCAGGGTTTCGACTTCTTGCCCGCAGCTGTGATCCCCGAGACCAGAACTGAACTGCTTCCCGCAGATCGCCTCGAAGCCTTGCTGACCGAATTGCGCGAACGTTACGACCTCATCATCGTAGATAGCCCACCTGTCCTTCCGGTACTGGAGGCAAGAACGATCTGCAGCACAGTCGACATGGTCATCTTTGCCTGCCGCTGGCGCCACACCCAGACAAAGGCTGTCCTTCGGGCTTTGCGACAGTTGGCATCTGACAATATCCGGGTGCACCATATCGCCATCACGCGAGCAAATTTGCGCAAGCTGGCAATGTTCGAGCATTTTTCGGGAGCGCACTACAAACAGTATACAGCCTATTACAAGAATTAGTGTCTCATCACATGCAGGCTGTCGAAGACATCGGTCCGTCTGATCCGGGACCAACCAGCTCCCATGCCTCGGGCCGATGGATCCTGGTCGGTCGCATCGTATCCCAAGCAAGCCAGCTCATCGTTTTCATTTTCGCTGCCCGTCTGTTGACGCCTTCAGCGTTTGGCTTGTTTGCGCTGGTCGCGGCGATCTCAGCACTGCTGTTTACGCTCGGCGCGGCGGGCTGGCGAGAAGTGATCATCAGCACGACAAGAGATGCCCTCGATACATCATGCGCGCTTACGATGGCCATCTTGACCAGCCTCACGATGTCAGTTGTCTGCGTATTGAGCGCGGCCATCGTGCATTTTGTTTGGCAAGATGATCAAGCGTCCCTTTTGACGGCCCTGTTCGCGATAACAGTACTCTGCTCGCCCATCGCCAGCGCCCTTTCGGGACTCCTCGTTCGTGCTGACCGCGTGCCGATACTCGTCATCAGCGGCATTATTGGAGAAATTGCCGGCTTTTTTTTCGCGATTGGCCTTCTAATCGCAGGATGGGGAGTCTTTGCGTTGCTCGTCGGCAAAATCGTTCAACAAATAATCGTCCTTGTATTGACGTTTCTGCAATCGGGTTGGTACGGGCCGTTATCGCTCCAAAGCCCAATCAAGGTCTCGATCGTTCGAACCTCTGCGCATATCCTAGCCAACCGTATAATCACCTTTCTTCAAGGCAACATCTCGACGTTCGCAATTGGGCTTTTCCTCGGTCCGGCAGCTGTCGGATTTTTCCGTGCAGCTGACCGGATCGTATCGGCGGTTGCGGAATTAGTCACGGAACCTGCCCGAATGATTGCATGGCTTCAGTTCCGGGCGACAGACGACAGACCAACAACGACTAGCCGGGCGAGGGCTCGTTTTCGCGAGGAAGCTCGTGCGTCGCTAACTTTGCTTCTCACGCTAACGTCTCCAATCTTTGTCGGATTGGCTCTGATTGCTGATGATTTGATAGAGGTCGTGATTGGTCCGAATTGGGGCCCGGCCGCGACCGTCGCAGAATTGCTCGCACTTTGTGGCTTTGCTTTCATCCCTTCGATTATTGCGGAACCCATTTTCTCGAGGTTGGGCTGCGTGGAGAAGTTGTCACGCGTCTTGTTTTTCAACGCCATAGTGATGATTGTGTTCGTTAGCCTTGCTGGGAAGTTCGGATTGATCAGTGTCGCAGCTGCGGTCCTCGCTGCTAGCTGCGTCTCTTTCGTTACAGGAATGCGGGTCCTCATTCGCGAAACAGGTAATGATTGGCGGGAGGTTGGCGCCGACATCGTGAGAGTCGCCCTGCCAGCTTTCGTGCTCGTCGTGTCAGCGAGTGGGGCGGAATGGTTGTCGGAAGCAAATGAGATCGGATCCACGCTCACCGTTGCGGTTCAGATTGCAATTGGCGGAGCGGCGTATCTCGGTCTCGTTTACCTGTTGCGCCCGGACCTCGTCAGGCAACTTGTAAAATTGTAGTGGAGCAAGGGACATGCAGTTTACGCTGATTGGCCTCGCTTGCTTCGTGCTTTGGTTCCTTGCGCTGGTTCGAGGAATTCCAGCAACCACCGGCTTCACCTTGTTGCTGATCCCGCTTGGCGCTGCGGCGGCAATCACGGTCGATGGCGCTGGCCTGAGCATTTTGTGCCTCCAACTGTGCGCATGCCTTACGATGGGCGTACAGCTCCTGAATGCCATGGTGAAGCCAGAGAGCGTTAAATGGCAAATGCAGTCTGCGACGGCTGTTCTGTTTGTTCTTTGCATCTATGGCGCCGTCTCGGCATTCTTCTTTCCCAGGTTCTTTCAGGGCGACATTCTCGTCGTGCCCTACGGCGTGATCCTTGATGGGCTTCGCGTGAGCGACTTCTTCCATACGACCGTGGTCGCGCTGCAGCCAAGCTCCTCGAATATCGCCCAGCCGGCCTACCTTTTCGCAAGCCTCGGCTTTCTAATGGTCATGAACTATGTCGGGGAACGCCGCGGCGCGACTTACCTCTCGAATGCTGTGTTGGCGGCAGGACTGGTGAACGTTGTTCTCGGCGTGATGGACGCACTTCGTCTGGCCGAGGTGCTCGCGTTCGTTCGAACGGCAGATTACTCAATTTACGCCACATGGCAGATGCATGGCATCAACCGTCTTGTCGGTGGTTTTCCCGAACCTTCAGCATTTGGATCGATCAGCATCGTGCTGGGTGCCTATGGTCTATCATTATTCGTTGACAGACGCGATTTAGGCGCCGGCGCGATCGGCATCCTGAACACGGGTCTGGGACTCATGGCACTCTCATCCACAGCCTATATCGGACTTGCAGTTCTGGCTTTGTGGTTGGTCTTGCGGACTTTATTCGACGCCGTCATTCACCGGCGCGGGCGGCGCGCGGCAGTCTTCATGGTATTCTGGATGCCAATGAGCGTGGTGGCTTTAATCCTGTTGAACCTCTCACCGGCTGCCCCGCTGATCGACGACCTCCTGCGTACGCTGATCTTCGAGAAGGCCGAGAGCCAGTCCGGCCTCGAGCGAGGTTATTGGGCGATGATGGGCCTGAGAACCTTTGCAGAAACATACGGGCTGGGTGCAGGCCTCGGATCTGTCAGAGCAAACGGGCTCATCTCTGTTCTTCTGGGTAACATAGGCGCTCCTGGCGCAATACTTTTCGCAGCCTTCATCGCGCTCACATTTGCACGGCGCCTTCCTAAGCTATCCCCAGCCTTTTTGCGCGAGGGCGAGCGCGATCGTCACCTCTTCCGCGCGGCCTCGTCAGGTGCGGTCGTGATGATGCCGATGCTCCTGACGTCCGCCACCGTTGTCGATCCGGGCATTCTGTTCATGGCATTTTCGTCAATCGCATTGACCGTCCGCGCGGCACTTCGAGCCGATTTGATCCGAGCCCAGAGCGTCGCCCACGATTCAATCCGAGACGACTGGACGAGGCGTTCCGGCCGACCAGAAAGCCAGGCGATTCCTCTGCAACATAGTTTGCGGCCTTGAAGACGTTCCCGCATTGATTGCGTGTGAAGAGCGCGCAGATGCTGCTTAAGGCGTCGATGAGGTCGTCGAAGGTCCGGACTGGGGCGGCGCGTAGGTGGGGTGTGCCCCCGACGTTCATCGTACGCATACGCCGAGTACCGCCTTGTGGGCATCGCGGGCCTGGTGATGATCCGCGGTAAGGACTGGTCATGAGACATGGTCTGAGACTATCTGCAGACACTTGGTGACACATGGATCTGATACTTGGCGCGCCGCGT
>JBGSVY010000259.1:0-4529 GCA_041752715.1 Hyphomonas sp.
GGCTGAGACTCGTCCTCGACCGCCACCCATTTACGCCGCATGTGACGCTGGCCTACCTGCACGAGGCGCCGCTGGACGCCGTGCAGCGCTGGACCGAGGCGCGCCAGACGTTCCGGGCGGGCCCGTTCGAGGCGGATGTGTTCCACCTCTATTCGAGCCACAGGAGCGATGGCCCGTCGCGCTATGTCGCCGAGGCCGACTATCCGCTCGTTCGGGTCAGCGGGCCTTGAGGAAGGTATTGATGGTGAGGCGTCCGACGCGCGGGTCAGGCGAGAAGGCGAAGTCCGGCGGGATGCGGCCCGAATGCAGAGTCCGGCTGCGATAGATCACCATCCGATTGAAAGCGGCTTCGACCTCGCCCGTCTGCTCGAACAGCACGGTTTCGCCCCGGATATAGTCTGCGTCCGGCAGGCCGGTGGCGGCGACCTCGGCTTCGAGGGCGGCAGTGTAGACGGGGTAGCGCGCATCCGAGACAGATTCAAAACCCGTGGCGCGATGGCGATAGAAAGCGGTGCCGCCCTGCTCAGGACCGCAGAGATAGTGAAGCAGGGCGAAGCGGCCGGGATCGGTCGAGTCAAAGTGTGGCAGGCGCTGGATCGGCAACAGGTCCTGCGGGAGAGTGGTGACGAGCGAGAAGGCGCACTCGACGAGGCGCGCGCCGCCCGGGCAGTCGAAGGTCGCTTCCAGAACGGGCCGCAAAACGTCCATGCGTGCGGCAAGGTAGCCTGCATCGGCGGGCGCGCGGATGCCCGGATAATAAGGCCCGTTCGGCGCAAACGCCTGCGCAGCGGCGGCGGCCACCAGCGCGCCGGGGTCCGGGCTGAAATCATCAATGATGACCAGAGGCGCCGCCTCATGGCCAAGCCGCCGGATGGTGACCGCAGGCACGCAAGGCATGTCGTTCCTCCCGCGAAACCGATTGGCTGGTGCCCCTGGCCGGACTTGAACCAGCACTCCTTTCGGAAGCGGATTTTGAATCCGCCGCGTCTACCATTTCACCACAGGGGCCTGCAGGCGAGGATTTCTCCTGCCGCAGGGGCCGCGCCTGTGTCAATCGTCTCGACGTGCCCGCCTGGCAACGCTAGGAGGAAAGGCATGACAATGACAGCCTCCGGCACCCCGCGCACCCTGTTGCAGACCATCGAGGACCTTTCGGCGGCGGCCCCCGAGGAGGGCTTCTCGCTGCGCGAGATCTTCGACAAGCTGGACGAGAGCGCATTTGGCGCAGGGCTGTTCCTGCTGGCCCTGCCCTGCTGCATTCCGTTCCTCTATGGCGTGCCGCAGGTGGTGGCCCTGCCGATGCTGGTGCTGGCCGGGCAGATGGTGATGGGTCGCGAAGAGCCTTGGATTCCCGAGGCCCTTGCCGCCCGCAAGATCGACCGCAAGGGCCTCGTCCAGATGGCGACCGGAGGACGCAAATGGCTCGGCTGGATCGAAACGATCGTCAGGCCGCGGCTTAGCGTGATTACCGGCGCACGCTCAGAACGCGTGATCGGCGCCTTCTTGTTCGGATTCTGCTGTTCGATCCTGGTGCCGCTGCCAATGACGAACACCGTACCTGGCTTTGCCGTGGCGGTGGCATCCTTCGGACTGATGCAGAAAGATGGCCTCGCCGTGATTGCCGGCCTTGTTATCGGTACGGTATGGATCGGCGGGCTGATTACAGCGGTGCTGCTCGGCGTAAACTTCATCGCCTCGTGACTGTCCGCCACATTGCAGGCGCCGCGTGGGACAGGTTAGGTCGCAGGTATGGCTAGACTAGCAACGCTTTTTTCCGGTTGGCGCTGGCCGGTCCTCGCGCTGGTGGTCTCAGCCGCCATGCTGGGCGCGGCCCATGCTTTCGAGCGGTTTGGCGGCCTTGCGCCCTGCCCGCTCTGCTTGCGGCAGAGGGAAGTTTATTGGGCGCTGATCGCGATGGCAATTACAGGCCTTGCCTGGTGGCGCATCAACCCGAAGCAGCGATTCTTGGTCGCACTCAACGTGCTGATCGGGCTGGTGTTTGGTGTAGGCGTGATCGTCGCGGCCTACCATGCCGGCGTTGAATGGCAGGTGTTCCCGCCGCCCGATGGCTGCTCGGGAGGCGGTGAGGTTGATCCGTTTGCACCAATGGCGCTGGACCAGCCCTTCCAGATTGTCTCCTGCACGGCGGCGCCGTTCTATTTCGCCGGCCTGTCGATGGCCGGGTGGAATGGCGTTATCTCGGCCGTGCTTGCGGGCTTGAGCTTTCTGGCGGCGGGCCGGTCATTTCGCCCTCAAGTCATCCCATAAGCCACTGCCGCCCCCGCGAGAGAGGCGAAAGCGCCCGCTCCGGCAATCAGCCGTACCTTGCGAAACCAGTTCGCAAGACCCGCGCCGTCAACATCCCATGCCGCATGCGCGAGGTGAGCGATCGCCGCGGCGGCGAAGACCGGCCAACCGAGCCCGCCGAGAACGGCCCAAACGACCAAACCCGTTCCGGCAAGTGCGCCGAGCACTGACAGGGCGATGAGCCGCGTGCGAGGGATGCCGGAGCCCTGTGCGTTGATCTCGGCGCCCCAGCGGACGCCGCCCAGGAAGCTGAGGATCGCGGCGGCGTAGACGATCAGCACGAGCCCGGCCTGCGCGCGCAGGACGACATCATCTCCCGCTGCGGCGACGATGCTCGCGGCAGCGATGAAGGGCACGAGCCCGGCCAGCGTCAGCGCCAGCGGCACGGCCGGAATTGTGAACAGTCTCATGTGTCAAAGCCCCAGCACTTTTCGTGCGATGATGTTTTTCTGAATCTCGTTCGTGCCGCCATAGATCGACTGCGCGCGTCCGCCAAAATAACTGGCCACGTCGCGCGGTCCAGTCCCCGCAGACGGTGCGTGGTGTCCCACGAAGGGGCCGGCCGCGTCGAGGAACAGTTCCGTGATCCGCTGGTGCGTCTCCGTCGCAAGTATCTTCACCGTCGAGGCGGCATCGCCCACCGACCCGCCGGAAACCTGCGCCGAAAGAATCCGGAACACCGTCATCTCCAGACCGTCCACCGCGATCTCGGCCTGCGCCACTCGGGCGGCAAATCCCGCATAATCAATCAGCCGGTCATTGCCGCCCTCGGGAGCCAAAAAGGCCAGCGCGCGGACATGGCGCAGCATCGCCCGCTTGCCGCCGATGCGCGCATAGGAGGTGCGCTCGAAGCCGAGCAGGTATTGCGAATAGGTCCAGCCTTTTCCTTCCTCACCGATCCTGTAATCCTCCGGCACCTGAACATTGTCGAACAAGACCTCGTTGAGCGCATGCGCTCCATCGATCGAAATGATCGGCTTGACCGTCACGCCCGGTACGGTGAGCGGGCAACAGATGAAGCTGATGCCTTCCTGTTTCTTCTCGCCCCGACTGGTGCGGGCGAGAAGAAAGATCCAGTCCGCGTGCTGCGCGGCCGACGTCCATATCTTGTGACCGTTCAGGGTGTAGACACCATCCTTCAGCAGGGCGGCGAATTCGAGGCTTGCGAGATCCGATCCCGCCCCCGGCTCTGAATAGCCCTGCGCCCAGCCGACCGAGCCATCGCGGATGCCCGGCAGCCACTTGGCTTTCTGCGCCTCGCTGCCGAACGTGTAGATCACCGGCCCGACATAGATCACACCCATCGGCGTCACGGTCGGCACACCGGCGCGCTCCAACTCCTCGTCGAAGACGTATTGCTCCTCGATCCCCCAGCCCGGCCCGCCATAGTCCTTCGGCCAGGCCGCCGCGAGCCAGCCTTTCGCCCCCAGCGCCATCTCGGACCTGCGCACATCGGCTGTCGTCAACGGTATGCCCGCCCTGTACTTCGCGATGATGTCGTTTGGGAATTCGGTCTCGAACCAGCGGCGCACCTGCGCGCGGAACGTCTCGGTTTCAGGCGCAAATTTCAGGTGCATGGGCGCCTCCTCAGATGGCCAAACCCTAGGCAACTGAGGTCGACACGCAAGGGGTCACGCGGGGAGAAGCAGGGACAATGAAAAAGCCCTCCCCGTTTCCGGGGAGGGCTTGATCTTGCGGGGTCGTCGGCGTCAGGACGCCTTGATGTCTGCAATCCAGCGATCGACCTTGGCGTTGAGCATGGCGAGCGGGAGCGCCCCGCCACCGAGGATCGTGTCATGGAAGCCACGGATATCGAACTTGTCGCCAAGCTCGGTCTCGGCCCTTGCCCGCATCTTCTGGATCTCGATCATGCCGACTTTGTAAGCAGTCGCCTGGCCGGGCGTCACGATATAGCGCTGCACTTCTGAACGGGCCTGCGCCTCGGTGATGGCGGAATCGGCGAGGAAGTACTGCACCGCCTGCTCTTCCGTCCAGCCTTTCGAGTGCAGGCCGGTGTCGACCACGAGGCGGATGGCGCGCCAGATTTCCGAACCAAGGCGGCCGAAGTCCGAGTACGGATCAACATAGGTGCCCGGCATTTCCTTGGCGAGTTTCTCCGAATAGAGACCCCAGCCTTCGGAATAGGCCGTGAAGCCCGCCTGCGTGCGGAATTTCGGCACGCTGGTCAGCTCCTGCGCGATCGAGATCTGCATGTGGTGGCC
>JBGSVY010000260.1:0-2857 GCA_041752715.1 Hyphomonas sp.
CCGGCCGGTTTCGTAGGCCTGCAGCATCGCGGCGCGTTCCTCGACGATCACGCCGCCGGTCGGAAAGTCCGGACCCTGAACAAATTCCATCAACTCTTCGGTCGTCGCCTTCGGCTTTTCGATCAGCAACCGCGCCGCGTCGATCACCTCGGCCACATTGTGCGGCGGGATCGAGGTTGCCATGCCGACCGCGATGCCGGTTGCGCCGTTCGCCAGCAGCGCCGGGAAACCGGCGGGCAGCACCACGGGCTCCTCGTCATTTTCGGCATAGTTCGGACGGAAATCGACCGCGTTCTCGTCGAGGCCTTCCATCAGCAGTTCGGCCGCGCGCGTCATCCGCGCTTCGGTATAGCGGTAGGCGGCGGGGCTATCGCCGTCGATGTTGCCGAAGTTGCCCTGCCCGTCGACTAGCGGATATCGCACGCTGAAATCCTGCGCGAGGCGCACCAGCGTGTCATAGATCGAGCTGTCGCCGTGCGGGTGGTAGTTACCCATCACGTCGCCGACGATCTTGGCACACTTGCGGAAGCCGCCTTCGGGGTCGAGCCTGAGCACGCGCATGCCATAGAGGATGCGCCGCTGAACGGGCTTCAGGCCGTCGCGCACATCCGGCAGGGCCCGGGCCGTGATGGTGGAGAGCGCATAGGCGAGGTAGCGCTTCGACAGCGCCTCGCTCATGGTCTCGTTGATGATGCGGTCCGCCGGGACGCCGTCTTTCTGGTCAGCCATTCTGGTCTCTTTGCAGGTCTTGCCACATTCTGGTGCAGGCCAGCGGTCTATGCTTGCTTTCGACTCACTCGCCCACGCAGGTTAACAGAAACCCGCGTTTGGTTAAGGAAAGGAAAAGGCCCAAGCTGCTGAAATCCCTCTGGCGATACTGGATCGGCCTTTTGGCGCCCTCGCTGGTGGCCGTCTCCCTGTTCCTGTGGCTGGCGCCGCCCCAGCACAATCCGTTTGCGCCGCTTGATCTCAATGACAGGCCCGGTCTCGCCTCACATTTCAAGATGACGCAGCTCGCCCGCCACCCGGAGGCCTGCTTCAATGCACTCGACGCAACCGGCGTGCTTTACACGCCACTGGAGGATTCCCCGCCCGGCGAGCCTTGCGGGAAGTATGACGCGCTGACGCTTGACCGGTCCCTGACGCCCTATTCCGCAACCCTCGCCATGACGTGTGGCCAGACCGCTTCGCTCTATCTCTGGGAGCGTCATGTCGCCCGTCCGGCAGCGGTGCGCATCCTCGGGGTGCCGATCGCCCGCATCGAAACCTATGGCAGCTTCTCCTGCCGCAATGTTGCCGGCACCAATAGAAAGTCCGAGCACGCCCGCGCGAACGCCATCGACATTTCCGGGTTCCGCCTCGCCGATGGCCGCCTGATCGACGTCAAGGCGCACTGGGACAGCGACGGGCCGGAGGGCGAGTTCCTCAGGGAGGTGCATGACGGCGCCTGCCGCCTGTTCTCGGTCACGCTCGGGCCGGACTATAACGCGGCCCACGCCGATCATTTCCATTTTGACATGGGTGACTGGCGCACCTGCGCGTGAGCCAGGCGGTCGCGATCGCCCCTTGCCGGACGCTGGGTCAGGCCGTCACTGTCCTCCCCAACAAGACCAAAGGGATATCCACAATGAAACTCATCAATTCCGTCGGCCCCAATCCGCATGTCGTGCGCATGTTCATGGCCGAGCGCGGCATCACGCTGCCGCTGGAAGGCATCGACATCATGAAAGGCGCAAACCGGGAAGCTGGCTACCTCAAGACCAATCCAGCGGGCCAATCCCCCGCGCTCGTGCTGGATGATGGATCAGTCATCACCGAGATCACCGCGATCTGCGAATATCTCGACGAGACGTATCCGGGCGACAGCCTGATCGGCAAAACGCCGGAACAGCGCGCCCAGACCCGCCGGTGGACCCGCTGGGTGGACCTCAACATCGCCGAACCGCTGGCGAACGGCTTTCGCTATTCCGAGGGCCTGCCGATGTTCGAGGCGCGCATGCGCTGCCTGCCGGAAGCCGCCGCCGGCCTGAAGGCCAAGGCGCAGGACGGCCTCGCCTTCATCGACGGCCAGCTCGCAACGCGCCCCTTTGTGGCGGGCGACACGTTCACGCTGGCCGACATCCTGCTGTTCTGCTTCCTCGCTTTCGGCAATGCCGTCGGCCAGCCGCTGAACCCGGAGATGAAGAACGTCGCGCGCTGGTATGCTGCCACTGGTGCACGCCCGGGCGCGAAGGCTTGAAATGGCCCTACCGGTCGCCGATCCGGCGCACCATCCGCTCGCGTTCCGGCGGCAGGCCGCGATTGACCGCTGTCAGCAGCCGCGTTTCGAGGAAGTGGCCGGTCAGCGCGAGACCGGCCTGGATGTCGCCCGCGCCCAGCGGCGCGTCGCTACTGACAAGGAAGGGCGGCAGGCGCAGAAGGCGCGCGAGGTAGTCCTCGGCTTCCGATCCGCGCACCGCCCGGCCGGTCTTTGGCGAGACATGCGTCAGGCCGTCATTGGCGCCCGTCAGCGCGCATTCGGAAAGGTCGAGCCCGAAGCCCAGCGCCGAGAGAAGGCCAAGTTCCCAGCGTACATAGAGCGCCGGCCAGACATCCGGCGCGCCGAGTTCATCGAGCAGCACGCTCGTCGCCTCGAAAAGGTCAGACCCTGCCGCATCGCCCTCATTGAGCACGGCGCGCAGGATCGCTGTGACCGAGGCAATCGCAGACAAGGCGCCGGCGTCTTCGAGCAGGCGTGAGGCCCGTTCGCGGCGCGCCTCGGCCACATCAAACCGGCCAAGCTGGTCCTCGAGGCGTCCGGACCAGGCAAGGGCTACGGTGTTTCCGGGTTCGTACTGCGCGCGGCGCGTGCGCGAAG
>JBGSVY010000261.1:0-9520 GCA_041752715.1 Hyphomonas sp.
CCCGCTTTCTCCAACGCCTCGGCCACATCCTCGGTCGCCTTGCGGGTCGCCGCATAGACAATCCCCGACACGCCGCCCCGCGCCTTCACCAGCTGCACCACCCGCGCCGTGCGGTTGGCTGCCTTCGGCTCGGCGCTGAGGATAAGGTTCGGCCGGTCAAAGCTTGCGACATGCACCGCCGGGTCTGTGAGATCGAGCTGGGCGAGGATATCCGCCCGCGTCCGCGCATCCGCCGTTGCCGTCACCGCAAGCCGGGGCACGCCAGCAAACAGTGCCTTCATGCGCCCAAGCGCGCGATAGTCAGGCCTGAAATCATGCCCCCACTGGCTAACGCAGTGCGCCTCATCCACCGCGAGGATCGACACCTTCATCCGCGCGAGGCGTTCGGCAAGCCCCGTGCCGAGCCCTTCGGGCGAGACATAAAGCAAATCCATCTCGCGGCGCTCGGCCGCCTCGATGGCCATCGCTCGCGCCGTGAAATCCATCGATGAGTCGAGCCGTTCGGCGCGCACCCCCGCCAGCTTCAGCGCGTCCACCTGGTCGGCCATCAGCGCGATCAGCGGCGAGACAACAATCCCGCATCCCTCGCGCAGCAGCGCCGGGATCTGGTAGCAGAGCGACTTGCCGCCCCCCGTCGGCAACACCGCCAGCGCATCCCGCCCGGCCAGCACATCGCCGATCACATCCGCCTGAAGGCCACGAAACGCCTCAAAACCATAGACGCGCTTCAGCAGCGCAGATGCATCTGCAAGGGTTGGGGAAGAAGAGGTCATCGAGGTGTTGTGACGAGTCTCGCGAGTCGCGACAAGCGCCGCTTCGCCATTCGACGCGTTCAGGGTGAGGCCTAGGAGGGTATGGCTGCACGGGAATGCCCTCATCCTGAGCCTGTCGAAGGACCGCCCACCAACGCGCCGCAGCTAAGGGAAGCCCTCATCCTGAGCTTGTCGAAGGACGTCCCACCAGCGCGCCGCAGCTAAAGGAAGCCCTCATCCTGAGCTTGTCGAAGGACGAGGGCGAATGCACTGATGGTTGTGGAAAGAGTCCAAGCTCAACTTCAATCCCGGCAGGGTATAAGCATGAACCACGGCGCAGCCGTCGCATGGGTCTACATCCTGCGGTGCAGCGACGGCGTCTACTATGTCGGCAGTCATCGCGGACCTGATGTGATGGCCCGCGTGGACAGCCACAATGCAGGCCTCGATCCCAAAGCCTACACGTTCAAGCGACGGCCCGTGGCCCTGATGTGGGCCGGAGAGTTCCAATTGATCACCGAGGCGATCAGTTTCGAGCGCCAACTCAAGGGGTGGTCACGCGCCAAGAAGGAAGCGGTCATCCGGAGCGAGTGGGACGCGCTGCCCGGCCTCTCCCGCAACCGGCAGATTCGTTCGGCTGGAGACGGGGAGGAGATTTAGGGGCGCACCGCCTCGCCCTTCGACAAGCTCAGGGTGAGGCGTAGGAGGGGATGGGTGCACGGGAAAGCCCTCATCCTGAGCCTGTTGAAGGACCAGGGCGCCATTCATGCGCCCCCCGCATGACTGCTATCAGCCCGCTCGTCTTTCGCGAGGCCTGCCAGGCCCCATATTCAGCGCAATACAAAACCGCTACAGGAGACCCCGCGATGATCGACATCCGCCCCTTCGACAAGCTCGGCCGGTTCCGCAATGACTGGCTGAACGCCCACTACCATTTCTCCTTCTCCGGCTATCACGACCCCGCCCGGATGAATGTCGGCGCGCTGCGCGTCTGGAATGATGATGAGATCCAGCCGCGCACCGGCTTTCCGCCCCATGGCCACGACTCGATGGAAATCATCACCTATGTCCGCAAGGGCGCGATCTCGCACAAGGACTCGCTCGGCAATTCAGGCCGCACCGAGGCCGGCGACGTGCAGGTGATGAGCGCCGGGTCCGGCATCCAGCATTCCGAATGGAATGCCGAGGACCAGGTGACTGAACTCTTCCAGCTCTGGATCATGCCCCGCATCCGCGGCGGCAAGCCGAGCTGGGGTGCGCGCCAGTTCCCGAAAGGCGACCGGTCCGGCCAATGGGCTGTCTTTGCCTCCGGTACCGGAGAAGATGGCAGCCTGCCGATCAACCAGGATGCAAAGGTCATGGGCGCCACGCTGAAGCCTGGCGAAACGCTGACCCACACGATCGCGCCCGGCCGGCATGGCTATGTCGTGATTGCCGATGGCGAGGTGATCCTCAACGGCAAGACGCTGAAAACCCGCGACGGCGCAGCCATCACCGGCGGCGAGACGCTGACCTTCGAGGGCGTCGCCCCGGCCGAGCTGGTGCTCGTGGATACGGTCTAGGCCGGTTCACGGGCGCGTGACTTCTGACGCGGGCGGACCCATGTTAAGAAGATCGAACAGTTCTCGAAGGAGACCGCCATGAAATCCGCCCTGATCGCCCTCGTCGCGCTTGCTGTTGTGCCTGCCGCATCGGCCGCCGAAATTGCCGTCAGCTTTGGCGAAAAATTCGCCGAGAAGCTCGAGTCCGACTATGGCCTGCGCGAAGGCGAGTACCTCACGCACCGCATCACCCGTGACCTGACCCGCGAACTTGACCGCGCCGGCGTCGATGTCGCCCGTGTCGATGTCACCATCCTCGATGCCAAGCCGTCCCGTCCGACCTTCAAACAGGCCGGGGACACGCCGGGTCTTGATACGTTCCGCTCCGTCAGCATCGGCGGCATGGACGTCTCGGCGATCGCCTATGATGCCGCCGGCAACCCTGTCGGTGAGCTCACTTATGACTGGTACGAAACAGACATCCGCTATGCCGGCATAACGACATGGGACGATGCCAGCCGTGCCTCCTCGCGCTTCGCCCGGCGGTTTGCCAAGACGCTCAACTAGGACGAGCGGTCCGGAAACGAAGGTTCGAACCAGGGCCGCGCTGGCCCCTCCTATCTGCCGCCTTTCGCTCCGGTTACCGGCTATGGGATAGGTCGGGATCACGCCCTCACAGTCTGGTTCGTCCGCATACGCCAGCGCCTCCGCGGAGGGCTAAACGGCCCCATGCCAGCGAGCGAAGCCCCGCCAGGATGCGAACGCCGAAAACACAGGCAGTCACGATCAATTCCGCTCAGGTTCAGGTTGCAAGACTAGGATCGTGCTCCGCTCCGTGCTAGCGTCCTATCTCTGGCTGAGAGCGTTGGGCACGTCAGGCTGCGCATCCATGAACATGACAAGATCGTTCGCTGTGCCGAATGCGTGGCGCGCCACTTTTGGCAGTCCGTCCCTACGGGCAATGTCTGCGCTGGTCTTGATCGGCGTGGTGTTGCGGCTCTGGCACTGGCTCGGCGGCCGTTCGCTTTGGCTCGACGAGGCAATGGTCGCAAATTCCATTGTTGGCCGAGACTGGGCGGGCCTGCTGCAGCCGCTCGATGAAATGCAGATGGCGCCAATCGGTTGGCTGTTTGTCGAACGCGCCGCTTATTTGTTTATCGGCCATTCGGACCTTGTCCTGCGGCTGCCTCAGCTCGCTGCGGGCATCGCGGCACTCGCGCTCTTTGCTTTCGCGATGCGTCACATGCTCGGCACGGCGGGGTCGCTGATCGCCGTCGCGCTCTTTGCCTTGTCGCCCGAGCTTGTGCGCTACACCGCGGAGGTGAAGCCGTATGGCATCGACGCGTTCGTGGCGGTGGCCTCGATCGCAATGATGTCCCGATACATGTTCGGCAACGTGGCGCTCTCCGCCCGGAACGTCGCTGCGCTCGCCGCGGGTGGCGTCTTGGCCATCATGCTGTCACTCGCGGCCGCCTTCATCCTGGCTGGCTGTGGCATCGCCCTCGCCTTACGCGAAGCGTTCGCGCATCGATGGCGCAACCTGGCCGGACTGGTCCTGGTCGGCGCCTCGTGGCTGGGCGTGTTTGCCTGGCTCTTTCTGAGAACATCGCTCCACAGCCAGAACAACGTGGTGGACTTCATGCAGGGGTATTGGAGCGACGCCTTCGCGCCATTCCCGCCGACCAGCATGGACGATCTGAAATGGTACCTCTTCGCGGTCGTTCGGATCTTCGACTACGCGTTCGGCGTCGAGTCACGTTGGCCTGCAATCGTCGCATGTTCGCTCGGAGCGGTCATTGCGTTTCGGAGGAATTGGCTCTTCGGCCTCGCGCTCATCGCCCCCGTGATCTTGGCCTTCGCAACCTCGCTGCTCGACCTTTATCCCCCCCGGGACAGGCTGATCCTCTTCACCTTGCCCGCGTTATTTGTCTTCATTGGTTTTGGCATCGATGCCGTCTACGGCGGTGTCCAGAAGAAGGTCATCGCGGCCGCCATGCTCGCTTGTCTGCTGCTTGCAGGATCCCTGCAGACGCTTTGGGGCGCGTTCAATTTTTATTCCGTGCCGTTTGGCGCTGAGGATATCAGGCCCCTCCTCAACCGGGTTGCAGACCATCGCGAAAAGGATGAGCCCATCTACGTAAATTTCAGCGGATTGCCCGCCTTCCGCTATTATGCAGGCTCCACAGGTTTGCAGGATGCACAGATTATCGAGGGGCGAGAAATGCGAAGCAACACTGTTGGGTGCGTCCTTGCGGATGTCGTGAGCATCAGCGCCCAGCCGCGCGCATGGATCGTTCACGCGCACCCCCAGCCGGCAGCCGGGCCGCCGCCACAGGAAGATGTTGTGCTCGTTTACGCGGCTGACGTCGTCGGCCATCGTATCGAGCGTATCGACCATCAGGAACTCCACGCCTATTTGTATGCCTTCGATCCAGGCGCCACGGAGAAAGCGGCGGCCATGGTTCGCGCCCTGCCTCCCCAGCTTGGTTGCAACCATGGCCTTCAGCCATGATCGCGGCGGGCGAACCTTGCGCGTAACACCGGCGAAGGTGGCCTACTCCCCGGGCTCGATCCGCACGCGGAGCGTCTCTGCCGTCTTCACGTGCAGGTCGCGCTGCGGGAAGGGGATATGGATGCCGTGGCGCTCAAGCGCGGAATGCACCGCCCAGGTATAGTCCGCCATCACGACCTGCGGTCGCATGACCGCCTCATCCGTCAGCCAGACGATCAGCTCGAACTCGAGCCGCGAGTCGGCAAACCTGACGAGCCAGACCTGCGGCGTGCGCTCGCCCTTGTCGTCAAAAGTCCAGCGCACACTCGCCGCCGCCTCCAGCCCCGCCTTGCGCACGATTTCCTTGTCGGTGCCATAGGCGACGCCGAACGGAACGTGGATCCGCCGCTTGGTCTCGGTCTTCGTCCAGTTGATCACCTGCGCCTTGATGAAGGCCTCGTTCGGCACGATGATGTCGATATTGTCGTTGGTGGTCAGCAGCGTCGAGCGGAAGTTGATCTCCTTCACGGCGCCCGACAGCCCGCCCTGCAACTCGATGAAGTCGCCGATCTTCAGCGACTTTTCCATCAGCAGGATGACGCCCGCAATGAAGTTCGAGAACACCGATTGCAGGCCGAAGCCGATGCCGACGCCGAGGGCGCCGGAGAAGAAGGTCAGCGCCCCGAGATTGACCCCAAGGAACGTCAGCGCCGCAATCACCGCCACGATGAACAGGCCGATCCGCACCGACTGGCCAAGCAGGCCCGACATCGAGGCGGGCAGCGTTTGCGAACTCCTGATCTGAGACTGCAAGAGATCGCCGATCACGCGCCCGGCCCACAGCGCCAGCGCCGCCAACGTCAGGCTGGTAATGATGCGCAGGAGCGACACGCCCTCGGCGCCGAGCGGCAGGCGGATGCCATCAAGCGCCCGTGTGACAGGCGCAATCCAGCCGAGCACGTAGAGCGCCGCAATCAGGAAGCCCGTCCAGGTGATCGCGGTCGACCAGAACCCCTTGCGCATATTGGCCGTCAGGATGCGGACGATGATCCATGCCGCCAGCAGGCTCGCCCCGACGCGTAGCGTATGGTTTCGCAGGCCCAGCGCCTCGAAGGCGGAAGCCGCAAGCCCGATCAGGATCACCGCAAAGACCGGCCAGAGGATCTTGGCAAGCGAGATATACCCGAGGAAAATGAGATCGATCCGCCCACGGGCTTCGGCCGCCGCGCGCAACTGCCCGCACGGATAGCGCGACAGCACGAAGCTCAGCCCCGCGGCCACCACCATCGCGCCGAGCTGCCAGAACGCATCGGGCGAGCCAAGTTCGGCCTGCGCCGCGCGCACCACCTCCATCACCGCTTCGCCCGCCGCAGCGGTGGCCACGTTGAGGCTATCCGGCAGGACCAACCCGGCACTCATACAGTTTCCAGCCCTCGCGAGTCACTTGGCCAACGTGCCCCCAACCCTAGCCGCCCGCCACCACAGCGCAACCCGTCAGCTGATCTGGAACCGCCGCCGCACGGCGAGCGCAAACAGGAAGGCCAGCACCAGCGCCAGCAGCGACTGCAAGGTCGACACCGCCCGCACCGCAAAGCCCTGCCCATCGACCCCGCCTGCATCGTTATAGAGCAGACGGAACGCCAGCGCATTCTTGTCCCGGAAATCATTCTCGGTCGACAGTGCCGAAAGCGGCTTGAAAACGTTGCTCCACGAAAGGTCCAGCGCCTGGAAGAGGCCGTTCCAGCCATCGGCCTTGAGTGCCGCCGGGTCGAACCCATAGCCCCAGCCATAGAACACGCCCGCAAACGCCGCGATCAGCACCGCCAGCGCCGCAAACGGCCGCCACATCGACGCACCATAGTCGGAGGACATCGCATAGAGCCAGGAGAACGTTTTCTCTCCTAGCGGAAGATTCCTTTGCGCACGACGCGCCTGAAGTTCGAAGCGATAGAAGAGATGCTCGCGTGATTTATTCGAGGCTTGTTCCATCGTCTGTTTGAGCACGCGGCAACCTCGCTCAAGCTCTCCCAAGCGCTTTTCGCGCTGATCGGCCAAATGGGCATTAACTTCGGCACGCGCAATGGACTTGGCAGGTACGTTTTCCGCTTCGGCCACTCTGCGTCGTCGCTCGGCTTCCTCAAGCTTGAACACTGCCACATCGATGGCGGCCGCCGCAAAAGCGCCATCCCTTTCAAATCGGAACCTGTCACGTGCCGCTCGCTCAGTTGTTTCATCAAACTTCAACCCTCGCACCAAGGCCGCACCATCAAACGCAGCAAAACATTGGAGGGGGGTGCCGGATAAATTCAGCGATCCCCGGAACTCCGTTTGGTTGAATGCGCCGTGCCAGTCGCGAACTTCGATCGGCCAAGTTAATCCTGAAAAGGACGCGAGCCGATCAAATGTCGCAACTTGAAAATTCAGGACATCATGGAAAGTGACGTTGTCAAACCAACCGATGTCTCGAAAACCCGCCCTTTGAAAGTTAGATCGAGCAAAGAAGGTGCATCCCGTGAAATGTGCAGGGCCGCAAAATGTTGCGTCGTCGAACACTGCCGACCCGCCGAACCTCACGCCCTCCATCGATGTTTCTTTCCTGAATTCGGCTCCCTTGAAGACAGCGTCCTTCGCGGGTTTTGCTCTTTTGAAAACCGCGTTCTCGAAAAACTTGGCTTCTACAAACCTCGCCTCGTCGCTGAACTCAGCGTCTTCGAAGCTCGCTCGACCTTGGAATGTGGCATTGAAAAAGTGGACAAATCCCAAAAACCTAGCTCGTGTGAATCGCGCATCGCTCCAGAAAGAGACAGTGTTTAGGCGGGCGCCACCGACGAACTCTGAGTCTATCAATTCGGCTTCGCCAACGAATGAAACCTCGCTGAACGAGACGTCACCGGCAAATACCACGTTGTTGAACCTCGCGTAGCCGGCAAACATCGCTCGATCAAAACGTGTGTTCTCTTCGAAGATACTACCGCTGAAGCTAGCGTTTCTTGAGAAGAAAGCATCTCCATACCTTGCGCGGATAGGATGCACCTTAACGTTTGGGTGCTTGCCTGCTCGCAGCCAGACACCGCCCTGAAATTGCGCGCGGAAGTCGGAACCTACCATCCGTCGCGAAGTCAAGACGAAATCCCACTTCGTTTCATCCGCAATCAGGAGTCGGGGCGTGACGTACGCATCAAGGGCGTCATCTGGCCAGTTCTTTTTGCCAGTCTGTTGGCCACTCTCAAACAAGAGGGGAAGGTGCACCCGATGAAACACAGGTTCGCCAACCATCGCGACCAGCTCGGCCTCCATCTCCTCGTCAGAGCGCAGCCTTCCAGTCGCTGGGTCAGCACGCCAGTAGTCACGAAGGGTCGCCGGCGCGCCCGACATGGCCGCCATGGCCTCAAGCGAAGGCTGCCCATAGACGCGCCCCGTCGCCGCTTCGCGCAGGTAACCCTCCGCGACGACCCACCCTTGCAGTGGTTTCTTCGCGAGCCCTTCCCAGGAATAGTCCCACTTCCACCAGGCATCCCACCAGGCGGCTTCGCGTTGCTCCTTGGTCTGCGCTTCCGCCATGCCTCACCCGCACGCCTGCCCCGGTCACATCAACTGTAACCGAAGGGTGCGCGGCGTCGAGGGGAGAGTGCAGCCGTCGTGGATGCGCCCGTGCGGGCCGCCCCTTCAGGGCGCCACGTCCAGCCGGAAGATGCCGTCGAAATCCTTGCTGGCGAGATAGAGGTGGCCGTCGGGGCCCTGCACAACATCGCGCACCGACATCTGGCCCTTCAGCAGATCCTCGGTGCCATTCACCTTGCCTTCCTGCATGTCGATACGCACCAGCACGAGCCCGGCCGGCCCGTTCATGCCGCCGGCAAACAGGTCGCCCTTCCAGCCCGGATAGACATCGCTCGTCAGGAAGGCGAGGCCCGAAGGCGCAATCGACGGCACCCAGTGGGTTGCCGGCTGGGCCATGCCCTCGGCCTCGGTCTGCCGCGTGATGATCGTGCCGTCATAGTTCACGCCATAGGTGATTTTCGGCCAGCCATAATTGGTGCCCGGCGTGATGAGGTTCAGCTCGTCGCCGCCCTTCGGCCCGTGCTCGGTGGCCCACAGCGCGCCATCGGGCGCAAAGGCGAGGCCCTGCACGTTGCGGTGGCCGTAGGACCAGACCGCTGGATGGCCGCCCGTGCCATCCGCAAACGGATTATCCGCCGGGATCGACCCATCGGCATTGATGCGCACGATCTTGCCATGCGTGATCGTCGTGTCCTGCGCCTTGTCCATATACTTGAAGCCATCGCCGAGGGTGACAAACAGCGTTCCATCGGCCGCAAAGGCAAGGCGCGCGCCATAGTGGACGGGCGTGTCGCGCCGGTCCGCTGTGAAGATCGTTTCAGGCGCTTCCAGCGCATCGTTCGTGTCCGACAAGCGCCCGCGCACAACGATGGTCGAGTTGGCGGCATCGGTGCCCTCCGAGAGGGCCACATAGACCATCCGGCTGGTGGCAAAATCTGGCGCCAGCGTCAGGCCGAGATACCCCGCCTGGCGCGCGGTATAGGCTTGCGGCAGGCCGGAAACCGGCGTGCCGGTCGCCGCCCCCGGCGCGGCATATTTGAGGCCGCCTTCCTTTTCAGTGAACAACAGGCCGCCATCGGGCAGGAAGGCCATGCCCCAGGGCTGCTCTGCCGCGATGACCGGCGTGGCCGTGACCGTGAAACTGTCTGTCGCGGCGGCGGCTGTGGCCGGGGCGG
>JBGSVY010000262.1:0-3403 GCA_041752715.1 Hyphomonas sp.
GCCGGCATCCGGGCGCTGCGGGCAGCAGCGATCACCTTGCTCGGGGCTGCGGCGAATGCCGATGCGCCGCGACAGTTGCTGGCGATCTTCGAGGCCGCACCCGACATGACCGAACGGCTCGCGACGCTGCGGGCGCTGTGCGGCCTCAATGGGGACGAACGCATGGCGGCCCTGGCCCGATTCGAGGCCGATTGGCAGCACAACGCGCTGGTCATGGACAAGTGGTTCTCGGTGCAGGCAGCGACCGGCGAGGCAAGCGATATTGCGCGCTTGACGGCCCATCCAGCTTTCGAAATTCGCAATCCAAATCGCGTGCGGGCCGTGATTTCTGCCTTCGCTGTGCAAAATCTCGGTGCGTTCCATGCACCGGATGGGTCGGGATACCGCGCAATCGAGGCGACGATCCTCGCTGCCGACACGGCCAACCCGGCCCTGAGCGCCCGGCTTGTGACGGCCTACGAACAATGGCGATTACTGGAGCCGCGTGCAAAAGCGGAGGCTCAGGCAGCGCTGCGCAGGCTGCAGGCGGCCGGGCTGTCACCCAATGCCGGCGATATAGTCGCGCGGGCGCTCGGCACCCTCCATGATCAAGGTTAAGGCTGCGCGCAGAAGTATTAACCATAGGTCAATGTTTGAGCCGGAGAAGAAGATCGCGGGATTGCGCCCGCTGGTCTGAACTCAAGGGCGATGCTTGACGAAACTCGACGGCCCCTCGCCAGCCGGCCACGCAATGCCCGACGACCGGGCAGCGGCTGCCTCGACGCGCCGGATGTTGGTTCTTATCGTTTCGATCCTCGCGCTTATGGCGGGAGGACTCGGTCTTAAGGCCTGGGAAGAGCGCCAGAGCGCTGAAATCGCGCACCTCGGACTTATCCAGTCCGAGGCACGCGCCATCGCCGCGCGGATATCGGCGCGGGCTGAGCTGGCTTCCGCCATGATCGGCGTTGTCGATGTGGCCGGCATCTCGCGATCCGAAGCGGCGGGGACGACGCGGGCCATCGACGCCATCGTTTCGTTGCGGGATGCGGCGCAGTCTGCACCCGGCACGCGACTCGGCGACGCCGCAGCGGCGATTGCGGGCACCGAAGGCGAGACCAGTCGTATCGGATTGTCGCCGCAGGGCGACCTTGTCGTCGGCATGGCATCAGACGACGGGTCTTTCACGATCGCCCTTGCGCCAGTAGACGAGATCATCGGCATCGCGCGCGAAGACGCGAGAATCACCCTGCGGACCGATACGGTCGGCTTTGGGCTCGGCAACCCGGCCTTCGCCGATGCGGCAGATGCCATCCCTGTGTCCGGCTCCCATATTTCCGGGGGGCCAGGGGGACGGGCGGCGTCGGCTTGTGCACCGGTCGCCCGCAGCGATATGGCGGCCTGTGTCACCGTGCCCGCGCCTTTGCTCACATTGAATGATCTCGTCCGCTTCCTGATCTTCTCCCTGCTGCTCGCTGCGCCTGCATTGGCGATCTTCGGTCTCGGCAGCCGGCTTTCGAAGCATCAGACACAAGTGATCGTCCAGGAGACCCGAAACGAAGAGTCAGATCGCATCCTCAGCCTTGTCATGCGCGGTGCGCGGGCGGGGTATTGGGAATGTCCGGTCGATGCATCGAGTCTCTATCTCAGTGAAGGCGCCGCTGAGCTGCTTGGGATGCAACGCGCCGGTATAATCTCGCTGGAAGACCTGCTCGAATACGTGGCGCCCGACAATCATGGGCGCGTGCGGGAGGGTTTTACCAAGGCGCGGTCCATTGGATGGATTCACCTCACATTTGCAACGTCAATGGCGCCCCTCAGGTGGCTTGAAATGCGCGGAAGTGCATCAGAGGATCCTGGCGGCGGAGGAAGCGTGTTCGGTGGCATCCTGCTGGACATCACCGAACGAAAGCAATCGGAAGACCGCGTCAAGGCGGCCGAGCGGCGCCTGCGGGCCGCGATCGAGGGCTTCAACGGACCCTTCGCGCTGTGGGACCAGCGCCAGCGCCTGCTTTACTGGAACCGCGCCTTTGCCCTCGATTTCGGCCTGCAGGATACGCTGCGTCCCGGCATGGGACGCGAAACCGTGCTGATCGCCCGGGCGGGCGCCGTGCTGCTCGAACGCCAGTCGGCCGAAGACGCCCGCACGATGCTGATCGCCCTGCGCAATGGCCGCTGGCTGAAGACGGTCGAACGCTCGACACCGGATGGCGGCCTCATCACGGTCGGCGTCGATGTCACCGAGAACGTGCGCAACGAGGAAGAACTGAAGAAACAGAAGGAGCGCATGAAGCGCGCCGTGCTCGATCTTGAGCGCTCCGAAGGCCGGGCGAGCGAACTGTCGCGCAAGTATTCCGAGGAAAAGGCCAAGGCCGAACACGCCGCCCACACCAAGTCCGCCTTCCTTGCCAACATGAGCCACGAGCTGCGCACGCCGCTCAATGCCATCATCGGCTTTTCAGACATCATGGTGACCGAGCTGCGCGGGCCGCTCGGCGATCCCATCTACAAGGACTACGCACGCGACATCCTCACGTCCGGACAGCACCTGCTCGACATGATCAACGACATCCTCGACATGGCCAAGATCGAGGCCGGCAAGATGACAATCAGTACACAGCCGATCGACCCGGTCGACCCGGTCGATGCCGCGATGCGCATGATCCGGCGCAAGGCGGAAGAAAAGAATATCGAGCTCAATCTGGAGGCCCACCCGCGCCTGCCCGATATCGATGCCGACCACCGCGCCATCCGGCAGATGGTGCTGAACCTTGTCTCGAACGCGTTGAAATTCACTGATCCCGGCGGGAAGATCACCGTCACCGTCGAACAGCGCGGCCCGGAGATCTACTTCGCGGTGACCGACACTGGCATCGGCATCCCGGCCGAAGACCTGCCGCGCCTCGCGCAGCCCTTCGAACAGGTGTCGAGTTCGCGCGACCGCAACACCGATGGTACGGGCCTAGGCCTTGCGCTCACCAAATCCTTCGCCGAGATGCATGGCGGGCGCATGAGCCTCTCCTCGGTCTATGGCGAGGGCACGACGGTGGCCTTCATCCTGCCGATCGGCGGACCGGAATCAGTCGGCCTTGGCACGCGGGACGTCGCCTGATCAGGGCATCAGATTCCATGACGCGATCCATGCCCGCTGCACCGACACGATGACTTCTCCCCACGCGCCGGTCTTCAACTTGCGCTCCATCCCGTCAGGTGTGCCGTCCGCGACATCGGGGAGGAAGCGGGCGATCCCGTTGCTGGTCACGACCAGCGCATTCGCCGCTTCCGGCAGCGCAGCGGCGCTTTTGATCAGCCTCCGCCAGGACACCCGGATGGACACCGGATCGGCCAGCCAGCCGTCCGGCACACGCGCCTCCCGGTCCCAGGCTGCGAGCGCTTCGGCGCCGATCCGCGCTTCGACCGCCGCCTC
>JBGSVY010000263.1:0-17348 GCA_041752715.1 Hyphomonas sp.
GCAGATGCGTTAGGCATTTCCTGCCGCTCACCCCGGCGAAGGCGGGGATGAGAGGTGTCAGGGGAGAGGCTTCGAGTATCGCCGCTGCGCTTCAACCAGAAACGCATTCAGGATCCGGTCCACTGCCAGGTCATGGTTCGCCGCAGCCAGGAAGCCGATGACCGGGTTGCGGAACTCGTAATCGATCTCGAGGGAAATATCGGTGGTGCCACCAACGCTTTCGAATATCCGCCATTCGGCGAACAGTTTCCGGAACGGGCCGCGCACCAGCGACGCCGTCACCCGAGCGGCCGGCTCATCGGCCACCACCTGCGTGGTGAAGCGTTCGGTGAACCCCTTGAAGCCGACCATCGCCTCGCCCTGGCATTCGGTGACGCCGGGTTGTAGCTCGCGTTGCCCGGATACGCGCATGGCCGTGATCCAGCGGATAAAATCCGGATACTTTGCGATGTCCGACACCAGGGCAAAACAGTCCGCTGGCCCGTAGGGAACCCGGATCGATTTCGAGAACCGCGGCATCCCCTACTTGCGCGCGGCCAGCAGCGCTTCACGGGCCGCCCGCAGCTGAGCGAAGTCCTCGCCTGCATGGTGGCTGGAGCGCGTGAGCGGGCTGGCCGAGACCATCAGGAAGCCCTTGGCCCGCGCGATCTCTTCATAGGCCTTGAACTCGTCAGGCGTGACGAAGCGGTCAATCGCGGCGTGCTTGCGGGTGGGCTGCAGGTCTTGGCCAATGGTGATGAAGTCGACACCAGCGGAACGCATGTCGTCCATCACCTGCATCACTTCTTCCTTGGTCTCGCCGAGGCCGACCATCAGGCCTGATTTCGTGAACTGCGACGGGTCGCGGTCTTTCACTTTTTGCAGCAGGCGAAGGGAATGGAAATAGCGCGCACCCGGACGGATGGTCAGGTAGAGGCGCGGTACGGTTTCGAGATTATGGTTGAACACATCGGGCTTCGCGTCGATCACCCGGTTCTCCCAGCCATCCTTGCGCAGGAAATCCGGCGTCAGGATTTCGATGGTGGCGCCCGGGGCGCGTTCGCGAATCGAATTGATCGTGTGGACGAAGTGCATCGCGCCGCCATCTTCCAGGTCGTCGCGGTCCACCGATGTGATGACCACATGGCTGAGGCCCATCTCGGCCACCGCCTCGCCCACCCGGCGCGGCTCGTCCGAATCAACGCCTGGCGTCGGCTTGCCGGTTGCCACGTTGCAGAACGAACAGGCGCGCGTGCAGATATCGCCGAGAATCATCATCGTCGCGTGCTTCTTGTCCCAGCACTCGCCGATGTTCGGGCAGCCGGCTTCCTCGCAGACCGTGACAAGGCCCATGGATTTCACAATCTCGCGTGTGTCGGCATAGCCTTGCGAGGTCGGCGCCTTGACGCGAATCCAGTCCGGCTTTCGCATCAAAGGTGTATCCGGCCGCCCCTGTTTTTCAGGGTGGCGCGGGCGCGGGGTATTTGATTTCAGATCGATGAGGTTCGCCATTGCCGCCAAAATGGCGCTCCGCTGCTGATTCAGCAAGCCATACAGCACGCAGGCTGCATATGCAGTCTTGCAATATTGCTTGCTTGCATGACGCTAGATGACAGAATGTTACAAAAACACCACTGGGACGAAACGAGTCAGGGCGAACCCGATGCAGCAATCCCTCCAGCCGATCGTGCCGGCGCCGCTGGCCTGGCGGCCTGAACGCACGCGGATAAACCTTTTTTCCGCGCTCCTGCGCGCATCCCGGGAATTTGGCGCCAACAAGCCGATTCTGGTCGATGGCGACGAACGGATCCTGACCTACAAGGAGGTCATCAGGGCCTCCTTCGGCCTCGGCGCTGCGCTCAAGAAGGGCACCAAGCGCGGGGAAGCGGTCGGCGTCATGCTGCCGACAGGGGTCGGCGCCGTCATCGGCTTTTTTGCCCTGACGGCCTATGGCCGCGTTCCCGCCATGCTGAATTTCACCGCGGGGTCGAAAAACCTGAAAGCCGCCATGCGGGCCGCGAAGGTCAAACGCCTGATCACGGCCCACAAGTTTGTGGAAATCGGCGGTCTCGAGAACCTCATTTCGGAACTCTCCAAGTCGGTCGAGATCATCTATCTTGAGGACGTTCGCGAAAACCTCTCGATTGGCAACAAGATTGCTGCCCTGCTAGGCCCTGCCCTTCCGACCCTCATAGGCTCGCCGCTCAGCCACAAGCAGCAAGCTGTCGTCCTGTTCACGTCCGGCACCGAGGGCGAGCCCAAAGGCGTCGTCCTCAGCCATGAAAACATCATGGCCAATATCGAACAGGTCCGCGCGCATATCGGGCTTAGTCCGGACACGGATATCGTGTTCAATCCGCTGCCAACCTTCCACTGTTTCGGCCTGACGGTCGGCGCGCTGCTGCCCATCATCGGCGGCATCAAGGTGATTTTCCATCCCTCGCCGCTGCAGCCCAAGGAAATCGTCAGGCGTATCCGCGAGAGCGGCTCGACCATCCTGCTCGCCACGGACACCTTCATTTCGCAATACGCCCGCACCGGCGCCGAAGGCGATCTCGACACGGTCCGCCTCGCCGTCTGCGGCGCCGAGCGCGTCAAGGACGAGACACGCGCCTATGTGCGCCAGAAATACAATATCGAGATCCTGGAAGGCTATGGCGCCACCGAAGCGGCGCCCGTTGTCGCGGCCAACCAGTGGGAACATAATCGTCCGGGCACGGTCGGACGGCTGATGGCCGGCATGGAATCGAAACTCGTGCCGGTCGAGGGCATCCCCGTGGGGGGGCGCCTGCAGATTCGCGGCCCGAACATCATGATGGGATACCTGCGCGCCACCAATCCAGGCGTTATCGAAGGCCTTCCGGGTGGCTGGCATGATACCGGCGATATTGTCGACATCGAGAAAGACGGCTCGATCCGCATCCTTGGCCGCGTCAAGCGCTTCGCCAAGATAGGCGGTGAAATGGTGTCACTGGCGGTGGTGGAGAACTGCGCGGCGGCGGTCTGGCCGGATCACCTGCACGCGGCTGTCACGCTTCCCGATCCCAAAAAGGGCGAGCAGGTCGTGTTGCTGAGCGAAGCGCCGGAAGCTGCGCGCACGCCGATCCTGACCTGGGCCAAGGAGCATGGCGTGCCGGAAATTTCCGTGCCGCGCCGCGTCTTCAAGGTAGAACAGATCCCGGTGCTCGGCACCGGCAAGGTCGACTACGGCGCTGTGCGCACCGAAGCCGAGCGCCTGATCAACGACTAGGCGGCCTTGGCTGCCGCCGCGGTCTCACCCAAAAAATCGAGGATCACGTCGGCCGTCTCCTGCGCGCGTGTCACGATAAACAGGTGGCCAGCGTTTTCGACAATGTACAGGCGCGAATCCGGCAAGGCCCAGCTCAGGATCTGGCCATTGACCAGCGGGACAATGCTGTCCTTGTCGCCCATCATCACAAGCGTCGGCATTTTCAGGAAACGGATGAACGGAAGGCTCGACCAGCCCGCGAAGGCGAGGAGCTGGTAGAGATAGCCCTTCGGGTCCGGGGGAAGCAGGTTGTTGATATGGGTGCCTGCCGAATCGTCGGCCATGTCGCCGTAGAGCTTGGCAAAATTTTCGCGCATGAATTCGGGATCGGTATAGCGCCGCGTATCCACCATCTTCGACAGGGAGGCCGGCCGGCCCGGGATCATCGTCATGCCGGAGGAGGTTGCGCACAGGATGAGCTTGTTGACCCTTCCGCGATACTGGAAAGCGAATTGCTGTGCCAGCGCGCCGCCCCAGGACACGCCCATCACATCCACTTCGTGCATGTCGTAGGTGTCGAGCAGCTTGCGCGCCCAACGCGCCAGCATCCAGTGGCGATAGGGCCATTGCGTGACCGGGCTGAGGCCAACGCCCGGCACGTCGAAGGTCAGGATATCGCGGTCGGGAAACATCGCGCCGAGCCCATGGGTCAGTTCGAGATTGGCGCCGATGCCGTTGAAGAAGATCATCGGCCGCTGGCCGGTATCCTTGCGGGCGCGCCAGACCGCCGTGCGAAGTTTTACGCCGCCGACATCCTGCATGACGATTTGAGGCGCGTGGGAGTCAGACATAGTCAAATCCTTGGAGAGAAAATCGCAGGTTCAATCGTTGAAGACATAGCGGCCGGGCGCTGCATAAAGCGCCGGAAAGGCTTCATTGCCGACATCCTGTGGCGCAGCCTTTTGCGTTCCGGCGCGTTCCTTAAGCCACTCGCCCCAGCGCGGCCACCACGAGCCCATGTGCTCTTCGGCGCTTGCGGCCCATTCGTCAGGCGTGGGCTTCATCTGGGTGCTGCGGAAGTACTTTGCCTTCGGGTTACCGGGCGGATTGATCAGGGACTGCAGGTGTCCGCTCGATGACAGGATGAACTCGATATTCTTGGACCCCAGCAATGCAGGCGTGCGGTAGCAGGCCTTCCAGGGCGTGATATGATCTGTAAGCCCTGCAACGACAAATGCGTCGGCAGTGATCTTTCGCAGATCGGCCTTGTGCCCCGCCACATCGACCGTACCCGGATTGTCGAACGGCTGGTGCAGCGCGACGTCCAGGTAATCGGAATGCAGCTGTGCCGGAAGGTTCGTCGTGTCATTGTTCCAGAACAGCACATCGTAGGGGGGCGGATCTTCCCCCATCAGGTAGTTATTGACCACATAATTCCAGATGAGATCGTTTGGGCGCATCCACGCAAACATACGGGCGAGATCGTCACCTTTCAGGATGCCCCGCGCCTTGGACAGTTTCCGCGCGATCTCGAGGCTGCCATCAGAAACGATCTGCCCGATATCGCTGTCTTCCTTTTGCGGGTTCAGCACACAGACCATGAAGGTGATAGCGTTGATCCGCTTGTCACCGGCGGCGGCGAGGAGGCTCGCGAAGGTCGCTGTCGTGATCCCGCCCGAACAGGCGCCCGAAACGTTGAGCTTGGGTGACTTCGTGATCTTGCGAACCACTTCCGTCGCCTGCACGAGGCTGTCGATATAATCCGATAGGCCCCAGTTGCGATGTTCCTTGCGCGGATTACGCCAGGAGATGACGAACGTCTGCTGTTCCATGGCCAGCAGGAACTGCACCATCGACGTCATCGGCGTCAGGTCCATCGCATAGAACTTGTTGATCTGAGGTGGAATGATGAGGATGGGGGTCTTGTAGACCTTTTCGGTGGTGGGTTTGTACTGGATCAGCTCCAGCATCTCGTTCTTCCAGACCACTGCGCCCTTGGAGACGGCGAGATTCTCGCCCACCTTGAACGGGCGCTTGTCGACCTGCGAGGGCAGCCCGCCATTCTTGGTCAGGTCTTCGTAGAGGTTCTTCATGCCCTTCAGCAGCGAGAGGCCGCCGGAGTCCACCACGCGCTTGGTGGCGGCAGGATTGCCCACCAGCGTGTTGGTTGGCGCCAGTGCATCGGTGATCATGCCCATCACGAACTTCGCGCGGGCATGTTCGAGCTCCGACATCTTGATCTCGGCCACCCATTCCTGGAGGTGTTCCTGCGTCGCGAGATAGGCTTGCATGCCGCGCTTGTAGAAGGGGTTGTGTTCCCAGGCGGGGTCCTTGAAGCGGCGGTCCTTGGGGTCGGCCTTGCGCTGTGACTTGCCGATCAGGATCTGCGCATTCTCGGTAGTGATCTTGCGCGCCGCCTTGGCCGTTGTGACCGGATTGGTCAGCGTCGATCGCAGCATCATCGCAACCGCGCCGACAAGCTCTTCGCGATTGAAGCCCCCCATCAGCGGATTGAGCGCAGTCGTGCTCTGCGCAGCATTCTGGGCGATTTCGTCCTGTGGCGTCGGCATGGTCCATCCCTCCTGTCCGGTCTTTTCCGGAGACAGGTCCGGCGCCGGTTTAACCATCTTGTCTTTCTTTTCAGAAAAGAGAAGCAGGTAAAATCTTATGCAAAATTCGTTTCATAGTGAGAATTCCGTGTCAAACTGGTCTTCGACCCATGA
The DNA here is from genome assembly GCA_041752715.1 of Hyphomonas sp. Taxonomy (GTDB): domain Bacteria; phylum Pseudomonadota; class Alphaproteobacteria; order Caulobacterales; family Hyphomonadaceae; genus Hyphomonas. The sequence continues at coordinate 5,932 of JBGSVY010000263.1, forward strand.
AAACACGCGACCGGATCCTTCATGTGAGCCTGCTTCTCTTCAATTCTGAAGGTGAAGCGCCCCAGACGGCTGTCGATATTGCCAACGCCCTCGAGATCAGCCCCGGTAATCTTTACTACCACTTCAAGGGCAAGGACGCGATCATCCGGGCCCTGTTTGACCGGTTCGAGGAGGAGATGCGGGTCATCCTGCGCGGATCGCAGGGTGGGGTCGCATCGATCGAAGACAACTGGGTCTATACTTATATCCTTCTCGAAGAGATCTACGATTTCCGGTTTTTCTATCGCGATCTTGGTGTCTTGCTGGATCGCTATCCCGATCTCGCCATCCGCTTCCGCGCACTGGTGGCTGAAAAGCGCCGGACGATCCTGCGCATTCTCGATGATCTTGCAGCCCTCGACATTCTCGATGTCGATCCGCGCCTGAAGCCCGCCCTTGCCGACCAGATCATCATGACACTGACGTTCTGGCTGGCCGGAGACGCCTTGACATCGAGCCGCCATGACGGGCCGGACCTTATCCACCGCACGGTCTTCCAGGTGATGTGCCTGATCGTTCCATACATGGGTGAGGCCGGCGCCCTTGCCCTGCCCAGCATGATCCGCCGGCTGGAGGCAAGCGCGAGGTGAGAGCGGCAGGCAGGATGACCCTGCCCGCCGGCCTTCAGATTACTTCGCGAGGGCTTTCGCCTGCTTCGCCCAGTTGTCGCGCAGAACACGGCCGCGGGCACCGATCTTGGCGTCGAGCGCTTCGAGCTCCGCCTTTTTCATCGCGGCAATCTGCGCAAAACGCGTCACGCCCGCTGCAGCCAGCTTCTTCGCCATCGCCGGGCCAACGCCGGTGATCTGCGTCAAATCATCTGCAGCGGTGGTCTCAACCGGGGCAACTGCGGCCTTCACGGCCTTGCTCGTCTTGGCGGCGGCCTTGCGGGCCGTCTTGGCGACTTCAGCACCGGTTTCGCCGGCAACAGCTTCGATCTCTGCCGTCAGGCGGGCGAGACGGGCCTTGAGATCGACATCGGCAACCTTTGAACGCGCCTTTGATGCCACGGCGGCCACTTCATCCTCGAGCTTGTCGACGCGGCGGGCGATCTTCTCGCCAACCGTGCCGAGCCGGCTCACGCCCAGCAGGTCGCGCATGCGCTCCATGCGGGCTTCGAACTGGTCACGGGCCTGGGCCTGCAGGTCGCGGGCCGTACCGACAGCCTTGGCAACACGCTCGCCAGCTTTCGCGAGGCGCTCGTCTGCGGCCAGACGGGCACGCATATCGTCTTCGATTTCGCTGCCGCGCTTCACGAGGTCTTCAAACACATCTGCCGATTGCGTGTTGAGGGCGCTCGCGCCGGCGAGCGCCGCATCATAGGCCTTGCCGTAGGCGCCAACGCCTGCCAGCCAGATCTTGTGCGCCATTTCGGCAGTTTGGGCTTCGACGGCCTTACCGGCTTGTGCGGCACGCGTGCGGCCGGCTGTTTTCGCTTTTGCTTTGGTCATGGGAAGGTCCTTCCGGGGGTGATCCATGGCGCCAGATTTAGGGAAGAAGTCTAGAAAGCGCATACTAATCGCGGAAAACCTTGATCGACCCGCGATTATGCCCTGTATCGGACGCAGCGGTTCAGAAACAGGAGAACACCATGAGCGCGGTCGACTACACGATTGATGGCGAAACCTATGAGGGCTTCTTCGTGGCGCCTGCAGGAAAAACCAATCTGCCGGTGGTGGCGGTGGCGCATGCCTGGGGTGGCCTCGGCGACAATGAGAAAGAGAAGGCCCGGCTGATCGCAGACACGTTCGGTTATGCGGCCTTCGCGATGGACGTTTACGGAAAGGGCAAGCGCGGCACCACCCAGGCGGAGAACGAGGCGCTGATGTATCCGCTGGTCGGCAACCGTCCTGAATTGCAGAAGCGCCTCGCTGCCGGCCTCGCGACCGCGAAGGCTCAGCCTGGTGTTGATCCGCAGAGGTCAGCCGCGATCGGCTTCTGCTTCGGCGGCCTCAGCGTGCTGGACATGGCGCGTGCAGGACACGACCTCCTCGGAGTCGCTTCGTTTCACGGGCTGTTCCGGCCGGCCGAGAACCTCCCGAGCCCGACGATCAAAGCGAAGGTCCTGATCGAGCACGGCTGGCAGGACCCGATGGCGACCCCGCAGGATGTTCTCGCCATCGCGAAGGAACTCGATGCGGCGGGCGCCGACTGGCAGTTGCACGCACACGGCCGGTCGGTTCATGCCTTCACGACCCGGGAAGCGAACAATCGCGCAGGCGGAGCCGAGTATGACGCCGATGCCGACAGGCGCAGCTTCGCTTATCTCGCGACGTTCCTCGCGGAACTGTTCTAGGCCGAAGGTTCAGTCTACCCGAAGGGCGTAGCCCGCTGAACGCACCGTGCGGATCGGATCATCGCCGCCGGCCTGGCGCAGCGCCTTGCGCAGGCGGCCAACGTGCACGTCAACCGTCCGTGCCTCAACATAGACATCCGAGCCCCAGACCGTGTTCAGCAATTGCTCGCGCGAAAACACGCGCCCCGGATGCTGCATGAAGTAGTCAAGCAGCCGGAACTCGGTCGGGCCGAGGTGAATATCTGACCGCCCGCGTGTCACACGGTGGGCGACCCGGTCGATCTCGATATCGCCGACCACGATGCGGTCATCCTTCAGCCCCGGACGGATGCGGCGCAAAACGGCGCGCACGCGGGCCATCAGTTCGGTCGTTGAGAACGGCTTGGTGACATAATCGTCAGCGCCAGTATCGAGGCCGCGAATCCGGTCGCTCTCCTCACCGCGCGCGGTCAGCATGATGATTGGCATATTGGGATTGGCACCCGTGGTGCGCACCCGCCGGCAGACTTCAATGCCGCTGATCTTTGGCAGCATCCAGTCCAGCAGCAGGAGGTCCGGCTGGCGCTCGTCCATCATGATGAGCGCCTCCTCCCCATCGGACGCGATGCCGACATCATAGTCTTCCTTGCGGAGATTATAGTGCAGCAGTTCAGACACCGCGCTTTCGTCTTCCGCAACCAGGACATAGGGCTTCATTAGTTCTCTCCGCATTTGCGCCGGGTGGCGCCGGTCGGGCTCAAAGCTGCTGCAGCTTCGGCCGTTCCATCGTTGACAGGTAGTCGCCAGTTGCCTGGAAATAAACAAATTCGGCGATGTTGGTGCAATGGTCACCGATGCGCTCGAGATTCTTGGCCATGAACAGCATGTGCGCACCGACGCCGATTGTGCGCGGGTCCTCCATGAAATAGGTCAGCATCTCGCGGAACAGCGAGTTATAGTGCTGGTCGATCTCATCGTCGCTCGCCCAGACATCCTTGGCGATATCCGCGCTGCCCGAGGCATAGGAATCAAGGACGTTGTTAAGCTGGCGCTTTACGGGCTTGGCCATGCGCATGATGCCATTGCGCATCTCCGGCGAAACGGCATCGTCCAGCTTTTGCGCCCGCTTGCCGATATTCTTCGAAAGATCGCCGATCCGCTCGAGTTCGCCTGCGACCTTCAGCGCCGACAAGATCAGGCGAAGATCATGTGCCATCGGCTGACGCCGCGCAACGACGCTGACGATCTGGCGTTCTATTTCCGCTTCAATCGTGTCCACACCGCCATCGCGCGCAACAACCGCCTTGGCCATCTCGATGTCGTTGGTGCTCACGGCGCGGCAGGAATCCTCAATCATCTCGGCGACGATGCCACCCATCCGGACAATATCGGCGGTAATGCGCTCAAGTTCGTCGGAATAGGCCGAAACGATATGGTCTGACATGGCGGGCTCCTTCAGCCGTAGCGGCCGGTGATATAATCTTCTGTACGCTTTTCCCGCGGGTTTGTGAAAATCTGGTCGGTGTCCCCCATCTCGACGAGATTGCCGAGATGGAAGAAGGCGGTGCGCTGCGACACGCGTGCGGCCTGCTGCATGGAATGGGTCACGATTACGATACAGTACCGTTTGCGCAATTCGTCGATCAGCTCCTCGATGCGTGCGGTGGCCACCGGGTCGAGCGCCGAACAGGGCTCGTCCATCAGGATGACTTCCGGGCTGACGGCAATCGCGCGGGCAATGCAGAGTCTTTGCTGCTGGCCGCCGGAAAGGCTGGTCCCCGGCGCCGAGAGACGATCCTTGACCTCGTCCCAAAGGCCCGCCCGGCGGAGGCTCTTCTCGACGATATTGTCGAGGTCCTCCCGGCCGTTTGCAAAGCCGTGGATGCGGGGACCATAGGCGATGTTGTCGAAGATCGATTTCGGGAACGGGTTCGGCTTCTGGAACACCATCCCGACACGCGAGCGCAGGAGGACCGGATCGACGTCCCTGTCGTTGATATTGTCCCCATCCATCAGGATCTCGCCCTCGACACGGCAGGAATCAATGGTGTCGTTCATCCGGTTGAGGCAGCGCAGGAAGGTCGACTTGCCACAGCCCGAAGGCCCGATCAGGGCCGTGACGGCGCGGTCTGGAAAGGTCATCGACACATCGTGGATGGCCCGGGTTTCTCCATAGTAGACATTCACGTTCCGGCAATCGATGCGCGGAAAGCCGAGCGTCGTGCCGGCATCGCCCGGCTGCCCATCACCGAGCACATCCGGACCGCCGGCCTGTTGCGTTCCGTCCATCACCATCTCCGTTCAAACTTGCTTCTGAGGAATACCACCAGACTGTTCATCAGCAACAGCAGGACAAGCAGGATCACGATCAGGGCCGCGGTCATCGGCTCCCAGGCGCGTTCAGCATTGTTCGACCAGCTGAAGATCTGGACCGGCAGGACGGTCGACTCGTCCAGCGGGCTGCGGGGCACATCACCGACAAACGCGACCATGCCGATCAGCAGCAATGGCGCCGTCTCGCCAAGGGCGCGCGCCATGCCGAGGATCGCGCCGGTCAGGATGCCGGGAGCGGCAAGCGGCACGACGTGATGAAACACGATCTGCATCTTCGATGCGCCGACAGCGAGCGCGCCTGCGCGGATCGACGGCGGAACGGCCTTCAGCGCAGCGCGGGAGGCGATGATCACCACCGGGAAGGTGAGCAGCGCGAGCACGAGCCCCCCGACGAGCGGGGCGGAGCGCGGCATGTCGAGGAAGTTCAGGAACAATGCGGCGCCGAGCAGGCCAAACACGATCGAGGGCACGGCAGCGAGATTGTTGATGTTGACCTCAATGAGATCAGTGACGCGGTTCTTCGGCGCGAATTCTTCGAGGTAGACCGCCGCAAGAACGCCAATCGGCACCGCTACGAAGGCCGTGATGAGCATGGTCAGCAGCGAGCCGACAATGGCCGCAAGGCCGCCCGCGAGTTCCGGATAGGTGCTGTCGGTCTGGGTCAGCAGGCCGGTATTGGCGACACGCGAGACGCGCCCGAGATCCTTGAGGGCGAGCACCCACGCGATTTGCTGGTCGCTGACATTGCGCTCGCTCTCGGCGAGCCGGAAGATCCGTCCCGCAGGGCGGCTCTGCTCAAAATCGGCTGCATCACCGGTGAGCAGGTCGAGGCGGGCAGTATTCGCTGTTATATCGGACAAGCGGCCCGTCGAGCGCCCGGACGTCACGAGAACCGACAGGGTGTCAGCCGCTGGTCCCATCTCGGCGCGCAGGCTCGCAAGGCGCGTCACAACCGCCTTGAAGGCATCAGGGCCAGTCAGGGTGACCTCGCCATCGGCATCCGCTTTGGCAGCTGCGATGGAGCCGATCTCAACACGCATCTCGCCGGCGCCGCGGCCCTTGAGAAAGAGATCGAGATCGTGGTTCAACGGCGCTGTCAGCGTGTAAGCGTTGCCGATCAGTTCGGGTCGTGCAGCGACCTCGCGGGCCGCGGGCAACACCGCGAGTCGCGTCAGCGTCTTGGCAAGCAGCAGGCGTTGCGCCGGGATTGTGTTGGCCTCGGGGAAAGTTTCCAGCAAGCTGTCGCGCGCGAGGCCGTAGAAGCCTTCGACGTTCCTCGAGATGTCTTCCGGCGCCGAGGCCCCGTCCGGCGCGATGCGGGCTGGATCAAGCTCGATGTCGTAACGGACAACATGGTGGGTCGCCGCAGAGAAGGCTTGCGTGCCGACCGAGACCAGCAACATCGCGAGGGCAGCGAGCGCGACCACGATGGCGAGGCGGCCATAGAACTTGAACCGCGCGTCTGCCGCGCGCCGGCCCTTCAGCCGCTTGAGCGCAGCCGCGTTGCGGAAGGAGCGCGCATCTGTGTCAGTCATACTTTTCACGGAATTTCTGCACGACGCGCAGGGCGACGAGGTTGAACATCAGGGTCACGGCGAACAGGACAAGCCCGAGCGCGAAAGCGGAAAGCGTTTTTGGGTCGTCGAAGCCGGTTTCTCCGGTCATCAGGGACACGATCTGCACGGTGATGGTGGTCAGGTCGGATGTCGGGTCCATCGAGATCCGCGCGCCCTTCCCGGCGGCCATGACCACGATCATGGTTTCGCCCACCGCCCGCGAGACCGCCAGCAGCAGCGCCGCGATGATGCCCGGCAAGGCGGCCGGAATAACCACTTCGCGGATCGTCTCGGACTTCGTCGCGCCGAGCGCGAAGGCACCATCGCGAAGGGTCTGGGGCACGGCATTGATCACGTCATCCGACAGGGACGAGACAAAGGGGATGACCATGATGCCCATCACCAGGCCCGCCGCGAGCGCGCTGGTCGGCTGGGCGGCGAGCACCGGCCCGCTCGCGAGCCCGAGATTGATCAGAGCGTCGTTCAGCCAGAGCGCCGCGCTGCGCACAGCAGGCGCGACCACCAGCAAGGCGAAGAAGCCATAAACGACCGTCGGGATGCCGGCGAGCACTTCGAGCACGGGCTTGACCCAGCCGCGCACGGAGGGCCCGGCATACTCGGACAGGTAGATCGCTGCAAAAAGGCCGATCGGGGCGGCGATGATCATGGCGATCAGCGCGATCATGAACGTGCCGAAGAACAGTGGCAGGGCGCCAAACTCGGCGCTTGTCTGCGCGTTCCAGCGCGTGCCGAACAGGAATTCGGTGATCGGCACCTGCCCGAAGAATTTCAGGCTTTCGAACAACAGGGACGCCACGATGCCGATTGTTGTGGCGATCGCGATGGCCGCGCAGACGAACAGACCGAGTTCGAGGATCGAGTCGACCCGCGCCCGTGCCCGGAACTGGGGCGAGACGCGCCGGCGGGCGAGGTACATGCCGATCCCGCCTGCAAGTAGCGAAAATCCGATGACGCCGCTGTTCAGGAGGCCGCGCAGCTCAAGGTACCGGTTGGTCACTGCGGCAAAGATCCGGTCGGCGCCGGAATAGCCACCGGATGCCGCCGACTGCGCCACGGCGTCGATGTAGGTGTCGAGTTCAGTCGCGCTCAGCAAGCCAAAGGCATCTGGCAATTCATTGACGAGAACCGAGCGGGTGACCCCGTCGCCGAACAGGCCGAACACCAGCGCTGCCAGTGCAGCGGGCGTAACGGCACAAATTGCGACGAAATAGCCATGATAATTCGGCCGCGAATGTGAGCGGACAGGTGATGAACCTGCAACCTGCTCAGCGCGAACCCGGCCCAGAAAAAACGCGCTCGACGCGAGGACCGCCAGCAAAGCGATCATCAGCCAGCCCATGGACAAGTGGCCAAGCTGTTGGAGCATGAGTTCCCTCTGACCTCGCCTGCGCTCCCCTTAGAAGCCTTGCGCGACAGAAATGTGACTGCCTGCGCGCGCGGTGGCAAGCCGCAGCCCTGCAGCTTGCACCGATGCCACAGATCAGCCAAAAGTCTTGTATGAATCTCCCTGATGACGCCTCGCCCGGATGGCATGGAACGACTGTCCTCGCGGTCCGGAAAGCGTCCCAGATCGTGATGCTGAGCGACGGTCAAGTGTCGATGGGCGCCACGATCATGAAGGGCAATGCGCGCAAGGTAAGGCGCATTGCAGGGGGCACGATCCTCGCAGGCTTTGCCGGGGCGACAGCGGATGCGTTCACGCTCTTCGAGCGACTGGAAACGAAACTGGAGCGCTTTCCCGGGCAACTCCAGCGCGCGGCCGTCGAACTCGCCAAGGACTGGCGGACGGAGCGCTACTTGCAGAAACTCGAGGCGCTTCTGATCGTTGCCGACAAGGACTCGACGTTGGTGATCACGGGCGCCGGTGACGTTCTGGAACCGGAACACCCTGTCGTGGCAATCGGATCAGGCGGCAATTTCGCGCTCGCCGCAGCGCGCGGCCTGTACGAGTATGAAGACAGCGCCGAGGTGATCGGGCGCAAGGCGATGGCGATCGCGGCGGATATCTGCGTTTACACCAACGGACATTTCACGGTGGAGACGCTCGATGTTTGATCGCGCGGACCTGCGGGCGGCGGTCGAGGCAGGGATCATCACCCGCGATCAGGCCGGGCGGCTGGAAGCGTTCCTCGGCACGCGGGCGCAGACGGCCGAAATCGGCGTGACGGGGCAGACCGAAAACCTGCGTTTCCTGAATAATTTCAATGACATCTTTATCACGATCGGGATTGTTATTCTGGCGATCGGGTTGACCGCCATCACGGGCCTTTTCTTTGGACCGCAATTCGGAACCCTCGCCTTGCGCGGCAATGCCGGGATTTATGGCGCCATCCTGCTGATGCCGGTGGCGGCTGCGATGTGGCTGCTGTCTGAGTATTTCGGGCGTCGCCGCCGGATGCTGCTGCCGACGATGACGACGATCGCGATCTTCACGCTCTATTCGGGGCTCTCCTTCGGCATGATCGCAAGCGGCCTGACGGGCGCCAATGCCGAGACGGTCAGCAATTTCATGGGCGCGTGGAAAACGTTGGGCAATGCAGGGGTCGGCACGTTCATTGGGTGCGGCGCGGCGGCAGCGCTCGCCTGGTGGCGCTTCCGCCTTCCCTTCTGCATGTTCCTGATCGCTGTATCTGCTGCAGCAGCAGCGTATACCTTCGCCGGCTTCTTCGGGGATGCCGGCATCATTGTCGGTGGTTTGCTGTCGCTTCTCATCGGGCTTGCAACGCTGGGCGCGGCGATCTGGTTTGACCAGAAGGACCCCGGCCGGATCACCCGGGATGGTGACAGTGCGTTCTGGTTGCACGTGGCGGCGGCGCCGCAGATCATCCTGGGACTGCGCGGGATGGTGATGGGCTCGCCGACCGGCACGCCGAACACGGTGGAGGCGATGATCCTGCTCGCCTGCCTTGCGGGGCTCGGCCTGTTGTCACTGGCGCTGAACCGGCGGGCGCTGGTCGTGTCGAGCCTGCTGAGCTTCTGGCTGGCGCTTGGCTCGGTCGTGGGGGCGTTCGGCGGCGGCGGGTCGACGACGTTCATTGCGACCGCCCTGCTGCTCGGCACGGGAATCATCCTGCTTGGCGGGGGGTGGCACTCTGCCCGCCGATGGGTTCTGAAGCGGTTGCCCAAGGCCGGACTTGCGGCGCGAATCTTTCCGCCCGAGGCCGTTTGACCCTACAGAAACCGTCCAAACGAAAGGCACACCGTCCAAACGGTTTGTATCTTATTTTGATCCCTATCGAGGCTGATTGAATGTCTGAACTCACGCCCCGCGAAATCGTTGCCGAACTCGACCGTCACATCGTCGGCCAGTCGGGCGCCAAGCGCGCGGTTGCCATCGCGCTGCGCAATCGCTGGCGGCGCAAGCAGGCGCCGGAGGCTCTGCGCCGCGAGATCACCCCGAAGAATATCCTGATGATTGGCCCGACCGGCGTCGGCAAGACTGAAGTGGCGCGCCGCCTCGCGCGGCTCGCCAATGCGCCCTTCCTGAAGGGCGAAGCGACGAAGTTCCCCGAGGTCGGCGAGGTGGGGCGGGATGGCGAGCAGAGCCTCCGCGACCTCGTCGAGGCGGCGGTCGCCATGATCCGCGAGCAGAAGCGCGCGGGCGTCGCGAAGGCGGCGCAGGACAAGGCCGAGGAGCGCCTGCTTGATGCGTTGGTGGGGGCTGAAGCTCAGCGCTCAACGCGGGAAGTGTTCCGCACGAAGCTGCGCGCGGGTGAACTGGACGACAAGGACGTGGACCTCGATTTCGCGGAGACTGCGGGACCGATGCAGATGCTCGACATTCCCGGGCAAGGCGGCGGCATGGGCATGATCAATCTCTCCGAAATGCTCGGCAAGGCGATGGGCGGGCGCACCAAGCGCGTGCGCACGACGGTGAGCGCGGCCTACCGGCCCCTGCTGGACGAGGAAGCCGACAAGCTGGTGGACGAGGACCAGGTGGTGCGCGAAGCGCTGTTGGCGGTCGAGGAAGACGGCATCGTGTTCCTCGACGAGATCGACAAGGTGGCCGCGCGCAAGGACCGGGGCGGCGCAGACGTGAGCCGCGAGGGCGTGCAGCGCGACCTCTTACCCTTGATCGAGGGCACGACCGTTTCAACCAAACGCGGGGCGGTGAAGACTGACCATATCCTGTTCATTGCCTCGGGCGCGTTTCATGTGTCGAAGCCATCGGACCTGCTGCCCGAATTGCAGGGCCGCCTGCCAATCCGGGTCGAGCTTGATCCGCTGTCGCGCGACGACCTGCGGCGGATCCTTGTTGAACCGGAAGCGAGCCTGATCAAGCAATACGAGGCGCTGATGGCGGCAGAGAACGTGACTCTGGTGTTCGAGGATGGCGCCATCGACCGGCTCGCAGACCTTGCGGCGGCGGTGAACACTGCGGTGGAGAACATCGGCGCGCGGCGGCTGCAGACCGTGCTGGAGCGGCTGCTGGACGAGATCAGCTTCGACGCGCCGGAACGCGGCGGCGAGACCTTCGTGATCACGGCGGCCTATGTGGACGAAAAGGTCGGCGCGCTGGCGGGGAATGCGGATTTGTCGAAGTTTATTCTGTAGGCAGACTTTTTAGCGTCGAAGAGCGCTGGAGACCTGAATTGCCCCTGCCTCCAGCATTCCCCGCACGCGGCTGCGAAGTGCCTACTTCGCGGCACGCATTGTGTCCGGATCATAGACCGGAGGCTCGGTGCCCCAGTCGATCATGACCACCTTGTCCGGTGCATCTGCCAGCACGCGGAACGTCCGGCCTCCGCCCTCCGACGGGCCGAGCGGGCCGCAGGGCATGCTTGGCTCTTCGGCTTCGCCATTGATGAACTTGCTATAGGCCAAGGCTTGATCGCCGATGGGCATCAGGACGAAATCATCATGGGAGCCGGGTTCAATCTCGCAGGATTCTGAGCCTGGGGACGCGACCCGGACGGCATCAATAACCGCGCCGATCGGCGCCTCCGGCGCCTTTGCGAAGAATTGAATCACCGGCGCGCGGCTCACTGTGCCGTCAGCCTCGGTGGTTTCGCGCTGGAAGCCCGGCAGGGCTTCGTCGGCAATGAGGCGGACCGTTGGGCAGGTATAGCTCCAGATCGACACACCCGCCGAGACGACTTTGCCCCAGGTGCAGGTGGCGCCGTGCATGTCCGCGATGCTTTCACGCGGCTGAGGGGGCGCTTCGGGCTGCGGGGCGACCGCGACCGCCGCGT
>JBGSVY010000264.1:0-10049 GCA_041752715.1 Hyphomonas sp.
CCGCCACGTCCGCGCTGACCGCCGCGGCGGGCTTCTGGCGGCGGCCCTGCCGGCTTGGCCGCTGGATCAGGATTCTCGGCGGCGGCTTTGGCGGCGGCAGCCTTCTGTTGCATGGCCTGGAACTGGGCCTTGCCCATTGTCACGCCGCCTGCATATCCGGCCAGCCCGAGCATCAGGGGCAGGAGCACGATTGCGGCCAGAAATGTCGGCCGTCTTGCCTCAGCAAAGCGGCGCAGATGCGCGATGAACGAGGTGAATTCGGTGACCAGTGTGAACACGGCGAACGGCACGAGCGAGGCCGGCACAGCCAGCAGCAGCAGGTCGACCGGCTTGTTGAACGCGGCCGTCTTCATGCCGGCGATGCCAAGGATCGCCAGCACGAAACTCGGAACGATATAGAGAATTATACGCCCCATAAACATCAGCGTCCATGCGCGGCTGAAATGCAGCTTGGTCGTCTCGCCCAAGGGATTGAACAGCGTGGCCGGCCAATTCATGGCGCGCGGATCATCCCGTTCATCCCGGAGCCAGGGTCTGTGGGGATCGATCTCAGTCTCGGACGATGTCATGCGATGTGCGCTTTCATTCTGGGAACGGATCAACGGGGCGGAAAGGTGGCGACGGGCGCTGGCCCATATCGATTGGGAGCAGGATCAGAGCGCAAGCGGAATACGGGGTAGCCGATCGCTGCACTGCTTAGCAGGAAGGCAGATACGGAGGTCACGATCGATGCCTGAGCAAGTTCAAGGCCCCGTTCCGAGACCGCCGTCATCATGGCAGAGACGCCGCCTTCGACCATCAGCTCAAGCAACTCACTTTGCATGACGACAGCAGCAGGCGACAGGATCGGGAGCAGGATGGCAGTGAATGTCAGGGTAAAGACGAGATACGCAATCACCAGCGCGACCCATATCCCGGCCGTCTGGCCGGCATCATGCAGCCGCTTTCCGAAGACGCAGAAATAAGGGTAGACGAGGGCATATTGGAGGATGTCGAAACCGGGCGAGATCAGCGCCGTCGCGATCTGAATCAACATCAGCGTGCCGGTCAACAGGATCAGCGCCCGGCCGAAATCGCGCGGCGCGAGACGGCCTCGGGAGTCCAGCAGGGCAAATCGCAAATCCATCGGGCGGGGCGCTTCTTTCTAGGGTCGGGATGCGGTGAGCTTTTATCAATAAACGATAAAAACTCGCAAGCAAAAAGAGCCGGGGATAACCCCCGGCTCTCGGTTAGGCCGCCCATAGTCGGGTCAGTTCAGGCGAATGTCGAGCCCGAAGGCCCCGGACCGAACTTGTTTTCGTTCTGGTCGGTCTTGTTGATCACGCCCATCAAGACCCCAATCAGACCGGTCACGATGGCGGTCGACACAATATTCGGAAGAAGTTGGGCCTGCGCGATACGCTGGGTGGAGGCGGTCATCACAGACATCATCTCGGAGGGGTCTCCGCCCGATGTGACGTCTTCGATCTCACGCTGCATGTCGGCTTGCAGGCCGAGCATGTCGACACCGAACAGGCCGGGAAGGATCGCGCCCAGAATAAACGACAGGATCATTGCAGCGACGACAATCGCGATCGTCAGCCAGCCCGACTTGCCGGAATCGTGGAAGCGTTTCACATTGATTGCGATCCATGGCCAGATAAAGACGATCCCAAGCATCCCGATGAAGGGGTTCACGAAGGCGGAGATGGCCGAGATTGCGATGCTGATTGCAAGAAGGATAAGGACACCCCGCCAGTATGTCGGCTGGTCGATGCGCCCGTTGGGGCTTAGGAAGAGATCCATGAAACGCTCCTGATTCGCGTTGTTACCGGTAAGCACTGACAGAATGCCATACCAGCGGTTTATGACGGTCATGCCAGCTTTCGCCAATGACAGTCAGCGGGGAAGATAACGCGGGCGTTCGGTTAGCGAAAGGTTAAGCGCCCGTTAGGAGAGCTCGACCATCACTTCATCCGCCGCGACGCTGTCGCCCGCCTTGACGTTGATTTGTTTCACCTTTCCGGCGGCCTCGGCCCGGATGATGTTCTGCATCTTCATCGCCTCGATAATGCAGATGGCTTCTCCGGATTGGACATCCTGACCGGGCGATACCTCCATCGAGACGACGAGTCCCGGCATTGGGGAGATGATCAGCTTGGAGGTATCTGCCTTGGGTTTTTCCGGCAGGCGGCCATGCAGGTCTGCGATGTAAGGCGTGCAGACAAGCGCGCGCAGGGCCACGCCGCGATGACGAAAGAGGTAGCCCTCGGTCCTGTCAGCGAACTTGACTGCAAAGGCCTGACCATCGAGGACGCCCGCGACGAGGTGTTCTCCCGGTGTCCATGATGTGACCAGACTGTGCGGCTTTCCTCCGTCCACAACGATCTGGGCGTCATTGCTTTGGCCGATATCGATGGTGACCGCGTGGTGCGCGTCGCCCAGGATGACAACCCAATCGCGCCGGAGTGCCTGCGCTGTGATCCGGCCAGAAATCTGCCCTGCGCGGCGATCGAGAAAGGCATGCACGTAGGCCGCCGAACAGACCAGTTGAGACACCTGGGATTTCGTCGGCGCAACGCCTTTGAAGCCTTCGGGGAACTCGTCCTTGATATAGGCGGTGGTGATGTTGCCGGAGCGGAAGCGCTTCTCGTCCATCACCGCCGCTATGAACGGGATGTTGTCCTGGATGCCTTCGATGTGGAACCGGTCAAGCGCCTCCCCGTGCACGTCGAGCGCGGTGTCGCGGTCCTTGCCCCACGTGACCAGCTTGGCGATCATCGGGTCGTAGAACATCGAGATCTCGTCGCCTTCGCGCACGCCGCTATCCATGCGGACCTCGCCCTTGCCGAGCTTTCCTTCCGTAGGCGGATGGAAACGCTTGAGGCGGCCGATTGATGGAAGGAAGTTTCGGTACGGATCTTCCGCATAAACACGGCTTTCGACGGCCCAGCCGTTTATCTTGACGTCCGACTGCTTGATCTTGAGCTTTTCGCCATAGGCCGACAGCAACATCTGCTCGACGAGGTCGATACCGGTGATCATCTCGGTCACCGGATGCTCAACCTGCAAACGTGTATTCATTTCAAGGAAGTAGAAGCCCTTGTCCTTGCCAGAGGCCACGAACTCGACCGTGCCGGCGCTGTCATAGTTTACGGCCTTAGCAAGGGCGACGGCCTGCTCGCCCATCTTCTTGCGGGTTTCCGGATCGAGCAGCGGCGAGGGCGCTTCCTCGATGACCTTCTGGTTGCGGCGCTGGATCGAGCATTCGCGTTCGTTCAGGTAAATGCAGTTGCCGTGCTTGTCGCCAAGCACCTGGATTTCGATGTGGCTCGGCTCGAGGATGAACTTCTCGATGAAGATGCGGTCATCGCCGAACGAGGCGGCGGCTTCGGCCTTGACCGCCGGAAAGCCTTCCTCGACTTCCTTGTCGCTCGCCGCGACGCGGATGCCCTTGCCGCCGCCGCCGGCCGAGGCCTTGATCATCACCGGATAGCCGATCTCGCGGCTGATCTTCACGGCGTGCTTGGTGTCCGTGATCAGGTCCATATGTCCGGGTACGGTCGATACGCCGGCCTTGGCGGCGAGCTTCTTGGAGCTGATCTTGTCGCCCATCGCCTCGATGGCGAAGGCGTTCGGGCCGATCCAGCCGATCTTCTCGGCTTCGAGGCGTTTGGCGAAAGCGGGGTTCTCGGACAGGAAGCCGAAGCCGGGATGGATTGCCTCGGCGCCGGTCTGGCGCACGGCAGCGATGATCTTGTCCTGGACGAGATAGGACTGGGCGGCGGGCGAGCCGCCGATGTGAACGCTCTCGTCGGCCATCTCGACCGCCATCGAGCCGGCATCGGCATCAGAGTAAACGACCACCGTCTTGATGCCCATCTTGCGGCACGTCTTGATGACGCGCACAGCGATTTCGCCGCGATTGGCAATCAGTATTTTCTTGAACATGCGCCCGAGGCCCCTCGAACCAAGATGAAACCTTGGGGCAGTTAAGCTGCGTGTCACGGCTTGTCCATGCTTGCCGGAGCGGCAGCAGGCGGGCCATCGGGCGACCTGCTTGCATACGTTCCGGATTTGTGTTAGTAATCGCTCACTAACAAATGGAAGAGGCCCATGCAGACGATCCGCCTAGACCTTGCCGCGCTGACGCAATCTGGCGCCCTCACAGCAGAAGAGGCGACGCGGCTGGCGTCGCTCGCCCTGCCGGACGCGCGGGGCGGGCGGATGCTGAACCTGCTGCTGATATTCGGCGCCATATCTGTTGCCGCCGGGGCCATCGCCCTCGTACCGAATGCAACAACAGGTCTTGTTCTGGCCTTGATGGCGCTCGCCGGGGCCGAGGCGCTGCGCCGCGTGCCGGCTGGCGACGGCTACACGATGCTGTCGAACGGCCTCGCGCTGATGGGCACGCTGGGCGTGGCCGGATGGGTCGCCTGGGAGTTTGGCGAAGCGCCCTCCCCGACGCTCCCGGCCCTGCTGATCACGTTCGTCCTTGCAGCGGGTGCTGTCTGGTTCCGGTCAGCCTTCCTTGCTGCGCTGGGCGTGCTAGCCCTTGGCGCCGTGTTCGGCACGGGCACGGGATACTGGCATGCCTCCTACGCCCTTTTCGTCGAGGAACCGGTTTTTACGCTCGCCGTGTTCGGCACGCTTGCCGGACTTTTCTACGCGGCGCGCGACAAGGCGGCAGAGGCGTGGGCGAACCTGCTGACCGTGGCGGCGCGCACCGCCATGGTGCTCGTCCATTTTGCCTTCTGGGTCGGCTCGCTCTGGGGCGATGTGATCGGCGACAGCAGCTGGGACACCCGGCGCTACGACACCGACGCGACGTTCGAAACCTGGCAAAAGACCGCGATCACGCTGCCCGACTGGCCGTTCGTGATCGGATGGGCAGGCGTTGCGATCGCGCTTGCCGTGCTGACGCGGCGTGGCGGATTCCTGTCGGTGAGCGCGGTCGTGTTCCTCGCAATCAACGGCTACACGCAGTATTTCGAGTATTTTGGCGCCCATCCGGAAACGCTGTTGGTCGGCGGTCTCGTCCTGGTAGCGATGGCGGTCGGGGGCGCAAGCTGGCGACAAAGACAGCGGCGTGAGGTGGCGCCCCGCGCTTAGGCGGCAGCGGCCACCAGACGCTTGGTGAGGCCGGGAACATGCTGGTCGAGCAGGACAAGCAGCGCCTGTTCGGCAGGGCTGATATTCTGGGTGCGGGCAACCTGACGAATAAGCCAGGCGGTACTGGACGCGTCTGTGCTGGGGGGGGCTGCGGGTGACAGCGCGTGGTCAGCGCTGAGCCAATTTGCGCGGCCGAGATCGCGGCCGGCGATCTGCAGTCGTGCCGCGAGGTAGTTTCCGATCACACGGGCATAAAGGGCCCGCCAGTCCGAACAGTTGCGGGCAAAGGCAACGGCGTCATTTGTCTCAATCAGGCAACGCGCCTCAGCAGCGAAGACGGGCGAGCCATGCAGGCCGGGATCGCTCAACAGCGCCTTCTTGACGCGTTCGACGGCCTCGGGCGAAGCCTTGCCGTCCTGCGCGATGCTGCTGCAAGCGGCAACAAGCGCGTCAAATGCGGGGGCCGATCCAGTGTCAAGGTGTTGCGGTGCCCGGGGTTGCCACTCATCTACCGCCAACATCGTCGCCCTCGCTCCTGCTGCGACAGCGATAGAAGGATCGCCTTTCCGAAAGGTTGACACACAACGCACACGGCGGTGAGCCCTCTTGACTCCACGTGTGCGGGGTCCTTCCTGAGGCGGCGTTGAACAGGACCGGGCGGGAGAAAAATGACAGGGATCAAAGACCTTGCCGGGCGCAAAGCCCTCATCACAGGCTCGGCCACCGGGCTTGGCCGTTCGATCGCGCTGAAGCTGGCCGAGCGGGGCGCGGATGTCATCATCAACTGCACCAAATCGGTCGCTGACGGTGAAGCGACGGTTGCCGAGGCGCAGGCCCTCGGATCGCAGGCCCGGCTGGTGGTGGCCGATGTCTCGACCGAGGCGGGCTGCAAGACCCTGGCAGACGCCGCAGCGATCGGCGGGCGCCTCGACATCCTCGTCAACAATGCCGGCATCACCAAGCATGCCCGTGACCATGCCGATCTTGATGCGCTGAGCCGGGAGGATTTCCTGCATCTCTATGCCGTCAACGTCGCCGGGCCTTTCCTTGTGCTGCAGGCGACCAAGGCGTTGATGGTGGAAAGCCACCGGCAGACCGGGCGGGCCGCGGCGGTGCTGAATGTCTCGTCGATCGCCGGGGTGACCGGCATTGGATCGTCGGTAGCCTATGCGGCGACGAAGGGTGCGTTGAACACGATGACATTGAGCCTTGCCCGGGCGCTGGCGCCGCAGATCCGGGTCAATGCGGTGTGTCCCGGCTTCATCGGCACGCGTTGGTTCAAGGACCAGATGGATGCAGCGCAATACGAGAAGATGGAGGCCGGGGTGGCCGCTTCGGTGCCGCTGCACGTGGCGAGCGGGCCGGATGACATTGCAGATTCGGCGATGTTCTTCCTGACGGACGCCTCCCGGCATGTGACCGGCGAAACCCTGCTCGTGGATGCGGGCATGCATCTTGGCTATGCGCCGCTGACGGCCCGCTGACCCTGCTTTTTGTTGCGAATCTGCCACATAAGTGTGGATTCGCCGCACCGCACAAAGCACGGGCAAGCCGCATCCGGCCTGCCCAAAAGCCCGGCGAAATATGCGCAAAGGGAGGCTTTACGCCATGTTTGCCATCGAAATCGGCCCCACGCTGGGGTGGTCTGGGGCTGCCGCTCGATCAGGAGCGTGGACTCAGAAGCAAGGTCTCTCACATGAACAACAAACTCTCCCGGGCCAGCCTCCTTGCCGCCGCGCTTGTCGCTGCCGCCGGAAGCGCCCAAGCGCAAGGCGATGTGTCCTTCAACGTTGCCGTGGCGAATGACTATATTTTCCGCGGTATCTCGCAGACCGACAACAATCCGACCCTGCAGGGCGGCGTCGATTATACCAATGGTGGCTTCTACGTCGGCGGTTGGGCCTCGAACGTCGATTTCGGTAATGACGCCGATATCGAAGTCGACCTGTACGGCGGCTTCCGCGGCGCGCTCTCGGAGTCGGTCTCCTTTGATGTCGGCGTTATCACCTACATCTATCCTGGCGAGGACGATCTGAACGTCACCGAACTGAAGGCCGGTCTCGGCTATACGGCAGGCGCGTTTTCGACGGGTGCCACCGTCTATTATGAACCCGATCTTCAATACACGTATGTTGAAGGCACGGCTGGCTACGCCTTCACGGACAAACTCAAAGGTCTGGCCAGCCTTGGCAATTTCAGCCCGGACGGCGGCATCGGCGAGTACGTCAACTGGTCGCTCGGCGGCGCCTATGCGTTCGAGCTATTCGACCTGACGCTGAAATACACAGACACTGACATCGACGATACATTCGCTGGCGACGCTGCCGACGAGAACTTCGTCGTGATGATCTCGAAAGCCTTCTGATCGCCGGATCGGCAGAGTCCGGCTCGCAACCGGCGCCCGGCCGACTATCCCCCCTTCGGTTCGCCGGAGGGGGGATTTTTACAGGCGGCGGGCGGGACGGTTGAGGGCTGGAAGTTGCGCGCGGGCGAGGCTATAGGGATGGACTTTCCCCGGAGTGAGGCCCCATGCGCATTGGCGTTCCAACCGAAATCAAGAAGCAGGAATCACGTGTCGGCCTGACACCGGAGAGCGTCGCCGAACTGGTGCGGGCCGGGCATACCGTGAACGTCCAGTCAGGCGCCGGCATCAATTCCGGCTTCAACAACGAGGCCTACACGCAGGCCGGTGCAACGATCCTTGCCGATGCGGCGGCGGTGTTTGCGGCGAGCGAGCTGATCGTCAAGGTCAAGGAACCCCAGCCGGAAGAAACCGCGCGGCTGACACCGGGCCACACGTTGTTCACCTATCTTCACCTCGCGCCGGACCCTGTGCAGGCCAAAGGCCTGATGCAATCGGGCTGCCTGGCGATTGCGTATGAAACGGTGACCGATGACGAGGGCGGCCTGCCGCTGCTCAAACCGATGAGCCAGGTGGCCGGGCGGATGTCGATGCAGGTGGCGGCCTGGGCCCTGATGCGCACCAAGCGCGGACGCGGCATTCTCCTCGGCGGCGTTCCGGGCGTTGCACCCTCAAAAGTCATCATCATCGGCGGCGGCGTCTCGGGAACCCACGCGGCCGAAATCGCCGTCGGCATGCGCGCGGACGTGACCGTGTTCGACCGGAACAATATCCGCCTCGGCCAGCTCGACGAGCAGTTCCGCGGCAGCCTGAAGACGATGTATTCGACTGCGCATTCGCTCGCCGAAGCCATCAAGGACGCCGATCTCGTGATCGGTGCGGTTCTGATTCCGGGCGCGTCGGCACCGAAACTGATCAGCCGCGCGCAGCTGAAAACCATGAAGCCTGGCGCTGTGCTCGTCGATATCGCCATCGACCAGGGCGGCTGTTTCGAGACGAGCCACGCAACGACCCACGAAGACCCGATCTACGACGTGGACGGCATCCTTCATTACTGCGTCGCCAACATGCCGGGCGCTGTTCCGCGCACATCGACATACGCTCTGAACAACGCGACGCTGCCCTTCGTGATGCAGATCGCCAACAAGGGCGCCCGCGCGGCCATCAATTCGGATCGCCACCTCGCCAATGGCCTGACCGTTGACCGGGGCACGATCGCGCACAAGCTGGTTGCGCGCGATCTTGGCGAGCCTTATGTACGACCTGACTGGCTGAACGTCGCGTTTACCTGAGACTTGGTCCGCCCACGGACGGATCAGGAATTCAGGGCCGCAATCGCGTCGTCAATCGTGGCGCGCGGCTTGTCGAGGATGGCCGCGATTTGCGCGCGCTGCTCGATGGCAAGCCAGAGACCAAGAACTTCGACATCAACGACACGCCATTCGCCGTCCCGCTCCATCACACGCCAGCGGACGATCATCTCGTCTTTGCCTGGCGGCGTGACCCGGGTCTCGACGATGGAATCGGTGGCGCTTCGGTCAAACGAACCGATGACTTTCACGTCGGCATTGGCGAAGTCATCGCGGTGTTTCTGAAACGTGCTGGCGATGAAGTTATCAAAGGCCGCCGTGAAACGCTGGCTCTCGTCTTCGCTGATCCGGCGGGCATGCTTGCCGAGCGTGAAGCGGGCAACGGCGGGCACGTCAATCGACTCGGAGAAGGCAGCTTCGCCGCGTGCCGGATCCGAAATCCGGGTCGCGGTCTTGGCGATCAGGGCTTCAGCTTCCTGACCGGCAAAGGCCGGAAAGGCAGTCAATGCCAGGGCGGCACTGGCAAGAAGAGCGCGAATGCTCATGGGTCTGATCCTTCATGCTTTGCGGAAACGCTAATTGAACAAAGCGCTCAGCCCAGATTTGTTCCCGGCCCGGACCAAATCTGTTGTGACACGCAGGTGGGAATGCCTGCATGAAACTTTCGGCAAGGAAGGATTAAGCATGACCTTGTGTTGCGGCGCGGCAACACAAGGTCAACTGCCCGTCTACTCTTTTGCCACTTCGCCGCGAACCATGACGAAATCGACAGCTTTGAGGACTTTCACATCTTTCAGCGGATCGCCCTTCACGGCAATGAGGTCGGCGCTCTTGCCAGGCTCGAGCGTGCCGATTTCTGCGGTCAGGCCAAGGAGGTCGGCGGCATTGATTGTGGCGGCCTTGATCGCCTCTTCCGGCGGCATGCCGAACTTCACCATCAGCTCGAACTCGTCCGCATTGCGGCCATGTTTTGAGACGCCGGCATCCGTGCCGAAGGCGATCTTCACGCCTTTTGCGTAGAGAATCTCGAGGCTCTTGCCGGTGATGCCAATGCGCCATTCGATCTTGGCACGGACATCCGGTTCGTAGGATTCGGGATTGCTCTTGATGCGCTCGATATATCCGTTCACGGTCGAAAGCGTCGGCACGTAATACGCGCCGGAATCGACGAAGGCATCGATGGTTTCGGGATCAAGGATGGTGCCGTGCTCGATGGAGGCAACGCCGGCTTCAAGCGCGAGGCGGATGCCGTCGGCGCCGTGGGCATGGGCGGAGACTTTCTTGCC
>JBGSVY010000265.1:0-2541 GCA_041752715.1 Hyphomonas sp.
TCCGGCATCCAGTGGACCTGCTGCTGCTTCTTCCAGAAATCATGCGCCCAGGCATAGCGGAACGGCTTGTAGGCGTGGCTGGGGGTGAGAAGTCCGGGGAGAGAGACGTGTCCGTCAGCCATGGGAGGCTCCTGCAAGCGAAGTTTAGATGGAATACAATACCATATATAGTGGTTAAAAAGTCCTGAACACGCAAGATATGATCAACCGGCTGCGGCGAATTGCACAAGGTGATGCACAGGTTTTGCCTTCGGGCAGGTTATGCCGCCGAGACAGAGACATTCCCGAAACCGATATAGGCCCAGGCCGTGTCGCTGGCTTGACCCCGATAGACGCCCTGGAGGTCGCCCGCCAGCACGGCGACCGATGCCAGCTGCCAGCCCTCCTCAAAACTGCATTGCGCTGTTCCAGTTTGCAGCCGTGTGATGCCGTGCGTATCGGCATGCGCCTTGACCTTCGCCGCCGCAATTGCCGTGCCGGGCGGCGCGGAGGGGTGGTCCCAGCCCCAGAGGAAGGTTTCATCCTGTGCGTTCCATGTGCCGATGAGTTCGGCAGGCGCGCGGATGACCCGGTCTGGCAGGGTCCAGGTGATCGATCCTGCCTGCAGGTCGACATCCCAGTTCGTCGCCTGGGCGATGCCGATCGGACCGGCCTGGACCTCCATCAGCGCCTGTGTATGGGCGAAGGCGCGCGCGACGAGGTCGTCATAGGTGACTGGCAGGGGCGGAGCGGCGGGCTTGGTGTCGCGTTTGCCGAACAGCTTGCGGAACATGGGACGGATCTCCTCGGGGCGCAGTCGCGGGGGGATGAAACGGTGCTCACCCCTTGCCAGGGCCCTTGGGCGCACCAGCGGGCTTCAGGCCCAACCGGTAAAGCGCGGCCTGGCAAAGTTCAAGATCGACCCGCGTCCAGGCGAGGAAGGCGACGCGCTCGATCTTGGTGTCCTGCGAGTGAAGAAGGTGCTGGTGAGCGGCGTGGACAAGGCCCTGGACGCGTTCGTGCGGGCTTTCGCCGGGCGAATGGGTGCCGAACAGTGGCACAAGCACAGAGCGCAAGGCAGATTTCGCGCTCATCTTGGCGCCGAAGCGCGTGTTGTAGGTGTCGACGGCGGTGAGCGCATTGGTGACGCACTTTCGATAGGCGCCGATCAGTTGATAGCCGCGCCCCGGTTCGCCCGAATGCGCGCCGACATGAACGATACATTTGACATTGTTGCCGCGGGCGAGCGCGCCGGGGCCGGTCACCATCGTCATCGCAGGCTCGATGCCCGTGCGGTGGTGGCGGCCGACCTTGGCCCTCAGGAGGCGGGTGATCGTGTCGTCGCGCACGAAGCCGTGGCGGTCGCGGCGCGAACCGAGATAGCGGATCGTCGCCGAGATGGACGAATCGTGCAGGCGGGCGAGTTCCATGCGCGTGTTCTCGGGGTTCACCCAGACATCGATATCGTCAACGTCGGCGATGTCGCCGGTGACGATCTCGATCTGGCGTGATGCCTTCGGGCCGGTCATGCCGGCGAGGCCAACCTTGTAGACGTGGTAGCGGCGCTCCGTCAGCGGACGATCAGGCAGGCGCACGGTGATGCCGGGGATGAGGGAGTGGACGATCGAGTCGGTTGCGCGGTTGTCGAGGCTGTTCTTGATGTGGGTGCGCAGGAGGGCGCGGCAATCGGCGATGATCTGCGCGCGGGCGGGGGCGCCTTCGGGGGGTAGTTCGTAGTCGAGCGCGCGCACGCCGTTGATGTTGAACTCCTCGCCGCTGCCCGAATGGCACATCACGACGGTGCCGGCGCGCCGGGCCGCCTGGCGGATGCCAAGTTCGAAGAAGATGTCGGGCGAGCCGCGTGTGATATCGGCAATGACGACATCGGCATCGATGATGTTCTCGATCATCTCGCGGTGGATGAGACCGGAGCGGCTGACCCGGTCGGAGCGGATGCAGTCGAGGTCGAGATCCTCGGCGACCGGCTGGATGATCTCGTTGAAAACAGCATCGAAATCGATGGCGGGCACATCATCCCCGGTGGGCGCCGCATAGGGCAGGATGACGAAACACCGCCGCCCGGTTTGGCGCGCCTCGAACTCTGCCGGTTTGTCCGCAACCTGCGCCTTGCCCTCGAATGCCATGCTATCAGCCCTCTGCCTCTGGGACAGGCCTGTTGCGCCCGGCAAGTTGCCGTCTTCGCCCGATCCATCGCCGCCGCCGACGAAACATTGGAAGCAGGCGGGAGGCAAGGACTTGCCGCGCGAATGCCTTTACTCTGCCTTGGTCACATGAGTTAGTGCGTTGAAAACAAGCGGGGATATCGAAGATGAGAAATACGTTAGGATTACTTGGTGCGAGCGCAATTATGCTTGCCGCCTGCACCGCCCTCAGCGGCCCTGCCCCTGTTGACCTCGCACCACAGCCGCCCGTGCCCGCAAACCGGTTCGCGGGGCTTGTGCTGCCCGAACCGGATCTTGCCCTGGCCGCTTCGGCCGACCCGGCGCTGGATGGCTTGCGGTCCACCACGCTATCGAGGTTTGCGAGCGAGGCGGAGTTCAT
>JBGSVY010000266.1:0-1866 GCA_041752715.1 Hyphomonas sp.
GGCCTGTTCGGCAAGGTCGACGACACGCTGACGATCGCCAATCCCGTCGCCAGCGACCTTGACCAGATGCGCCCGTCGATCCTCGGCAACCTCGTGCTCGCCGCCCAGCGCGCCGCCAATCGCGGCGAACGCGGCACGCGCCTCTTCGAGGCGGGGCCGGTCTATCTGGGCGATGGCGACAAGGACCAGCGCACAATGATCGCCGCCATCGTTCGCCCGGTTGCGCTGCGCCACTGGCGGGGTGTTCCGGCGCCGTATGATGCCTACGCCGCCAAGGCTGATCTGATCGCGCTGCTCGAAGCGCTCGGGCAACCGGGCGACCGGTTCCAGGTGGCGGCCCCGACTCAGCCGCACTGGCATCCGGGACAGGCGGCGAGCCTAAAGCTCGGCCCGAAGATGACGGTCGCGAATTTTGGCGCCCTGCATCCGCGTGTCGTCAAAGCACTTGGCGCGGACGGGGACTATTTCGGCTTCGAGCTGAACCTCAATGCCTTGCCGGTGATGAAAGCCAAGGCGACCAAGACCAAGCCTGTTCTCGAACGGGCCGACCTGACGCCGATCCGGCGGGACCTCGCTTTCGTGGTTGATGCCGGTCTCGCGGCGGGCGACCTCGTGCGGCATGTGACGGGCGCGGAAAAGAGCCTGCTTGCTGGTGTCGACGTGTTCGACGTTTATGAGGGGCCGGGCGTCCCGGACGGAAAGAAATCGGTTGCGGTCGAAATCACGATTCAGCCGCGTGAGGCGCTGAAGGATGACCAGATCCAGGCCATCATCGACAGGATCATCGCCGCGGTCGCCAAAGGCGCGGGCGGCGTGTTAAGGGCGTAAGAGGCAGGCGAACGAGGCAAGGGACGGATGGGCGTGCGCCAGTGGCTTTACCGGGAACTCGTGCCCGAGGCGCGCGAAAGCGGCATTTCTCCCCTTAACGCCTTCATCGTCATGCTCGTCTTTGCCAGCCTGATCGTGCTGGCGCTGGAGACCGAGCCGGTTCTGCTGGCCGATCCCGTCTGGCGAAACGGATTTGCGATCTTCAATGTCGTGGTGGTTTCGGCCTTCGCGATCGAATACCTCCTGCGGCTCTGGGTGGCGGGCCTTGACCCGCAATATGCCGGGTTCAGCGGGCGGCTGAGATATATCTTCCGCTTCTATTCGCTAGCCGACCTGATCGCCTTCCTTCCGGAACTCATCATCATGCTGATCGGCAGTGGTGTGCCTGTGTTCTTCCTGCGGATCCTGCGGCTTGCGCGCCTGTTCAAGATTGCGCGGTTCATTCCTGCCTTTGATGCCCTGGGCGCGGCGATCCAGCGGTCGGCCGTGCAACTCGGCACGAGCCTCGCGCTGGCCCTGACACTTGTCTACGTTTCGTCGGTGCTGCTCTATTTCGTCGAAGGCGTGGGCGGCGAGCAGCAGGAGGACTTCGCGTCCATCCCGCGCGCACTCTGGTGGGCTGTCGCAACGCTCACCACGGTCGGCTATGGCGACGTGTACCCGGTGACGCCGCTCGGGCGACTGTGCTCGGCGATCATCGCCATCGCCGGGATTGGCGTCGTCGCCCTGCCGGCCGGCATATTTGCGAGTGCATTTTCCGATGAATTGCGCGATCGCAAGGAAGCCAAGCTGAAAGCCCGCGTCAAAGAGCTGGAAAAGTCGAAGGCCGAGACCGACAGGAAAGCCGCAACATGACCGGACTTTCAATCGCCATCGCCGGGATCGCCGGCCGGATGGGCCGGCAACTCGCCGCTGCCGCGCTCGATCAGGGGCATGTGATTGCCGGCGGCACCGAGACGGGTGCAGCCGGCGTGTTCGGCGAAGATATCGGCACGCTCGCAGGCCGCAAGGCGATCGGCGTCCGTCCGGTCGAAGGGG
>JBGSVY010000267.1:0-5723 GCA_041752715.1 Hyphomonas sp.
TGCCCTTGGCGAGGTTGCGCCCACCCTCGAAGCGGCCGTGGCCGAGGCCGATTGCGTCATCCTCTGCGTCCCCGTCGGCGCGCTTGGCAGTGTTGCAGCAGGCGCTGTCCCGGCCATGAAGGCCGGTGCCATCCTCACCGATGTCGGCTCGGTCAAGGGCGAGGCGGCCCGCGCCCTTGCGGCGGCGGGCGATGGCCGCATTCATGTCATTCCCGGCCATCCGATCGCAGGCACCGAACAGTCTGGCCCCGAAGCCGGATTTGCCAGCCTCTTCCGCAATGCCTGGCACATCCTGACGCCGCTTCCTGATCCGTCGGCGGACGACATGGCTGCGCTCGGCCGCCTCACCACCTTCTGGCAAACCCTCGGCGCGCGGGTCGAAACGATGGATGCTGCCCGCCACGACCGCGTGCTCGCCATCACCTCCCACCTGCCGCACCTCATCGCCTTCAACATCGTCGCCACCGCCTTCGATATGGAAACCGTGGAGCAAGGCGAAGTGGTGAAATACTCGGCCGGCGGCTTTCGCGACTTCACACGCATCGCCGCGTCAGACCCTGTGATGTGGCGGGATGTGTTCCTCAATAACCGTGAGGCCGTGCTTGAGTGCCTCGGCCGGTTTTCTGAAGACCTTGCGGCCCTCCAGCGCGCCATCCGCTGGGGCGACGGCGACATGCTGATCCGCGAATTCACCCGCGCCCGCTCGATCCGCAAGGCGATCATCGATGCCGGTCAGGACTCAGGCGCTGTCAATTTCGGGCGCAACGCGCCTCATGTTGACGATCAGGCCTAACGCGGCGCACGTTTGGCCAGGATGCGCTGTAAGGTCCGCCGGTGCATGTTGAGGCGCCGGGCGGTTTCCGAGACATTGTGATTACACAATTCATAGACGCGCTGTATGTGTTCCCAGCGCACCCGATCGGCCGACATCGGATTTTCCGGCGGGGCCGGCCTGTCATCGGCGCTGGCGGTCAGCGCGCGGATGATGTCCTCGACATCGGCGGGCTTCGAGAGATAGTCGACAGCGCCGGCCTTCACGGCGGCAACTGCCGTTGCGATGGCGCCATATCCCGTCAGGATCACGGCGCGCGCCTCGGGCCGGTATTTCTGCAGCATTTCGACCACTTCCAGCCCACTGCCGTCCTCAAGGCGCAGGTCCAGAACCGCAAAGGCAGGCGGGTTCAGCCGCGCGATATCCTTGCCCTCGGCAACCGTGGAAACAGCCGAGACGATAAAGCCGCGCTGGGCGAGCGCGCGGGCGAGGCGCTGCACGAAGGGGCCGTCATCGTCCATGACGAGACAGGTCTTGTCGGCAACGTTTTCAAGGCTTGGATGGGCGATGATCTGGGCGGGGCGGTCCATACTGGCGATCCTGTAAGCGAGTTGCGCTTTATCGGCACCATATAGGGCCGTCAGGCCAACTAATCCAATCCTTGCGGAAGAAGCGCCGCAAGGGGCCAGACAGCCTGCACCACGGCGCCCCGATTGGGCGGGGTGCGGTTGCGCGAGGCGATCCGCCCGCCTGTCCGCTCGATCAGCGTCTTTGCGATAAAGAAGCCGAGCCCCATGTCGCCGCCCTCGATCCGCGCCTCCGAGCGTTGGGAGATATAGGGCTCGCCCAGTTTGGGGATGATGTCGGCGGCGAAACCCGGGCCATCATCCGTGATCGTGATGACGGCCTGGTCGGCGGTCCAGCTGGCCGAGGCCGTCACGCGGGTGGCGGCAAAGCTGACCGCGTTTTCGATGAACGCGCCTAGCGCATGCAGGATTTCCGGGCTGCGGGCGATCACGGGGGCTTTCGGGCTGCCGCCCTCCCCGGGCGTGGCCTTCACGATCAGGGCAACGCCAAGTCCCTTGAAGGGCGCGGCCGCCTCTTCGACCAGTGCATCAAGCGGCATCCGGGCGTGGACGATGTCCGTCGCATCGCGTGACTCGCGAATCTTGGAGAGGATAACGCGGCAACGGTCGGCCTGTTCGGCAATCAGGCGGACATCATCGGCATACGGATTGTCGCGTGGCATCTCGGCCGCAAGCTCTTTCGCAACGAGGTGGATCGTGGCGAGCGGCGTGCCGAGTTCATGTGTCGTCATCGCCGACATCGCACCGAGGGCCGAGAGTTTCTGTTCGCGTGCCATGACGACGCTTGCCGCATCGAGGGCCCGCACAAGGCGGGCCTCGTCCTGGCTCACGCGGATCGCCGAAAGCGAGAAGAAGATGATGCCGACGATCAGCGCGCTGAACTGCCCCCATTGCACCAGCTCGGGCAGATGCAACCCGTCAGCGGTCAACCAGGGCAGGGGCACGGGCACGATCGACATCAGGATGGCCGCCAGCACGGCAATCAACGCGATGATCACAGCGCCAGCCCGCGGCAGGCTGAGCGCCGCAACCGTTACCGGCGCGAGCAGCAGCAACAGGAACGGGTTCGACAGGCCGCCCGTCGCGCCGATCAATGCGGCGAGTTGTACGGTGTCGAAGGCAAGTTGCAGCGCCGCCTCCCAGTCCCGCGTGAGCCGCTGGCTCGGGAAGGCAAAGGAGAGAAAAACGTTGAGCCAGGCCGAGGCGGAAATGATCGCCAGGCAAAGGGCAAGATGCATGTCAAAGCCGAGCCCGGCGGACACGATGAACACGGCCGCTGTTTGCCCCGCCACGGCGAGCCATCGCAATGTGATGAAGGTCCGAAGGCGGGTGCGCCCCAGCGCCGACTGGGCCGAGCCCAGTCCTTCTGGCGCGAGGGTGAAAATCGCATCCTCGAAGCCGAGCCGTGAATCGCGGGCTGTCTCGTCCATGGCGCCCCTTATGCGGCAGCCTGTCACTTGCGCCAAGCGGCGCTTTGCCGCCTAACCTCGCAGGCATGATGTTTGGCCGTTCTCTCGCCCTTGCGCTTCTGGCGCTCGCCCCTGCCTGCTCGGATTCTGCCGCGCCTGCCGGGCCCACGGCCGCGGCCGGCAGCAAACCGTCAGGCTGCTTGACCCGAGCCTACCCCGAAATCGGCGGGCCGATTGCGCTCACCGCCCATACCGGCGCGGCGGTTACCGAGGCCGACTTCAAGGGCCGCTACGCCTTTGTCTATTTCGGCTTCACCTACTGTCCTGACGTCTGCCCGATGACGCTCGGCACGCTTGGCGCCGCCATGCGCCTGCTGCCAGAGGGCGCCCCCCGGCCCGCAACGCTGCTGATCTCGGTCGATCCCGACCGCGACACGCCCGAAGCGCTCGCCACCTACATCACCAATAACGGCTTTCCCGCAGACATGACCGGTCTCACCGGATCACCGGACGCAGTCCGCGCCGCCGCCGATGCCTTCAAGGCGGATTTCTCCCGCATCGAACAACCCGAAAGCCTCGCGGGCTACACGATGGACCATACCAGCCTCGTCTACCTGATGGACCCGGACTGGAAGCTGAAAACCTTCTTCACCCATACCGACACCGCCGCCGATATCGCAGCGTGTTTGGGGGAGGTGATCGGGTAGGAGTGGCGCTGCAGGAATGGCGGGAAATCGCCGGAAACGGTCATCGACTGCCTGTCATCGAATGACAGACTGCTGACAATTCTTCACATGGATAAGGGACCAATCGGGGCTCAGGTCACAGTCTATTCAGAAGCTGCGTGGCAGTTCTTTCAGTCCAATGCGAACGCGTCTCCGCTTTTTGCGGATGAGCGATCCCTAAGGCTTTTTCGCTTGTTACAAGACCCGCTTCAACTCGGCATATTCGCCACGAACCTGCAGCAATAGTTCCACAGGGGCGTCGCCGCGGTTGCGCCAGAACCAACCGTGGGAGCCGTCAAACGCGGCTGTCAGTTCGCCGGAATCAGCGGCCTCGGCTCTGCCCTTGCGGTAGGAGGTTGCCTTACCGCCCTTTCCGTCGCCGTGCAGGTCCGAATTGAGGGTGCCGCTTTTTACCGACCACGCATACTCTGCGGTCTCGCCGGACTTCATCACGAGCTTGATTTCCGCCGCTTCACCGGGCGCCAGCGTCAACGTGACATCCTCCCGCCAGGCATCTGACGCAACGACCGGCGGCGCGTCTGCATCTGCGGTCGCGCCCGTTGCAGGCGAAGCAGACTCGCTGACTGCCACAGGCGCAGCCTCAGGGACAACCGTCGCTGCTGTCGCATCGGCCTCCGCATCGGCGGCGAGTTGCTGTTTGATCTCGCCCATCTGGGTCAAGCCGAGGAGGCGGCCCACGCCAGTCGGATCAACTCCGTACTCTCCCGGCAGAACAGCTGTTACGAGGATCACGCCTGCAACACCGGCGGCAATCAGGGTCGAGCGGACCAATTGATTCGTGGACGGAAGGTCGGCACGGGATGGCATATCGGAGTTGTACATGGCAAACCTCTCAGGCGACAAAGTAGCCGGCCAGCTGATAGCCGACAAGCACGAAGCCAGCCGTCATCATCAGTACGTTGGCGGTGTAGGCATGTTTGAGGAAACCGGCGGTGCGCCGCCAGAAACCCATGGCAATCAGGATGGCGCCGAGCGCCAGCAATTGGCCCACCTCCACGCCGACATTGAAGGCCAGAAGATTCGGCAGCAGCCCATCGGGCGAAATTTCGTAGTCGATAATCTTCGAGGCGAGACCAAAGCCGTGGCAGAATCCGAAGATGAGAGTCGCCGCTTTGGTATCCGGCTGGAACCCGAACCAGCGCTGATAGGCGCCCATGTTGTCCAGCGCCTTGTAGACGATCGAGAAGCCGATGATGGCGTCGATGATGTAGCTGTTGATGCCGAAATTGAAGTAGACACCTGCCAGCATCGTCGTCGAATGACCGAGGGCGAACAGGCTCACATAGATGCCGATGTCTTTCATCCGGTAGAGGAAGAAGATCACTCCCAGCAGAAACAGGATGTGATCATACCCCGTCACCATGTGCTTGGCGCCGAGATACAAGAACGGCAGCAGGTGGACTCCGGTGATTTCCTGGATGTAGCCCTTGTCACCCTCTGCAACCGCATGAGCATAGGCCGCATCCGGGCAAAGCAGCAGGGCCACGGCTGAAAACGCGAGCGCGGCAATCAGGCGATGCATCGGCGATCCTATTTGAAATCAATCCCCATCCGGCCCGCGAACCAGAGCGCGAGGAGATATAGTATAACAGTTATAGAACTCGCAATCAGGAGAGCCAGCCAGAAATTCACATTGCGCGCCAGCAAGGCCGGCAGAACGAGAAAGAAAGGCAGCGACGGCACGACAAACCACAGCGTCGCCCGGGCGTGACCGGCGACAACATTGCGGTCTCCGCCAGTGTCATTCCACAGCCAGATGATCGCGATGAGCGAGACCAGAGGAAGGGAAGCAATCAAGCCGCCAAACGACGGATAGCGCCGCGCAACTTCCGAGATGATGGCAATTAGGATGCCCGATACGACAGCCTTTATGATGAAGAATATCATTGATCGGTCCTGGCACTTGTCATGGGTCTTTCCAAGGGTAGGCAGGGGCAATGGAACTGTGTGAACCGCGCCGGCAAACCCGTAGGCTAGTTGGCTGGTGTCCCTGCAGTTAGGGTCGTTTCCTTAGCGCCGAAAAGTCATTTATCTAAGCTTCTGCCGGGTAGTCGTGACCGGCTGCTTAGGGCCGATTGTGTTGAAAAACCCCTCGGCAATTTAGCCGAATTCTGATTCCCTCTCGGTTGTTCAGTCAGGCGCGGAGCGGTGCGATGATGGGTGAGCGGCGATCAGGTCAGGGCGCGCTGTTCTACGAGTTCAGTCTTGA
>JBGSVY010000268.1:0-2258 GCA_041752715.1 Hyphomonas sp.
CGATCGGGCATGCACGAGATCGATCCGTTCGGCGGCGATGAGGCGGCGCAGGCGCGAGGCATTGGCCTGCAGGATGAAGGGATTGCGGCTTGCCATGTCCATCCGGACAAGCACGCCGCCGAGGGCTTCGAACTCTGGCTCGAGCCGGCCACCGCGGCTTGCGAGCAAGGCGCGCCCGCCAGCCGCGACAATGGCCTCGGTGACCTCCAGCACTGTGCGCTCGACCCCGCCAGCCGACAATTCGGGCGCCACCTGCAGGATCGCCTTGCCGGTCAGGTCCGGAACATCGCTCAAAGCCTGTTTCACTCCACTCGCTTGACACGGCGAACAGATGGCGGAAGGCAACCGCCATGACAACGGAATATTTCACCTCCCCAGAGGGACGCCGCCTCGCCTTCCGCCGCGTGCAGACAACCTCCTGCGCCACGACCTTCGTCTGGCTGTGCGGTTTCAAGTCCGACATGAATGGTGGCAAGGCGCTGGCGCTGGAAGACTGGGCCGAGGCGGGCGGCTGCGGTGCCCTGCTCTTCGATTATTCCGGGCACGGTCAATCAGAGGGCGCATTCGAGGCAGGCACGATCAGCGCGTGGCGCGAGGATGCGCTCGCGGCGATCGATGCGCTGACGCAAGGCCGGCTGGTCCTCGTCGGCTCAAGCATGGGCGCATGGATCGCCTTGCTCGCGGCGCTGGCCCGGCCGGAACGGGTCAAGGGGATGGTCCTGATCGCGCCAGCTCCGGACTTTACCGAAAAGCTGATGTGGCCGGACTTCACGCCGGAACAGCAGGCCGAGATCATGGACGAGGGCTTCACGATGCGACCATCGAGCTATGGTGATCCCTATCCGATCACGCGGGCGCTGATCGAGGACGGGCGGCAATGGTCTCTGCTTGACGGCGAGATCGCCTTTGCCGGACCCGTTCGCATCCTGCAGGGCATGCAAGACGCTGATGTGCCCTGGGGCCATGCGCTGGCGCTGGCCTCGGCGCTGACGACGACGGACCTCGTGCTGCAGCTGATCAAGGACGGCGACCACCGGCTGTCGCGGCCTGAAGACATCGCGCGGTTGCGCGCAGCGTGCAGCGAACTGGCGCGCGGGATTTGAACGTTGCCGTAACGGAAAGGTTGCCGGCCATTGCAATTTGCGCCGGCATCAGGAAGGAATTCGTCGCGCCGAAGGAAACCCGGATGATCCGCCCCCAAGATGCCAGAACGCCGGGCGAGCGCGAGACCGCGATCGAAAAGCTGTTCAAGGCGATCCTGATGCCGGTCCGGGCCGAGATGAACGAGGGCAAGGCCGAGCTTGGCATGCTGGCCTCGCTGATCCCGGAAGGCAGCACGACGATCGATATCGGCGCCAATGTGGGCGATTTCTCGCGCCGCCTCGCCCAGTTGTCGAAAACGGGGCTGGTCATCGCCTTCGAGCCGCAGGCCCTGCCGCGCAGCGTGCTCAGCCTCGCGCGTTATGCCCGCAAGGCGGCGAACATCATCGTGTTGCCGTTTGCGCTGGGCGTTCCGGGCGCGGGGCCGCGCCTCGTCGAGCTGAAAATACCGATCAAGGGCCATAACAAGATCGGGGTGGGGCTTGCGCATATCGGCGACGAAGCTGACCTCGCGGGCCGGTTTCCGATCCAGCGCGAACTGGTCGCCGTGTTCGCGCTCGACGAGATCATGGCGCATATCGATTGCCCGCCGGTGTCGCTGATCAAGATCGATGTCGAAGGCGGGGAACTGGCGGTGCTGCGCGGCGCGACGGCAACGCTCGCCCGGCACCGGCCCGCCATTCTCTGCGAGATCGACAACCGCGAGGGCCGGTTCGGCGTTGGCAAGGACGAACTCACCGATTTCCTGAAGGGCCTCGGCTATGTGCCGCGCCGCATATCGGACCTCTCGGAACTTGGCTGGGACGCGCTCGAGAAGAACACCGTCTTTACGCTGAGCGCCTGACAGCTGGCGTCAAACCCTGATGAGCACCGCCGCCGCATCGTCTCGGGCCTTGAGGCGGACGGCGTGCGGGGCTTCCTCGTGCCGGCGCAGGGCGCCGATGGACGCGGCGAGGCCATCCGAAAGGACGCGAGCGAGCAGGCTCTCCGGGGTGTCGAGCCCGTAAGGTTCGACGAAGCGGAAGAGGCCATCGGTCATCAGGAGGATTGGTGCGCCGGGCGGCAAGTCCAGCTGCGCAGTGCCGAAGTGGCGCGCGGCGGCGGGATTCAGCGAGACCAGCCCCCGTTCAGGCGCGTTGGCGGCGCGGCGCTGCGCC
>JBGSVY010000269.1:0-10928 GCA_041752715.1 Hyphomonas sp.
TTCCGAAGATCCGCCCCCGAATAATCCGCTCGCAATCCGATAGCCGTTCCCATGGCGCGGTCCTCCTCGCCACCAGTCGAATCAGAAGTCGGTCAGTTTGGGAATCCCAGTGAGTCGGATTTATTGCCCGTTGGTATTAGCTCGCTCGAAGTTTACAAGACCGGACAAGCCATCCTGCCCTCGGGCGGAATAGGCGCGACCGTCAATATCCGCACGCGCCGGCCGCTCGACACGCCCGGCTTTCAGGCATCGGCCGGCGCCAAAGTGATGAGCGACACGATCGTAGAGGCGGGCGATGACTATACGCCCGAACTGACAGGTCTCCTGAGCTGGACCGACGACACAGAGCGCTTCGGCGTTGGCGTCTTCGGTTCGTACTCCAAACGGGATTCCGGTGCGCCAACACAGCAGGTCAACGATTGGCTTGTTTTCGACCCTGACGTGGACGGATTGTTCGGCGACAGCGGCTATGTGCGCGGTGATGGTTCGACGCAGGTCACCAACGCACCAGGCGCCAACCAGTTGTACGCGATACCGCAGGATAGCCGCTACGATTTCTCCGACATTTCGCGCGAGCGGATCAATGGTCAGCTCGTACTGCAATTTAGGCCGACGGACACGCTTACGCTTTCGGCTGACGTGACGTATGCGCAGAACAAATCAGATGAGCAACGCGCCGAGCAGACAAACTGGTTTGCGACGCCGTTTGACCAAATCGTGTTTGACAATGATGGACCGGTTGCAACCGCCGTGTTCCTTCAGGAAAATAACAATGGCACAAAAGATATCGGTTTCGAACAAACGGATCGTGCGACCAAGGACGAACTGACATCGTTCGGCTTCAATGGTGAATGGCAGTGGACGGATCGTGCACGCGTAATTCTCGACGCGCACACGTCGGAAGCAACGTCAGGCGGCAATAATCCGCTCGGACACTCTGCGACCTTTATCGCGATCGGGGCGCCAGTCATCCTGCAACACCAGGTGGACTTCCGCGGCGGGTTCCCGATCCAGTCCTACACAATTAACGATACCCAAAGCGGCAACGGAAACGGCGTCTTGGACGTCGGCGATCTGGGCACACAGGTCGCCCGCTCCGCCGCCTCCAACATGAAACACCAGGTTGACGAGATCGACCTGCGGTTTGTCTGGGACTTCGACTCCAGCAGCCTGACTGTCGGCGGGAACTACCGCGACACTACCATGGACCGTACGACGCGAACGACCCAGCAAGACCTTGGAAGCTGGGGCTTCAGTAACCCTCGCGATGTTGAGGCGTTCGCGCCAGGCGTCACATCGGCATATTGCTTGAGCTGCTTGTTTGATGACGTTCCGGTGGGACAGGCCAACATTGCCTTCAAGGGAAGCGCGACTGAACTCTTCACAAAGCTCTCTGCCGCGTATCCGCAGAACGCGCTCAACGTGTCCGAGACCGCAGACGTCGTGGGCGAGGAGATCACGTCGATCTTTGCCCAGTTCAGAATGGAGAGTGAACTTCTTGGACGGCCCGCCCGGACGAGCGCCGGCATCCGCTACGAAGACACGACGGTGACATCCAGCACATTGCAGTCGATTCCTTCGGCCATTCTCTGGACAGCAGACAACGACTTCCTCGTTCAGCAGTCCGGGGCAGAAGAAAATCTCTCGGGCGAGGGAAGCTACGATCATCTGCTACCCAACGTCGACTTCTCGGTCGACATAACGGACGACATTGTCGCCCGCGCCTCGTACTCGAAGACGATTGGGCGGGTTGCCTACAGCAACCTCTTTGCGTCAACGACGGCGAACGCACCAAATCGTCCCACCGCGCTTGGTGGACAGGTGACCGGTGCCTCACAAAACCCCGGACTGTTGCCCCTTGAGTCAGACAACTTCGACGTCTCCCTTGAATGGTACTATGGCGATGCGAGCTACCTCTCGGTCGGATATTTCGACAAGCGGGTGAAGAATTTCGTCGGTACCGGGGTCGTGAACCGGAACCTGTTCGGATTGCGCGATCCCGCCTCAGGCGCAAATGGCACCCGCTCGGGTGACGCGCTTGACGTCATCAATGACCTTGGTGTTGACCAGTCGGAGGCCAACCTTTTCACCATGGTTGCGCTTATCGATGCAAATGGCGGCAATGTCGCTGCGGCGCGCGCAGAGTTCCAAGCGAACCTCGTCGGCGGCGCCCTGCCCCAGAGCTATGTCGACCTTATCCTTGGCCAGTTTGATGTGGTCGGTAATGCTGACGATCCTCTCCTCGACTTTGCTGTCGCGCAGCCGATCAATAATCGCGAGGGGAATATCGACGGTATTGAGGTCGCCTGGCAGCACTTCTTTGGCGATACGGGAATGGGCTTTGCCGCGAACTACACAATGGTCAACGGGGATGTGGAACTCGATCCGGCGTCCAGCCCGGCTGTCGATCAGTTCGCGCTGGTCGGATTGTCTGATACGGCCAACCTGACGGCGATCTACGAGAAGTATGGCGTCTCGGCCCGTCTCGCCTACAATTGGCGCGACACATTCCTGCAGGCGACCAACCAAACCGGAGACCGTAGCGGCGTCTATGTCGAAGATTTTGGCCAGTTCGACTTGAACGTGAGCTACGACCTCACGCAAAATGTTGCGCTTTCATTTGAGGCAATCAACATTACAGGGGAGGACGTTCGGGTCTATCACCGTGTGCCAGAGCAGTTCTACTATTCCTACGAATTGTCCCCTCGTTATCTCATCGGTGCTCGCTACAAGTTCTAGCTGCGGTCGACAGGTTTTGCCTGTTGGGGATACACTGAAAAAGGCCGCTCCTCGCAGCGGCCTTTTTTGACTAAGTGACGTGAACACATCGGATCACGGAAGGCATGGCATGACGAAAGCAGCGTTGCTCAACAATGTCGACCATCGAAGACTGAAAGTTGTCACGGGCCATAGCGCCGATTTCGGCGACAGCATCAATCAGACGATCGTCTTTCCGACTGAGTTTGCCGAAGTCCAACGTGAATACCCGATCCTCTTTCGCAAGAATGGCGAAGGAGCATTCTATTCCATCGCCCTGCTCGGACTGGACAAGGGTGAGAACCTCTTTCTCACCAAGCAAGGCTGGCAGGCGCGCTACATCCCGGCGATCCATCAGCGCGGCCCGTTCATCATCGGGATGCAGAACCAACACGCCAATGCCGGCGAACACGTTGAGCCTGTGATCTTCGTCGACCTTGACGATCCGCGTGTCAATCAGGCGGAGGGGCAACCCCTTTTCCTGCCGCATGGCGGCAATTCGGCCTACCTTCAGCACATCAGCCGCGTTCTAAACATTATCAACCGAGGCACAGCGGTCGCCAAACCAATGTTTGATGCGTTTCAACAGGCAGACTTGCTCGAGCCAGCCTCGCTGGAAATCCAGCTCGACGACTACACGACTTACAAGGTGCCTGATGTCTATTCCATCAACGAACCGGCACTGGCGGCTTTGAAGGGTGACATGCTCGACCGCCTGCATTCGGCCGGTTATCTTCGGGCTGCTTACCTCGCCCTTGCGTCGCTCACAAATATCAGCCGGCTGATAGAACTCAAGAATGTGAAACGCGCAGCAACAGTTTAGATCCTCGGTGCTTATCGGCTCAATCTCATGGTCATGGTGAAACGGAGAACTCGAACACTTGAGGGCCTTGCGCCGGGCTCAATTCCGTATGCAGAACTGCTGCAATCGGAAACGCCGACGATCCTCAAGGGAATTGCAAAGGACTGGCCACTCACCAAAGCTGGTAGCCAGTCACCGGAAGCAGCGATGCGCGATTTGCTGTCGTTTTACAGCGGCCATCCGGTCGTTGGTTACGCATGTGCGCCAGAAGTTCGCGGGAGATATTTCTACAACGCCCAAGGGACAGGCTTGAATTTCGAGCGCGGCCGCGTTCAGCTTGCTGACTATCTCGACAATATCAGGCGGCATCTTGGTAAGCCAGATGCGCCATCCTACTATATCGGCTCAACAGACGCAGACCTGTTCTTCCCAGGTCTGCGCACACACAACGATCTTGTCCTCAATGATCCGATGTTCGTTGCAAATCCCCCTGTGGTCAGCGTTTGGATAGGCAATCGGACAACGGCAACGGCGCACTATGACATGTCCAACAACCTCGCTTGTTGTATCGTTGGACACCGGCGCTTCACGCTTTTCCCTCCCGATCAGATCGCCAATCTTTATCCGGGACCGCTGGAACCAACGCCCGGGGGGCAGGTTGTCAGCATGGTTGACTTCGAGAGTCCGGATCTGCGAACACATCCTGGCTTCAGCAGGGCATTGGACGAGGCCCAGGTTGCCGAACTTGAACCAGGGGACGTACTCTTCTACCCGGCGCTTTGGTGGCATCATGTCGAGGCGCTCGACGACTTTAACATCCTGATCAATTATTGGTGGAACACGTCTCCGGCCTTTGTGGACACACCTCAAAATACGTTGCTGCATGGACTGCTTAGTTTGCGGGACCGGCCTGACCAAGAAAAGCGCGCCTGGAAAGCAATCTTCGACTACTATGTCTTCGGGCCCGCCGATCAGCCAGCCGCGCACCTGCCTGAGCATATGCAAGGCGACCTTGGACCAATGGACGAGACCAAGGCACGGCGCCTTCGCGCGAAACTCTTGCACCGGCTAAACCGATGAAGGGAGCGAATATGACCCAGAGCGCGAACGGACAAACCGTAAAGCGGGTTGTGATTGCTGGAGGCGGAACCGCAGGCTGGATTGTTGCGGCTGCACTCTCGCGTCAACTCGGCCCCCTTCTTGAGATTACGCTGGTGGAGTCCGAAGAGATCGGGACTGTGGGTGTCGGAGAAGCGACAATACCGACACATCGAACCTTCCATCACCTGCTCGGTATCGATGAGCGCGCGTTCATGCGCGCAACCAAGGCGACTTTCAAACTTGGGATACAGTTTGAAAACTGGGGTGCGATCGGCGATCGTTATATCCATTCATTCGGTACCGTCGGGAAGTCGACCTGGATGGCCGACTTCCACCACATCTGGCTGCAGGCTCGCGATCTCGGTCTTGCGAGCGACCTTGGGGACTATAGTTTCGAGCTCAAGGCGGCCGAAGCAATGCGGTTTGCAACATCTGATACGTCGCGCATCAACTACGCCTATCACCTTGATGCAGGCCTCTATGCCGGGTTCCTCCGGCAGTTTTCAGAGGCTTTTGGAACAAAGCGAATTGAAGGGCGGATACAAAAGGTTGAGCAGGACGGAGAAATGGGCTTCATCACCGCCTTGGTGCTCGCGTCCGGAGACCGGGTAGAGGGTGACTTGTTCATCGACTGCACCGGCTTTGCCGGACTGCTGATCGACAAGACGTTGAAGACCGGCTTCACGGACTGGACACATTGGTTGCCGACGGACCGAGCCGTGGCCGTCCAAACGACAGCAACCGGTCCTGCCCCGCCATACACGCGCGCAATTGCGCACGACGCAGGCTGGCGCTGGCAAATTCCCCTCCAACATCGGGTCGGCAATGGACTCGTCTATTCGAGTGCGCACCTCTCCGACGACGAGGCGCATGCCCGGCTGATGAATGAAATTGATGGCACAGCGCTGACAGAACCTCGGCTCATCCGCTACCGGACTGGCCGCCGCGATAAGGTCTGGGTCAAGAACTGTGTCTCAGTGGGCCTGTCGAGCGGATTTGTCGAACCGCTCGAGTCAACTTCGATCCACCTTATCCAGATTTACGCTTCGCGGCTCGTCCAGATGTTTCCGTTCCAGGGCTTCAGCGAGGCGCTGGCGGCGCGTTATAACGACATGGCATGCGTCGAATTGGAGCGAATTCGCGACTTTATCGTTTTGCACTATCACCTGACTGAACGTCGCGAGAGTCCTTTCTGGCATCGGATGGCAACGATGGACATCTCGGATTCACTCCGCAACCGCATCGAACTCTTTCGAGATACCGGCCTCGCCTTTCAGGAAAAGGTCGAACTGTTCCAAGTCGACTCGTGGCTTCAGGTTATGATGGGCCAGCGCCTCTCGCCGAAAGGGCGCCATCATCTCGGCCGCTTGATGAAAGAAGACGAACTTCGCCTCGCACTCAACGGCTTGAAGACACGAATCGCGCGCGCCGTCGAACAACTGCCATCGCATGAGGCTTTCCTGGAACACTATCTTGAGGATGCGGTTCGCGCTTAAGGGGCCGCAGTTTCTCGGACTGTGAACCCGACCTGCCCTGCGATGTCCTATCAGGCGCAGCCACCGATCGCTTGCGGCTGCGTTCCTCAGTGTTGGTCTTGATATCAAGACCGCAAACGTAATCGCGGACGTCACAGTCCACGTCCTAGCAACATACGATCCATATTGCGCGCCTTCGCCGGTCATATTTTGTGCATCTGCGAATAGAAGCAGTGCGGACAGGCGTCCGGACCCTTTTCGGCCACAAAAATGCCCCACCGCTCGGCGAACGAGGCGGCCGAGAGGGTAGCGGGTTTTGCCGGGACACGTCCAAATCCCTGCAATGAAGCCCGCCTCGAAAACACGCGTATCGCGCGAATGGGACGACCGAAAGACAGGAGAACGAATTGCAGCGAA
Source organism: Hyphomonas sp. (assembly GCA_041752715.1). Classification (GTDB taxonomy): domain Bacteria; phylum Pseudomonadota; class Alphaproteobacteria; order Caulobacterales; family Hyphomonadaceae; genus Hyphomonas. The sequence continues at coordinate 6,553 of JBGSVY010000269.1, forward strand.
TTCGCAATCCTTTCGCAAGGCACGCATGCGTTGCCAGTGCAACGCTGCTCCTCTGTCTGGGATGTTCAGCGCCAGACGGGCGCGTGTCCTCAAAAGGCTCTCAGGCAGAGAGGACGGTTGCACCTGGCATTGACACCTTGCGAGACGACACGCCGGATTGTGTTCTCACGTCCGGTGCAGAGATAAGTGCCGAAGAAGGTTGCCCGGACGAAGTAACCAATAGCGAGGCGGCGGACGAACCTGTTTACGGATTTGAATTCGAGGAGGTTCGCGCGCGAGCGAGGCAACTGGCTGAACAAGACTATATCGACCCCAACCGACCCATGGCCGACATCCCAAATCTGGATTACGACCAATATCGGCGTATTCAGAACACACAGGCGTCCGCGCTATGGGTTGGACCGGAAGACGCTTTCCGGGTCATGCTGGATCCTCGCGGGTATCTTTTCAACCTCGCCCTCGCGATCAACTTGATCGAACCCGATGGTGTGAAAGCGCGGCCTTATTCGGCCGCCGATTTCGACTTCAAGGATCTGCCGCTCTCCGAAACGGCGAAGGAGACGCTCGGATTTGCAGGATTTCGGATTTTGACGGAGCTCAATGAGGCGGGAAAGTTTGACGAACTGGTGAGCTTCAAGGGCGCCAGTTTTTTCCGCGCGTTAGGCTCCGGCAATGTCTATGGCGCATCGGCCAGAGGACTGGCGATCGGCACCGCCTCACCGGATGGAGAGGAGTTTCCGCATTTTTCGGAATTTTGGCTGGTTAAGCCTGTCGATGGCGCGTCGTCCATAAAAGTCTACGCCCTGATGGACGGCAAGAGCATCACAGGCGCCTTCGGATTCAACATTAGCGCCGGACCGGAAACCCGCACAGACGTTACCGCGACGTTCTTTCCGCGCCGCGAGATTGGTTCTGTGGGCATTGCGCCGCTCACGTCAATGTACTTCTTTTCGCCCCATGACCTCCGCAAGCAGGCCGACGACTTCCGTCCGGCGGTCCACGATTCCGAAGGTTTGTCGATCAATATGGCAAACGGTGAGTGGGTCTGGCGGCCCCTGATCAATCCTAAGTCACTGCAAATATCTGTCCTCGCGACCGATTCACCGCGTGGGTTTGGCCTTCTGCAGCGCAAGCGCGCCCTCGACGACTACGCTGATACCGAGGCTGAATATCATCACAGGCCAAATGTCTGGATCCAACCGGAATCGGACTGGGGTAGCGGCGCGCTCTCGCTGGTCGAGATTCCGACTGCCAATGAATACAATGACAATGTCGTCGTGTTCTGGAGGCCTGCCGACGCATGGCAACCCGGGCAAAGCTATGACCTGAAATACAGCATGCAATGGAGCCAAAATCAGCCGGTCGGGATGACCGTGATTCCAGTCGCTGAAACGCGGTCCGGCAAGACACCCGACAGGCGCCGTCAATTGTTTGTGATCGACTTTGAGCCGAAGGGCGGAGCCATCGCCGATGGTGTTGAGGCGAGCATCTCGACGTCCGCGGGCGAAATCTACAATCCGATTATAAAACGCGATCAGGAGACCGGAAAAACCCGGCTCACGTTCGAACTGGACCCAGAATCTGAGCCTGTCGCCGAATTGCGAGCGCTGCTGACACTGGATGGGGCCCCCGTTTCCGAAACTTGGCTTTATCGCTGGAGAGCAGAATGATCGAACACCGAGCTCGTCCTGTCGAATTCCCGCTCTTGATGCCGGATCAGGATCTTGGCCGCCCTAGCATTGCACCCGGAAGCCGGAGCCCGAAATCTTTCTTGTGGCGCAAGGCCTTCATGTTGGCCTCGACCCTCTTGCTAACGGGCTGGGCGACCCATGAAATGTACCAGGTGTTGTCGGTCTCGGGACTGACGATTCTCGAGTGGGCCTTGCTGGCGGTTTTCGCGGTCAACATAAGCTGGGTATGCTTTGCGTTCGTGAATGCTCTGGCGGGTTTCTTTTCGGTTCATGCGTCTGCGAGGCGGCAGCCCGAAGAGTCGCGCGTGCAGCGCCTGATGCTCGCCCGGACGGTTGTCGCATTTCCCATCTACAACGAAGATGTCGAGCATATTTTTGCGACTGTTCTCTCGACGGCGAGGAGCCTTTCAGACGCGCCGGGGCACTTCGAGTGTTTTATTCTGAGTGATACGACAGATCCCGACATCGCTCTGCGGGAAGAATCGGCCTTTGAGCGGATCGAAAAATTGCGTCCGGCCAACATCAGAATCCGATATCGCCGCCGAACCGTAAACGTGCATCGAAAATCCGGAAACATCCGCGATTTCGTGACACGCTGGGGGGGACGTTATGACTACATGATCGTTTATGATGCAGATAGCTTCATGGAACCCGAGGCGATTGTTTGCCTTGTGGATGCAATGCAGGCTTCACCAAAGGCAGGCCTTATCCAAACGATCCCTCAGCTTGTCGGTGCTGAAACCCTTTTTGGCCGCTGCCAGCAATTCGCTGCATCGTTATATGGTCCTGTGCTGGGGCACGGCATAGCTTGGTGGGCCCAGAATGAGGGTAACTTCTGGGGACACAACGCAATCATCCGCATTCGGGCAATGGCCGAAGCGGCCGGCCTGCCCGAAATGCCAGGCCGCGCGCCATTTGGCGGCACCATTATGAGTCACGATTTCGTCGAAGCTGCTCTCTTGCGCCGAGCCGGCTGGAGCGTTGAAATCCGACCCGACATCTCCGGATCCTACGAGCAAGGTCCCCCAACAATCATTGACCTCATCACGCGTGACCGGCGGTGGTGCCAAGGCAATATGCAGCACATAGCCGTTCTGCTGAAAGCACGCGGTCTAACCTGGACAAGCCGATTTCACTTGATCACAGGTATCTTTGGTTATCTTTCATCGCCGCTCTGGCTCATGTTCATCTGTATCGGGATGGTTTTGTCGCTGCAGTATCGATTTCATGTTCCTGAGTATTTTGGTGACAGTCCAACACTATTTCCGTCCTGGCCCGTTATCGACTCGGAACGCGCGCTCAATCTCTTCTTGGCGACAATGGTTATTCTATTTACGCCAAAGATCTGTGGCCTTGCTTACGGACTAGGCAACAGCACCTGGCGCAAGTCCGTCAGGATCGGTCGTACGATCCTTGGTGTTGTCGCGGAAACACTGCTGTCGATCCTTACAGCGCCGATCTTGATGGTTACCCAGACCATGGCCGTGTTGGGCGTACTCGCCGGCAAGGATTCCGGCTGGGCGCCCCAATCCCGAGTCGACGGAGGATACTCATTTGCCTCAACGTTCCGGCACAATCTGCCCGCTTCGATGCTAGGCATTGTTCTGACGATGTCGGCGATCGCCATTTCACCGGTTCACGCAGCGTGGCTCGCACCGGCAACAATCGGTTTAATCCTCAGTGCACCCGTTTCCTATCTGACGGCCAAGCGGTCTGCGGGCCAGACGTGCAAAAAGGCTGGTTTGCTTCTTACGCCGGCCGACATGCATTCACCGCCTTCACAGACCTCGTCTCTTAGCTTGCGCAAAGACTTTCAGCACCTTCAACCAAATTCACTCTGGTCATTGCTCGTCGAGCCACATGAGATCAATCGGCGGGCATTTCTGATTGACCCCTACTGGCCATTGGGTCCAGACGATGTCTTCGTTCCGCTTGCGGTGGCGCGTGCAAAAGCAGACAAGGCAAACAGTGTGCCCGCCTTCGTTGCTGCCTTGTCCACAAAGGAAAAGATGGCGCTTTTGAATTCCAACGAGGAATTACGAGCAACGAGTTTCGGCTTTCTGTCAGTCCGGCCTTCCGAGTATTCGAGGAGGTTCATACCGAAGCCCGCGCGAAACGTGCAGCGTGTGATTTCCGCAGAGCAACCCGAGATCGCTGGAGAGCGGCCACGCAGCGTGAGAACAAAGCGCTTTGAGAAGGCCTAACAACCGCCTCGTATGGCTGATTTGAACTTTGGCAATGATCTTCCCTAAGTCGAAACGACGGCCCATCATTTGATGCAACACTTCAAGTGTCGCGCGTCCTGGCGCTCTGGGCGCCCTTATCAACCCGCATCCGGCTGAGGTGGGCGGCTCGGGGACTGCTTGCAGCGCGCACCGGGGACGCCGTCTTCGCTGTGCGGACGGCTTGCGGCCATATCGATCAAGACCGTATCGCTGGTACAGCTGTTGCGAGCGACCGGCACCATCACCGTACCGGCAGGTGTGTTGACATTCGTTCTCTTGCAGACAGGTAGCCCTGCCGTGTCGGCTTCGACCTAGGGCGGACTAATACCAACGGGCAATAAATCCGACTCACTGGGATTCCCAAACTGACCGACTTCTGATTCGACTGGTGGCGAGGAGGACCGCGCCATGGGAACGGCTATCGGATTGCGAGCGGATTATTCGGGGGCGGATCTTCGGA
>JBGSVY010000270.1:0-4584 GCA_041752715.1 Hyphomonas sp.
GCGAGGCCGCCCTGGGCCCAAGCCGAGGAGGCAGCCTGCCCAAGCGGCGCCGGCGAGATCACGAGGCAGCGGCGCGGCGCGAGTTTCAAGGCGAGGAACAGACCCGCAAGCCCGGCGCCAACGATCAGCACATCGACGTCAGCGCCGGGCCCGGCGGTCATCCTCTGGGGGGCAGCGCTGGTCACGTGTTTCAGGAAATGCCGTCATTCGCCCGGCGGAATTCCACGGGAGCCGTGACCGCCGAGACAAGCGCGCCGAACATCCGCGTCGAAGACTGGATCGTCAGGGTGAAGTTGTCAGGCACGTAAACCATATCTGCGATTTCGCCCTTGGACTCGATCATCTCTTCGATCGTTGAACGCACGGAGATCTGGTCGCCGAACCGGCGCACATCGCAGGACTGGCCCACGACGGACCGGCCCCACATCGTGCACATTTCAACGGCGGTCAGCTCGCACGCATACCGGCCCGTATCGGCGTGGGGTGTCAGGTGCATCGTTCCTGTCATAACACATTCGCCGCTCCGGTAAGGCTTGGTCTGGAAACTCCAGCTGCCAAGGACATCGGTCTTGTCGGCGTCTTCGTTCGCGTTGGCGGGAGCCGCGCTAAACAAAGCGAGCGCCATCAAGGCGGCGAGGGTTCGTTTCAGCACTAGCATGCCCGTTCTCCACTAGATGACCTCAGGCTACGCCCGGACGGTCCACCCGATCAATGCTCTTCCCGCATCAGACGACCATCTCCACCGTGACCGGGGTCCCGCCTGTGCGGAAAGCGAGCGGCCGCGCCATCTTCGGCAGCGCCAGCATCGCATCCAGCGCGGCTTTCGCCCGCACACGCACATCGTCCGGAATGGTGACCTCATACTGCCCCGTCACAAGGCAATCATAGATGTTCTCAAGCGTGATGCGCTTCATGTGCGGGCAGAGATTGCACGGCCGGATGAAGTTCACGTTCGGATTCTCGGCCGCCACATTGTCGCTCATCGAGCACTCGGTCAGCAGCACGACCTTGTTCGGCTGTTTCTCGGTCACATAGTTCGACAGGGCAGAGGTCGAGCCGGCAAAATCGGCGACCTGCAACACTTCCGGCGGACATTCGGGGTGCGCGAGGATCACGACGCCCGGATGGGCTTCGCGGAGTTGCGCAACGTCATTGGCCGAAAACAGTTCATGTACCTCGCATGCGCCCGGCCAGGTGAGGATGCGAAGCCCCGTCTGCGCCGCGACGTTACGTGCGAGATACTGATCCGGCACGAAGATAACTGTGTCGCTCCCCCATTCGGCAGCAATCGCCTCGACGACCTGCGCCGCATTGGAGCTTGTGCAGGTGATGTGGCATTCGGCCTTCACCTCTGCGGAACAGTTGACATACGTGACCACGGGATAATCCGGGAACTTTGCCTTGATGAGGCGCACGTCGGCGCCAGTGATCGAGGCGGCGAGCGAACAGCCTGCGCGCGTGTCGGGGATCAGCACGGTCTTCTCGGGCGCGAGGATTTTCGAGGTCTCGGCCATGAAGTGCACGCCGGCCTGCACGATGATGTCGGCGTCGGTTTCGGCAGCCTCACGCGCGAGCTGCAGGCTGTCACCGCGGAAATCGCCGACCAGGCTGAAGATGTCCGGCGTCATGTAATTGTGCGCGAGGATCACGGCGTTCTTCGCGCGCTTCAGCCGGTTGATACCGGCCACCAGTGGCGCGATCGCCGGCCATTCCATCGGCGTCACAAAGTCGGCCACAAGTGGGTAGAGCGCATCGGTCTCCGCGCGCACTGCATCGTCATACACCAGACCGCGCTTGGCGGCCGCAGAAACGCCGCGCAGCGGTGTGGGTGTTGCGCATCCCGGGCCTGCATCAATCAGACGTGCCATCTTGTGGTCCTCCATCACCGAGCCACTTATGCTCGATTTGAGTATAAGTTAGGCCTGAAGACATGCGTTTCAAGGGGCAAAGGCCTCAAACGCCGGGATCAGGGCTCATTCGCGACAGTTTCTAGTAGCTTATGCGCAGTCTGAGGAAAAGCATGCTAGCGAATCACCTCCGCCAACGCAAGGGCCTGCCCCATTTCGGCCTTGATTGGCGGTCGGGGCAGGGAGGTCTATTCCTTGAACAGGTCCAGCGCTGCAGCAGTCATCGCGTCGACGCCCGTCGCGATGGCCGGGTCGTAGTCTGGCGCGAATAGCGGCGAGTGGAGCGAGGGCAGGGGCATGCCATCGGCGGTCGCCTGCACAAATCGCTCTGGTGGCACGCCGCCGACCCAGAAGATGAGGCCCGGAATCTTCTCCGCCGTGCGGGCGAACTGGCTGAAATCCTCGCCGCCCATCACGGGCTTCATCGCGCGCACATTCGCCGCGCCGATCTCGGCGGCCACTGCCGCCATCGCGCGCGTCGTCAGCGCCGGGTCGTTATAGGTCGCAGGCGTGTAGTCGGATTCGATCCGGATCTCAGGCTGCGGCGCATCGAACGCCGCTGCCTGGCCTTTGGCGATGCGTGTGATCCCGTCGAGCAGCATCTTGCGGGTGGAGTCCTCATACGAGCGCACGGTGATCAGCAGTTCGGCCTCGTCGGCGATGATGTTGTGCTTGGCGCCCGCCTTGATCGCCCCGACCGTGACCACGGCTGAGTCCTGCGGATCGGTGTTGCGCGACACAAGGCTCTGCAGCGCAACGACGATGTGCGAGGCGATCAGGATCGGATCGCGCGTCGTGTGCGGATAGGCGCCGTGTCCGCCGGCCCCCTTCACCTTGATGTCGACCGAGTCCACGTTCGCGAGCGCAAAGCCCGACGAGTAGGCGATCGTGCCCGCTGGCGCGCCCGCAGAAATGTGCATGGCGAGATTGAAGTCGGGTTTGGGAAAGCGCGAATAGAGCCCGTCCGCCAGCATCGCCTGCGCGCCGAGGCCGATTTCCTCCGCAGGCTGCGCAATCATCACCAGCGTGCCCTGCCACTCATTCTTCTGCGCGATCAGCCGCCGCGCTGCGCCGATCCACACGGTCATGTGCACGTCATGCCCGCAGGCATGCATCACCGGGCTGTCGACGCCGGTCCAGGTCTGCGCCGTGACTGTTGAGGCAAAGTCAAAGCCGGTATTTTCCGGCACCGGCAGCCCGTCCATGTCGGCACGGATCAGCAGCGTCGGCCCCTCGCCATTCTCGAACACGCCCACCACGCCATAGCCGCCGACACCAGGCTTCACCTCGCCCACATCGCGCAGGGCCTTTTCGCGCACCCAGGCATCACCGACCCCGCGCGTCACCGTGAAACCGAGCGATTCCAGTTCCGCCGCAAGAAAGGCTGAGGTCTTCTCCTCCCGGAACGACAATTCAGGCGCCGCGTGCAGCTGCTTGTAGATTGCGATGAGATCGGCGTCAGCGACCCGTACCGGCCCTTCGGGCATCAGGCTCGCGGCCGAAACGCCTGCGCCGCCCGCAACGTCGCTCGCCCTTGCCGGCTCGGCTGGTCCCTCGCCGCTGCCACAGGCCGCAAGGCCCGCCACCAAGATCGAAACAGCCATCCCACGCATCATCACCAAACCCTCCGCCGATTGATGGCCGCAGCCTAGAGCAGATTGCGCGAGACGCAATGACGCGCGCTTGCGGCCGCAGCGAGCGCCGCGTCAAAACAGGCTTGGCGAGCAAATCTGTTCATTTTATGTTCCAACTCATGTTCACCGTCTACATACTCACAAACAAGCGCAATGGAACGCTATATACAGGGCATACGGACGATATTGATCGGCGACTGTGGGAGCATCGAAACGGGCACATGCGGGGCTTTGCCAGCAAGTATGGATGCAACAGGCTGGTCTGGAAGGAGGCCCATGAGTCGAGGGAAACTGCTTTTCAGCGCGAGCGCCAGATCAAGTCGTGGAAGCGCGACTGGAAGCTGCAGCTGATCGAACGTGACAATCCGGACTGGAAGGACATCTACGACGAAATGAACATCTGGGTTGCCGAAGAAACAGAACTCACGCGATGGCAGAGGGCCGAGGCTGGATCCCGGCTTGCGCCGGGATGAGCGGCAAAAGAGGAGTCGCGCCCGGCGACTGACGCCATCACAGATCTCCGCTCATCCCGGCGCAAGCCGGGATCCAGTTTCACAGGAACGGCTTGATGCAAATACGAGCCGTTGGTTCCGTAGTCAAAGCACCTCAGACGATAGGCCCGCGCCTAAACATCCACCTCGGCCTCGAGCGCGAACTCTTCGATGAACTCCCGCCGCGGTTCCACCACATCGCCCATCAGCTTGGTGAACATGTCGTCGGCTTCATCTGCATGGTCGACGCGCACCTGCAGCAGCGTACGGGCATTGGCGTCGAGCGTCGTCTCCCAGAGTTGGTCGGCGTTCATCTCGCCGAGGCCCTTGTAGCGCTGGACTTTCAGGCCCTTCCGACCGCTTTCGAGCACGGCGTCAAGCAGGCTGGATGGTCCGTAAACGGAAATATCGCCTGATTTCTCGTGCCGAAGGATCGCTGGCGCGTCGTACATCTCGTGAAGGCCGGCCGCGCGCTCGGCAAGGCGCAGGGCGTCCTGGCTGGCGATCAGGGCCGGCGGCAGGATGGCCGTCTCCTGAACTGCGCGCACCGTG
>JBGSVY010000271.1:0-6983 GCA_041752715.1 Hyphomonas sp.
CACCGTCGCCCTGATCGAAGGCAGGGACGAGACCCGCGCGCTCGCCTTTGCTGTTGCAGCGGGCGCTGCCGCCTGCACCAAGGCGGGCGCCCAGCCAAGCCTGCCCATGCGGGCCACGGTGGACGCGATGATCGGCGCCTGAACGGGCTCTATCCCACTATCCAGCACGATCTTGCCCCAGCAACCGCAACAGGTTCAAACTCTTTTCGACGCTCCAATCCTCCCCCCGGAAATCAGGTGTATTCTCGTGGTTGCGAGGGGCCGGACGAACCCTTCGCAAGGTCCGGCAGGTTCACGCTACGCCTGCCACGCGGATGGGAAACGAGCCTCCAGTCGACGGGCGGCAAGATTACCCTACCCCCCTTGGAATACCGCCACCTTGTCAAACGGGGCCACGCCCCATCCGCAAGGACCTGATTGTGAGCTGGAACCGGAAGGGCAAGCCCTGTCCGGCCTTTCGTGCTAGGTGGCGCGTGAGCCCGCCCTCGTCCTTCGACAGGCTCAGGATGAGGCCTTAGGAGAGCTCGGAGAAAGGCGTTCGGGAGACCCGCGCGCGCAATCGCCTCACCAACTCCGCTAAGCCCTCATGCTGAGCCTGTCGAAGCCCTCATCCTGAGCTTGTCGAAGGACGAGGGCGGGCGCCGGGGCCTCCGAGGGGAAAGATCGCTCATTGCCCGCAGGCGATTGCGCCTACATCTCGGCGCGACTGATCCTGCGGCGCTGGACGCTGGAGGGAATGTTCAGGCTCTCGCGATACTTGGCCACGGTGCGCCGCGCGATCTCGATGCCGAAACAGGTCACTATCTCGACGATCTGGTCATCCGACAGCACATCATCCGGGCTCTCGTCATCTACCAGCTGCTTGATCCGGTGACGGACGGCTTCGGCCGAATGTGCCTCGCCGCCGCCGGTTGCCGGGATCGAGGCCGAGAAGAAATACTTGAGTTCGAACATGCCGCGCGGGGTCGACATGTACTTGTTGGTCGTCACACGGCTGACCGTCGACTCGTGCATTTCGATCGCATCGGCGACCTGCTTCAGGTTGAGCGGCCGCAGGTGCGCGACACCATGTGCGAAGAAGCCATCCTGCTGGCGCACGATCTCGCTCGCGACCTTCAGGATCGTCCGTGCCCGCTGGTCAAGCGACTTGATCAACCAGGTCGCGGAGGCGGCACATTCGGAGATGAACTCCTTCTCCTGCTGCCGCATCGGCAAGGCGCTGACCTCGGCATAATAGGCCTTGTCCATCAGCACGCGCGGCAACGTCTCGGCATTCAGTTCCACAGCAAACATGCCATTCGGCAGCTCACGGACATAAACGTCCGGCGCGACGGCAACGGTCGTGTCGCTTGAAAAGCCCGCGCCGGGCTTCGGCGACAGCTGGCGCAGTTCGACCAGCATCTCCTGGATGTCGGCGCGGTCAACCTTGCACACATCGCACAAAGCCTTGATGTCATGCTTGGCGACCAGATGCAGATTGTCGAGCATCGCCTGCATGGCCGGATCAAGCCGGCCGCGATCCTTCAGCTGCAGCCCGAGGCATTCCGGCACCGACCGCGCCATCACGCCGGTCGGATCAAATCCCTGGCAGACCTTCAACACAGCGAGCACATTGGCGGGATCTGCGCCGAGCGCCGCGGCAATTTCCTCGACCGGCGCACGCAGGTAGCCCGTCTCGTCGGTCTCGTCGATCAGGCGCGCCGCGATCAGCCGGTCGGCATTCGAGAGGCCAGCAAAGTTCAGCTGGGCATGCAGGTGTTCGTGCAGCGTGACATCGCTCGAGACATTGGCGGCAAAATCAAAGTCCTCACCGGAAGATTGCCCGGATCCGGCCGTCGACCAGTCGGTCTTGGCGGATGGGCCGCTGGTTGAATCAGCCGTTGCGCCGTTGTCCGAGCCGGTGCCTGGCTCGAACACGTCCTCGCCTGGCGCATCGAGCTGTTCGCGCGCCTCGCCATGCCCGGAGCGTTCGTCGAGGGCGAGCGCTTCACGCGGGGTCTCGGAAAGTGTTTCGGCCGCCGGCGTCTCGCCATCATCGGCCTTGTTGAGCAGCGGGTTGCGCTCGATCTCGGCTTCCACGAACTCTGCGAGTTCCTGGTTGGAGAGCTGCAACAGCTTGATCGCCTGCTGGAGCTGGGGCGTCATCACCAGGGACTGGCCCTGGCGCATCTCGACTGACTGTTTCATTCCCATGGCCCGCACCCTTGAAATCAAGCGGCGAACTGCTCACCCAGATAGACCCTGCGAACGTCCTGGTTCGTCAACACATCCTGCGGCGTGCCGTTAAAGAGGACAGCGCCATCATACATCACATAAGCCCGGTCGGCGATCTGAAGCGTCTCGCGCACCTGGTGGTCCGTGATCAGGACACCAAGGCCGCGCTGTTTCAGGAAGCGGACAAGATCGGAAATGTCGGAAATGGCGAGCGGGTCGATGCCGGTGAACGGTTCGTCCAGTAGCATGAAGCTCGGACGCGATGCGAGCGCACGTGCGATCTCGACCCGGCGCCGTTCGCCTCCCGACAGGGAGGTGGCCGGCTGGCCGCGCAGGTGATCGACGTGGAGTTCGCGAAGCAGGCTATCGACCTGTGCTGCCCGTGCTGCCGGGTCTTTCTCGACCAGTTCAGCAACCGCCAGCACGTTTTCTTCAACCGTCATGCCACGGAAAATGGAGGCTTCCTGTGGCAGGTACCCGACGCCAAGCCTGGCGCGCTGGTACATGGGCAGCCGCGTGACATCTTCGCCATCGATCGAAATCGATCCCGAGTCAGCCCCGATAAGGCCCATGATCATGTAAAAGCAGGTGGTCTTGCCGGCCCCGTTGGGTCCAAGCAGGCCGACAATCTCGCCGCGCCCGAGGGTGAGTGAGACATCGCGCACGACCTGTCGCTTGCCAAAGGATTTGGCAAGATTTTCAACGACAAGGCCTTCCGGCGGCTGGCTCATTCTGGCTATTCAGTCCCTCTGACGGGCGCTTTTGCGACCCGGGCGGAGTGTTAATCCCACATGCTTAAGATGGCTTTCACGCGGGCCCATAAATTTACGGGGTCGCGGTCGGCTCGCCCGAGGGCTCGATCACCATCCGGGCCCGCCCGGTCCCGCCATCGAGCGTCGTGCGGCGGTTTGTAATCTCCATCTTCAGCGTCTGGCCCTCGGCGACGTCGCGGTCGCGCATCAGGGCAACATTCCCGGTCATCGTGATCGTATCGCTGACACGGTCGTAGATCGCCCGGTCACCTTTCGCCTTCAGTTCCGGCGTGATGTAGAAAACCTCACCCTCAGCGGTCATCGATTCAACCTCGCCGAAGCCGCTGGCGATACCGCTACCGGCGCCTGCCCGGCGCGGCGCAAAATTGATTGTCACGGTGTTCGAGCGCAGGCGGGCCGTGCCCTGCTGGATCTCGACATTGCCGATCAGGACAACCTTGCGTTCGGTCTCGAAACTCTCGGTGCGCTCGGAATCGATATAGATCGGCCCGCCTTCCGACGAGATCTGCGCCTCAGCCCCGGCGCCAATGGCCAGCGCGGCAGCAAGGACGGCCATCAGCCTGCGATACGCCATGTCATTCACCTTCTGTAGGCGCCGCCTCAGGCGCGGGCGCGGGATAAATCACTGTGCGCACATTGCCCGTGAAAACGATACGGTTGCCGCCATCAAGAATTTCATACGAGTCCGACCGGATATCGCCAAGAGGGCCGGAGCCGCTGAGCGGCGAAAGACCGACCACCCGGTCTTCGCCGAGGATGATCCGGGCACCTTTGGAGACAAACTTGTAGCCCGCCTTGTCGCTGATCTGGACATCTTCATAGAGCTCCAGCACGCCCGCAACGGGGTCATAGAAGCCAGACGGCGCCTGCACTTCAGCGCCCATCGCATCGGTCATGACCGGCGAGATGAGATCGACCGATTCGTTGCCCGTCCGGCGACGCTGAGCCGCTGCTGCCGTAATCGTGAAAATCTGTCCATCTGAATTGCGCCCGGTAAAACGCGGATTGACCATCGTCACAGCTTCGGCCCCCTCGATGGCGACCGCCCGGTTATCCGATGCAATGGCGCTACGCAGGATATAGCCGAGGAACAGGCCGATCGAAATGGCGGCGCAGGCGATGAAGCCATGCCGCATGTGGCGGACACGCTCTGACCGCCGCCGGGCCTGAGCCAGCGTCATCTGGCGCCGCGGGGCCCAGAGTGAATCGGTGTCGCGGGTCAGGGCAGCTTCCATGCTGGCGCAGCGCTTCCTGTTGGGACTCTACGCCGAAACTCATAGCCGCGATGATGCGCCAGCGAAAGCGCGCGCGGCAGGTCAGCAGGATCAGCTATGCGCAAAAATGTCTTCATCAGGCCAGCCCGCGAGGTCAAGCCGGGCCCGGACGGGCAGGAAGGCGAAGCAGGCGTGCGCAAGATCGAGCCGCCCCTCACGCGCCAGCATGGCATCAAGCCCTGCCTTGATCTGATGCAGGTAGAGAACATCGGAGGCCGCATACTGCACCTGCGCCTCGCTCAAGATCTCAGCGCCCCAATCGGAGCTTTGCTGCGCCTTCGACATGTCGATGCCGGCAATCTCGCGCGCGATATCCTTCAGGCTGTGCCGGTCGGTATAGGTGCGGGCAAGGCGCGAGGCGATCTTGGTGCACCAGATCGGCGTACAGGCCACACCCAGCCAATGCTGGATCATTGCCACATCGAACCGGGCAAAGTGGAAGAGCTTGGTGACGCCGGGATCGGCGAGCAGCGCCTTCAGGTTCGGGCAGGCAAAATCACGCGTCAACTGCACAAGGTGCGCCGTGCCATCCCCTGCCGACAGCTGCACGAGGGTAAGGTAGTCCCGGCTGGGATTGAGGCCCATGGCCTCGGTATCGACGGCAACCATAGTCCCGAAGGAGAGGCCCTTCGGCAGGTCGCCCTTATGGAGGGTGATTGCGCTCATGCGGGGCAGATACCATGAGGCGGGTTAAGCGCAAGTGTTGCGCCCGAACGCGCCTCAGACCTGCTGCCGCTTCACCGCAACGATTGCCGCATCGAGCGCCGACAGGAAACGCGACCGGTCCGCCTTCGAGAACGGCGCCGGCCCGCCTGCCCCGATGCCTGCAACCCCGACCCGGAGGTCAGCCATGATCGCGCGGGTGGCGAGTGCCCCGCCGATCGAGTCCGGCGTAAATGGCTTGCCGGTATGCGCGAGGACACGGGCGCCAGCCTTGAGGCAGCGGTCAGCAAGCGGGATGTCGGCGGTGACGACGACACTCGCTGTGCCCGCCTGCGCTGCGATCCAGTCATCGGCGGCATCGAAGCCATCGGACACGATCTGGCGCGAAATCAGGGGATGGTCCGGAATGCGGATGTATGAATTGGCCACGATGACGACCGGCGCGGCGTGGCGCAGGGCCACCTTGTAGATCTCGTCCTTCACCGGGCAGGCGTCGGCATCGACAAGGATCCGGGGTGTCATGGCGTCCACTTTCAGCCAGGCGACGGCGCCGTGCGCCGCGTGGCGACCCAGATCATGAGGAAATCGCGGCCCTGCGACAAGGTCTGCCCTTCGATCCGGCCGTTCACAAGGCGTCCGGAATGGCTGTAAGGCGCCTCGCCGTCGGTCGTGACGGACCCGAAGGCGAGCGTGTCGCCGCGCAGGGAATACTCGGCTTCGAGAAAATCCGACTGGTAGAAGGAGCCGGTGAGCTTGCCGTCATCAGCGACGCTCAGTTCCATGACGGTTGAACTTGGCGGCTCGGTGGGCGACCAGAACATCGTCACATCCCAGGTGCCGTTGAGATCAGTTGCCTGTAGCGGCGCAACAGCCGTTTCCGCCGGGGGCGCGACAGGTGCGGGCGATGCAGCGCACGCGATCAGCATTAGCCCAAGCAGGGGGACGGCAGGCTTCATCGGAATCCTCTTGTGTACAAGGAAGGTGAGTTAGGTTTGGCGCGCGCGGCGGCGAGTCTCTACTGAGCCCGCTCGAGGCTCGCGATCCAGGCGCGCACCAGATCGACGCCCTCCTCGTCCACAACGCTGCGGCCGAGTTCCGGCATCGCAATGCCAGGCTCGGCCGAGGCCATGCGGAAGGCCATGATCGAGGCATCCGGATCACCCGGCGCAATCGCCACGAGGCCCTCGCCTGCGCCGCGCCCGGCAGCCACCGGGTGCTTGCCGATCCCGAGCTGGACCGGCGTGCGATCCCCGGCATCGAGGAAGAGGCCTGAATTGGAGGCCGAACCATCCGGCTTGTGGCAATGGCCGCAATTGATGTCGAGATAGGCCCGTGCGCGGTCAGCCAGCGGCAGGCTCACATCCTGGATCGACGCAGCTGCGGGCACGATGGAGGGCACGCCCGAGAGGAGGCCACGCCCCGTCCAGTCTGCCAGCTGGTTCACGCCGGCTGGGCCATCATGGTTGAGACCGCGCGCTGTCGGCCCGATCGGCGCGATACCGCCCGCAGTCTGATGGCAGGTCTTGCACTGGTTCTGGTTCGGCACGGCATAGTCAATCGTGATCGGCGCGCCAGCGGGACTGATCGTTTCGATCACGCGCTTGCCGCCCACCGGCGCATAGACGGCCTCGGTGCCGCCCTCGTTCCAGATGTAGGGATAGGCGGCCCAGCCCGCCGCCTTGTGGATCAGCAGGCGCGTCTCGACCCGGTAGGCGCCGGCCTGCGGCGTGCGCATGTCCGGCGCGAAGGCGAACGTCTTCACCAGCACGGTGCCGACCGGAAACCGCATCGCACCCTCGCCGTCATACTGGGCTGTCGCGCCCTCCGGAACAAAAACGAGGCGATGCTTTTCGGCATGATCGGAGAAGAGCGGATTGACGAGATCGTAGGGCACGACGCCCGGGGCAGGCGTGGCCGAAGCAATCTCACCGAACAGTCCGTAGGCAGACAGGACCGGCGCAGGCGCATCGGCAAGGATCACGCCGAGGTCTGGGGCCACCGGCCGGCCCGCCTCGCCCGCGGCCTCGCAGGCCGCAAGGCAGAGGCAGGCGGCGAGCGT
>JBGSVY010000272.1:0-7417 GCA_041752715.1 Hyphomonas sp.
GGCGCCGCCCAGCTCTGGTTCATGGAGGTGGCGCCGCATGCGGCCGTTTCCGAGACGGTCGAAGCCGCCAGGCAATGGCCCGAAGCACGTTCGGGCGGCGCTTTCCTCAACGCCGTTCTGCGGCGTGTGGCAGAGACCGCTTCGCCCGGGGGACACTTGCCGCCCGAGGCGATATGGCCACCTTGGTTGCAGGCCGTCATGGTGGACGGGATCGGGTATGCAGGCGCCCGTCGGCTCGCCGCTGCACAACTGGACGAACCTGTCCTCATGCTGACGGCAAGGAGGGACGCGGCGAATCTGGCAGACCGGATAGGCGGGCGCTTGTTGCCCAGCGGGTCGGTGGCAGCGCCGCCGGGAAGTGTTGAGGATATCGACGGCTATGCGTCCGGCGATTGGTGGGTTCAGGATGCCGCGGCTGCCCTGCCGGCGCGCCTGCTGGCCCCGGCGCCCGGCGAGACGGTGCTCGACCTGTGCGCTGCGCCCGGCGGAAAGACGCTCCAGCTGGCCGCGATGGGAGCAAAGGTCACCGCCCTTGACCGGTCAGCCGCCCGACTCCGGCGGCTATCTGAAAACCTCGAACGGACCGGCCTCTCCGCGACGGTCCTCACGGCTGACGCCGAGACCTGGCGACCGGCGCAGACTGTCTCGAAAATCCTGCTCGATGCGCCATGCTCAGCGCTCGGCACCTTGCGGCGTCACCCCGAAGGCGCCTGGATCAAAACAGCTGCAGACCTGGCGCGATTTCCGGCCGTGCAGACCCGCCTCCTCGAAGCGGCAGCAGCCATGCTCGCGCCGGGTGGGCGGCTCGTTTACTGCGTGTGCACCCCCCTGCCGGCGGAAGGCCTCGCCGTGATCAATGAGAACCTCGAACGGCTCGGCCTTGTCCGCCAGACCGTCCTGTCCGCGGAGGTCGAGGGCTTTGAAGGGGCCATCACGGATCAGGGTGACCTGCTGACCCTGCCCTCTCCCGGTGACGGCTGCGACGCCTTCTTCATCGCGCGGCTAGTGAGGCAAGAGAAACAAGTTAACTAATTGCTGGCCGCCGATCGACGATACGGACGGGTCGATTAACGGGATAACAAAGGCGGTCTGCTAGAACACTCGTTCAACATCCGATTGGACGAAATCGCAATGCGCAAGGATGTTCTTCGCGACCGCTCCGGCTCGACAAGTCTCCTCTGGGCACTGATGGTTCTGCCACTGCTGGTCGTCATCGGCGCGGCGATTGACTTCAACGCGCGGGAAACTGGCGCCCGCCAGATGCAGAGCGCCACCGACGCTGCCGCGATCGCCGCCGTGCGATTCGCCATGACCCAGTCCGAGGACCCGGCCGACGTCAGCCTCGCTGCCAAACAGTTCTTCCGGGAAAACCTGCCGCCAAACTGGCCGCGCGACTCGCTCCATCCCACCGTCAGTTTTTCGGCCAACGATTTTGTTACCGTCAACGCGGAATATCATGTCCCAACCACGATTCTCGGGATCGCCGGTATTTCGTCGTTGAAGGTTTCAGCCGAATCGACAGCCGTCTACAGCGCACCGAAGCAGATCGAGGTCGCGATGGTGCTGGACAACTCCTATTCGATGGTCGGTTCGCGGATCGCCGACTTGCGCGCCGCAGCCAACGCCTTTGTGGACGACGTCATCAAGCCAGGTTCGGACCAGGTGAAGGTGGCCGTCGTGCCGTTCAACAATTTCGTCAACGTCGGCGTCGGCAACCGCTACGCGTCCTGGATCGACGTGCCGCCTGATTATTCCGCAACATCAACGTATTGCCCTATCGACCATGACGCGTCAGTGGCGTCGGGCTGCACCGCCCAGACCAGCACTTGCTACTATGACGGCGTCGCCTCAGCCTGCGAAGAATGGACCTGTCCGGCAGGCCAATCTCCAATCTCCACCTGCACGACATCAACCCTCGACTTTACATTCTACGGCTGCGTCAAGGCCCGCGCTGCGCCGCTGGATGTCGAAGACAAATCCTATTTTTCCAACCGCATCCCCGGGCGTCTCGAATGGACGAGCGGCGGCTGCCCGACACCGCTCCTTCCGCTCACCAGCAACAAGACCCAGATCAAGAGCGGCCTGACGGCGATGTTCGCCGAGTCGGATACAATGATTTATGAGGGACTCGTCTGGGGCTACCGCGCGCTGTCGTCCGGCGCGCCGTTCACCGAGGGTGCGGAGGAAGTCGCGTTTGCCGCCGCTGGTGGCCGCAAGGTCATCATTCTGATGTCGGACGGCGAGAACTCACGGTCTGCCGATGGCTATTTGGGCGACCATTGGGGAACGAATGTCGACCTCTCGAATGCTCGCACAACAGCCGCCTGCACGGAAATCCGCAATGCCGGAATCGACGTCTACGTCGTCGCCGTGGGGGTCACCGACGCCACAACACTCGACCTGCTGCGCGATTGCGCCGGGGCGCCGGACCAATTCTTCGACATTTCTGACTCGAGCAATCTGACCGGCGTATTCTCTGGAATCAGTTCCGACCTGCGCGATATTGCTCTCGCCAGATAAGGCGACCGCTCGTCTATCCGGTTGTCGTGCGTTAATTCATGTCTCGTTCAGCCGTATCTGCGCTATAAGCAGCGTAACGCAAGGGATTATCTGCGAAAGGACCACTTCAATGACCACCGTTACCTCCCCCCTCAATCGCACCCGCCATATGGCAGTCGGCGCCCTCGCCGCGCTTACCTTGGCACTGGCGGGCTGCGCAAACTCCTACGGCACCGGCACAGCAAGCACCAGCTCGGTCGGCCAGGCCTCGACCGTCTACACAGGCACCGTCACGTCTGTGCGCGAAGTCACGATCCGCCCGGATCGCTCCATCATTGGCACAGCCACCGGCGCCGTGCTTGGCGGCCTTGCGGGATCGGAACTTGGCGGCGGCGACAAGGCCCAGACGGCTGGCGCTATCGGCGGCGCCGTCATTGGCGGTGTGGCAGGCAACGCTGCCGGCAAGGCTGTCGGCACGCAACGCGGCTACGCCTATATCGTGCGCTTCAGCAATGGCGACTCCAAGGAAATCGTCCAGGGCGCAGATATCTACATCCAGCCTGGCACGCCGGTGAACGCCATCGCGGGCGCTGATGGCTGGAAGATCGTCCCGCGCTGAACCGCGCCTCATCCTGACAAAACAGTAAACGGACAGCCGGCTGCCTTGTGCGGCCGGCTGATCCCTTTTAGGGAGAGGAGATGCGCGACGTCCTCATTTCGCCCTCCATCCTTTCGGCAGATTTTGCCCGTCTCGGTGACGAAATCCGCGCCATCGATGCCGCCGGCGCCGACATGATCCATATCGACGTCATGGACGGGCATTTCGTGCCCAACCTCACGTTCGGCCCTCCCGTCATCGAGAAGCTGCGTCCACACACCAAGAAGCCCTTCGACGTTCACCTCATGATCGCTCCCGTCGATCCCTTCATCAGCACCTTCGCCAGGGCCGGAGCCGATATCCTGACCGTACACCCTGAAGCCGGGCCGCATCTGCACCGGACGCTGCAAGCCATTCGGGCCGAGGGCATGCGGCCCGGCATCGCCCTGAACCCGGCAACCCCCGCCAGCGTCGCCGAACCGGTGCTGGGCGATATCGACCTTATCCTGGTGATGTCGGTCAATCCGGGTTTCGGCGGCCAGAGCTTCATCGAAAGCCAGCTGAACAAGGCCGAAGCCCTTCGCCGGATGATCGATGCGTCGGGCCGGGACATCATTCTGGAAATCGATGGCGGCGTGAATGCCGGGAACGCGGCGCGCATCATTTCTGCAGGCGTCACCGCGATCGTTGCCGGATCCGCCGTGTTTTCAGGAGGACCCGCGTCGTATCGCGACAATATCGCGGCCCTGCGCCCACGGCTTCCGGTCGGCTGAGCAGTCAGGGATAGTGTGGCGTGACAGGCGGATCTGACAGCGATTTCAAGGCCGACCGGACCCGGACGAGCGAAGACGATGCCGCCCTCTGGCGCCGCTTCCGCGGCATACCCGGCGAAGATGCCCGCCTGACGGCGCTGCAGAAGCTGAAGATCTCCGGGCAGGGCGCCGACAGTTTCAGCCTTTATCCGATATCGATCGCGCCCGGCGACGAACGTCGCTGCGAAGCCTTGATGCTGGATGTCTGGCGGATTGGCCAGGAGCGCCTGAAACTCCCGCCCGGCGGATCGCCCTGGCGCGCCGAGCCGCCCTCGCGCCATTTTGCGGACCGGATCCACCGCTTTTCCTGGCTGACGGACCTGCAGACAGCCGGGCCGGCCGGCGATGCCCGCGCCATTGCGCTCACCGATGAATGGATCGCCCAGTTCGGCAAGTTTCACGAGTTTGCCTGGCGGATCGAGCCAACGGCCAGCCGGTGCTGGAACTGGATGCGGGGCGGGGCGAAGCTGTTCGAAAGCGGATCTCCCAGCGCACAAGCCGAACGCCGCGACTGCCTGTCACGCCAATTGCGCTATTTGGCCGAGGTCATCGAGAACTGCCAGGATCCGAAGGCGCGTTGGCTCGGCCTCGCGGTGCTGGCCGCGCGCGCGATCTGCCTGCGCGGCGGGCAAGGCCTTGAAGAGGCGCTATCGCGCCTTGAAGGCGAATGCACGGCGCAGATCCTTCCTGACGGCGGGCATGTCAGCCGCAGCCCGTCCAACCTTCTTTCGGCGCTCCTCCACCTTCAGACACTCGAAGATCTGCTGGTCCGCAGCGGCCGGATCACGCCGGAATGGCTGACACGCAATATCTATCGCATGGCGGCCATGCTCTCCTTTTTCCGGACAGGGGATGGCGCACTCACATGTTTCAATGACGGGGACGAATCCCGCGCGGAGGTTGTCGAAGCCGTTCTGGCGCGTCTGCCGGCTCCGCCGCGGCGCTTCATGTTTGCACCTAAATCCGGTTTCCAGCGGCTTGAGAAGGGGTCGCTGCGCCTGCTGCTCGATTGCGGAGAGGCGCCCTCCCGGCCCTTCAGCGACAACGCCCATGCCGGCGCGCTCGGGTTTGAACTCGCGGACGGCGATGCAAGACTTGTCACATCTTGTGGGTACAGCGCTGAGGTGAATGTTGACTGGCAGGCTGCTGTGCGTAGGACAGGCGCGCATTCAACGCTCGTTCTTGGCGGGCGCGACTCCTCGCGCTTCGTGCTGAACG
This sequence comes from Hyphomonas sp., assembly GCA_041752715.1. Taxonomy (GTDB): domain Bacteria; phylum Pseudomonadota; class Alphaproteobacteria; order Caulobacterales; family Hyphomonadaceae; genus Hyphomonas. The sequence goes on from JBGSVY010000272.1 coordinate 5,128, forward strand.
AGCAGACCCGCCTGCGCGCCGCCGAAGGCCCGGATGGTATCGCCGCCAAGCGCCTTGAAGAAGCGGATGAAATCTGGCTCGACGCTCAACACGCCGGCTTCAAGCAGGCCTTTGGGCTGCTGCACCGGCGGCGGCTGTTCATGTCTGGCGATGGCGCCCGCTTGACCGGCGAGGACTCCTTGGTGCGCCCGATTGCACAGTCTCCTTCAGACGAACGCAAATTTGCGCCCTACGAGATCCGATTCCACCTCCATCCGACGGTCACCGCGATGATGGCCCGTGACGCCATCCGGCTGATCTGCAACAATGGCAATGTCTGGAGATTCAAGACCAGCCATGAGGGTGCGCGTCTGGAGCGGACGGTGTATCTTTCGCGGGGCATTGTCGAACAACCGGAGCAGATCGTGCTGTCGGGGTTTGCAGACCCGAACGGAGATGGCAGCCAGCCGCCAAATTGTGTCCGATGGGCGTTTTTGAGGGAAAGCCGCGTATGACTCCCAAAGCCGCTGCCGAACGCGCCATGATGATCACGCTCTCGTTCGACGTGGCGGTTGCCGGGGCGGCGATGATTGCGGCGAACACGATCCTTTGGCTCCGGATGCCCGCGGCCACGCCCTTCCCGCTTCGCGGCGCGATTCTCGCGACCTGCATCTTTGTCCTCGCGGCCGCGCTTGCCTTCGTCATGCGCGGGGTGAACCGGCAGGTCTGGCGGCACATGGGTTCGCCCGATGTCCGTGCACTGATCGAAGCCATCGCTATCACGCTATTGATCTACGTTGCGACAGCGCTCGTCCTCAACGGGCTGATGTTCAAGCCACTGGCGGCCGGTGGCATTGCCGCAACCTTGTGGATCTGCGCCCTCTTTGTCGGCCGCTTCATCGCGATCAGCAGGTCGACCAACCGGCCGTTTCAGATGTTCCGGCGCTATCCGGCGGATGCCCAGCACGTGATCCTGGTGGGTGATCCTGCCAGTTTCGTTGACGTCTTGCGCCGCCTGGAATCGCGCCAGACCGGCAACGGTCTTCGCGTGCTTGGCCTGATCGAACTGGAAAACCCCGAACCCGGCCGAGCGATTCGCGGCGTGCCCAAAATGGGCAGCCTCGATGATCTCGGCCTCGTGATCGACATCTTCAATGAACGCTTCGGCGCACGGACCTGGGTCGCCGTGACGGGCCGCGCCCGCGCCCGCGTCCCGATGACACGGATCCTTGAGATCGCGACCACGCACGGCGCGCCGGTGATGGCCCTCGACGGCAACGAAACCGCACAGGCGCTCGAGCCGCTGCGCCCGGTTGACCTTCTGGCGCGGCGCGAACGTCAGCTCGATATTGCGCCCGTCCGCAAGATTCTGGCTGGCGCGCGAGTGCTGCTAACGGGCGGTGGCGGAACGATTGGCGGCGAGCTTGCACGTCAGGCTGCAGCGCTCGGCCCGGCCGAAATCACGCTGTTTGATTCGTCGGAGTTCAATCTCCACCAGGTGCTGCTTGACCTGCGCCATCGGGCTCCCGGCGTGCCCGCGCGCCTGCAAATCGGCGATGTGCGCGATTCGATCCGCTCTGGCGCAGTGCTAAACGAGGCCCAGCCGGACATCGTGATCCATGCAGCCGCGCTGAAGCACGTTCCTCTGATGGAGGGAAATGCGTGCGAAGCCGTGCTGACGAATGTCGGGGGCACGCTCAATGTCGTGCGCGCCGCCGCCGCTGGAGGCGTGAAGCGGTTCGTCTTCATTTCCACCGACAAGGCGGTCGAGCCGGACAATGTGATGGGCGCCACAAAGCGGCTGGCCGAAATCGTGATCGCCCGGATCGCAGCCGGATCTGACATGGCCGCTGCGCTCGTCCGGTTCGGCAATGTCCTCGGCTCTTCCGGCTCGGTCGTGCCGTTGTTCGAGCGCCAGATCGCCGAGGGCGGCCCGGTCACCATCACCGACCCTGCCGCGACCCGCTTCTTCATGACGATCGAGGAGGCCTCCGCCCTCGTGCTGCAAGCTGCCGCCCTGCAAGGCGATGCAGGCCGCGCCGACCTCTTCGTGCTCGACATGGGCGAACCGATCCCCATCCTGCAGCTTGCCGAGAACATGATCCGCCTCAAGGGCAAGGTGCCCGGCGTCGACATCATGATCGAGGAACGCGGCCTTCGCCCCGGAGACAAGCTGCACGAAACGCTGACATATTCCCATGAGGAACTCCGCGAGACCGCCGTCGAAGGCGTGCGCCGCGTTGTCAGTGCCCCTGTGACCGACGAGCTGTTCGAGCGGCGGCTCGCCGCGCTGCTCGAGGCCGCCGCCCGG
>JBGSVY010000273.1:0-11090 GCA_041752715.1 Hyphomonas sp.
CTGGACGGCCTTGTCATCGCGGGCGCGGCGCCAGGCTTTGAGATCGCGCACCTGGGCGGCTTCCTCGGCCGGGTCGACCGTCTGGATGGCGCCGTCCCCTGCCCCGAGCGGGCTTTCCTCGGTTTCGGTATAACGGTTGACGCCGACGACCGTGAGCGCGCCGCTCTCAATGGCCTTGATGCGCGCAATGTGCGCGCCGACGAGGCTTTCCTTCATCCAGCCGATCGCCGCCTCGGCGCCGCCGCGTGCGTCGATTTCCGCGAGCGCGGTGCGGGCCTTGTCCTTCAGCTCGGCCGTCTTGGCGTCGATGACATGGCTGCCATCGAAGATGTCCTCGAATTCCAGGAGGTCGGTCTCGTAGGCGAGGATCTGCTGCAGGCGGAGCGACCATTGCTGGTCCCACGGGCGCGGCAGGCCCATCGCTTCGTTCCAGGCTGGCAGCTGCAGCGCCCGGCACCGGGCCCGTTTGGAGAGCGTGACAGCGAGAGCCTCGATCAAGATGCGGTAAACGTTGTTCTCGGGCTGCGGCTCGGTAAGGCCGAGGGAGTTCACTTGCACACCATAACGGAACATCAGCGCTTTCGGATCCGAGACGCCGTAGCGTTCCCGGCCGATCTCTTCCCAGAGATCCACGAACGCCCGCATCTTGCAAAGTTCCGTTACGAAACGCACGCCGGCATTCACGAAGAAGGAAATGCGCCCGAAGACCGTTTCAAAGTCTGATTCCGGAACTTGCCCGCCTGCTTTCACCGTATCGAGCACGGCAATGGCCGTTGCCAGCGCATAGGCCAGTTCCTGTTCCGGCGTCGCGCCCGCTTCCTGCAGGTGATAGGAGCACACATTGACCGGGTTCCATTTTGGAACTTCCTTATAGCACCAGCTGACCATGTCACCGATCAGGCGAAGCGAGGGGCCGGGCGGGAAAACATACGTCCCGCGCGAGAGATACTCTTTCACGATATCGTTCTGTGTGGTGCCGCGCAGCTTGCCCCGCGATTCGCCGCGCTCATCAGCCAGCGCCACATAGAGCGCCAGCAACCACGCAGCCGGCGCATTGATTGTCATCGATGTGTTCATCTGCTCAAGCGGCAGCCCTTCGAACAGGGGGCGCATGTCGCCGAGATGCTTGACGGGAACACCCACCTTGCCGACTTCGCCTTTCGACAAGATGTGATCGGCATCATAGGCGGTCTGGGTGGGCAGGTCGAACGCGATCGAAAGGCCCGTCTGGCCCTTGGCAAGGTTCATCCGGTAAAGCGCGTTGGACTTTTCCGCTGTCGAATGGCCCGCATAGGTGCGGAAGATCCACGGCTCATCGGCGGCGTGCTGGAACCCGTTAACCGGTTTGGACATGCGTGTTCTCCTCCCTTGTTGCGCCGCAACATGCATGGGCCGGACCAACGAGGCAATGGGCATCGCGGCTTGGCGGGTCGCACGCGATGCGGCACAACAGTATCGTGACACATCCCGCCGCACAGCTCCAGTCCGCGCTCGCCCTGCGTGCCATCGGACTTCTCGTCTTCCCGCTCGCCACCGTGCTGTCAGCCGGTCTCCAGCGCAGTTGGCTGATCGTTGCGGCGCTGGCGCTTGCGATGCTCGTCACCAGCCATGTCGAACGCCTCCGCCTTGCCCGCCTGATGAAGGTGCCGGCCCGTCCCAGCCTTGCAGGTTTCGTTGCGGGCCTTGCGATCCGTTCTGGCGCGCTGCTCGGCCTGTTTGTGGTCAGCACAGGCCTTCTAGCGCTCTTCCGGACCACGGCCCTGGCGCAAGGATTGGGGCTGCCAGATATTGCGATCGTCTCAGGCGCACTGGCGCTCGCCCTCATCGCCAACGAGATCAGCGCCCGAATTGCGGTGCGGCAGACAGCGGGGCCAATCGCTTCGGTTCAGGCCGCCTTCCGCGAGGCCGGCCAGCGCGCGGGCGGCGTGGACGGCGTCATCCTTGAAGGCGAGATCATCCCGGACAACGACAACACGACACGATAGGGGTTTGCCTCCGCGCGACGCCGACCGGTTCAAGCCTGCGCAAGCGCCCAAGGCGCAGCCGTCGCAAGGTGGGCGCCCATTGCCTCATAATACACCCTCTGGATGGTGCGGGTCATCGCCCCGGGCCGGCCCGTCCCGATCGGTTGGCCATCGACATGCGTCACGGGCGCGACCATCGCACCCGCAGAGGTCGTGAAAACCTCTGCGGCGGTCATCACCTCGTCCGGTGTGAAGGCGCGCTCCGTGATGGTGAATCCGCCTGCCTGTCGAAGGGCCATGACGCCGGCGCGGGTGATGCCCGGAAGGATCGCCGGCGAGAGGTCGCGCGTGATGATCTCGCCCGCCTGCGTGACGATCCAGACATTGGCCGACGCCGCTTCCGTCACATGGCCATCCTCAACCATCAGCGCCGTCTCTGCGCCGGCCTCCCGTGCGTGGCGATAGGCAAGCCCCTGGGACAGGAGCTGCGTCGTTTTCATGTCACGGCGCTGCCATCGGGTGTCCTCAATGAACACGGCCCGGATGCCGTCACGGGCTGCAGCGCCGATGAGCGGCTTTGCGTCGGCATAGGCAAACACGGTCGGCGACAGGCTGGCAGGGCCCGCAAAGTCGCGGGTGTCATAGGCACCGCCCGTGACCTGAAGGTAGACAAGCCCTTCGGACATCGCGTTGTGCGCGATCAGTTCCGCGTGCAACGCTGCCCATGCGTCTGCATTATGAGGATTTGGAATCGCGATCCCATCGAGGGTCCGCGCCAGCCGGGCGAGGTGCCCGTCCATGTCCACGAACCGTCCCCCATACACCGCAGTGACCTCATAGGCGGCGTGCGCAAACAGGAATCCTCTGTCGAGAGGTGAAATATGAGCGTCCGGCAGGGCGCAAAAGCGCCCATCCAGATAAACAATCGGGCAGATGGCCATGGTAAACACCGGGAACAGGACAAGGGGCAATATTGTGCGCCGCAACAAAAATCTTGCACGGCAGAAAAAGTATTGCCACTGTGCCCGGGCCTTGAAGGGCTGTGAAGATACCGGAGTGTGTCTGCGGCCTCGATCAGAACCAGAACCTGTTTGACGGAGGAAAACCAGATGGCCACCAAAACGGCTGCGCGCGTCCAGAAAGATCTCTACGACGTGGGCGAGATCCCACCTGAATTCCATGTGCCCAAACTGATGCACGCCTGGACGATCCGGCGCGAACGCCATGGCCGGCCGTCGACCGCCATGCTGATCGAGCAGGTACCTGTGCCCGAGATCGATTCCGACGAGGTGCTCGTCCTCGTCATGGCGGCGGGTGTTAACTATAACGGCATCTGGGCCGCCCTGGGTGAGCCGATCTCTCCGTTCGATGGTCACAAGCAACCTTTCCACGTCGCGGGATCTGATGCCTCGGGCATCGTCTGGGCGGTCGGCAAGCGCGTGACGCGCGTGAAGCCCGGCGATGAGGTCGTGATCCACTGTAACCAGGACGACGGCGACGACGAGGAGTGCAACGGCGGCGACCCGATGTTCAGCCCAAGCCAGCGGATCTGGGGTTACGAAACGCCGGATGGCAGCTTCGCGCAATTCTGCCGCGTGCAGGCCCGCCAGTGCATGCCGCGCCCGAAACACCTGACCTGGGAGGAAAGCGCCTGCTATACGCTCACCCTCGCGACCGCCTACCGCATGCTGTTCGGCCACCGCCCGCACGTGCTTGCGCCGGCCGACAACGTGCTGGTCTGGGGTGCTTCCGGAGGTCTCGGCTGCTTTGCCGTCCAGCTTTGCGCTGTCACCGGCGCCAACGCGATCGGCGTGGTCTCCTCCGAAGACAAGCGCGACTATGTGATGAGCCTCGGCGCCAAGGGCGTTATCAACCGCAACGATTTCAAATGCTGGGGCCAGCTGCCGAAGGTCAACGGCCCTGAATTCGCGGACTACATGAAAGAGAGCCGCAAGTTCGGCAAGGCGATCTGGGATATCACCGGCAAAAAGGACGTCGACATCGTCTTCGAACACCCGGGCGAGGCGACCTTCCCTGTCTCGGTCTTCGTGGTCAAGCGCGGCGGCATGGTGGTCATTTGCGCTGGCACGTCTGGCTTCAACCTGACCATGGATGCGCGCTTCCTGTGGATGCGCCAGAAGCGCGTGCAGGGCTCGCACTTTGCAAACCTCAAGCAGGCGAGCGAGGCTAACCAGCTGGTCATCAACCGCCGCATCGATCCCGGCATGTCGGAGGTTTTTCCGTGGGCCGACATTCCGGCGGCGCACGAGAAGATGCTCGACAACAAGCACCTTCCCGGAAACATGGCGGTCCTCGTCACCTCGCCCAAGCCCGGCCTTCGCACGGTCGAGGATGTGCTGGCGGTGAGTGGCCAGGCTTGATCGAGCCATCGGCGAAAGCCGCTGAGTTGACCTGACTTTAATGTCGCCTGCCTAGACATGGTCCGCCGGGCAGAGAACCGGCTCCGCCAGGCATGTTTGCCTGGCGCAGTCTTGTGCTTGGCAAACACTGAAGCAGGCGGAGCGACACGTGAAAGAGAGCTTGATCGGCCTCTATTGGGGCTTTCATAATTTCCTGTTGGAAGAAATGAATACGATTCCGATGTTTGCCGCCCTTCACAGTTGCGCAATCGGCATGGTGCTTGGCCTTGCGGGCTACACGTTGGCGAGCGGTGGTTCGTTCGAGCCACTGCCCGTCGCCTTGGCTTTGCTGGTCCTGTCATTCTCGGTCAGAGGCATTATCTCCGAACACCGCGACTGGCGCCGCACGATCGGCAACCTCGACGGCCACTACAGGCGCGCGTTTCATTGGGGGGTCTGGCCCACACTTCCCGTCGGTGCCCTGGGATTTTGCATGACACTCGCCGCGAGCGATTTGTTGACCGACGCCTTGTCTGACCGGCGCATCATTATTGCCGTTCTTGCCAGCGCCTTGTTGGCGTTCTGCGGCTGGATGGGAACCATGAATTGTCGCCGCGTGCTGCACGGCGGGTGACGAGCGAAACAAGAACGCGGCCCCTACCCCTCCGTCTCCGGACGTTTCCCGAGAGGCGGCGCTCTCGTGCACCAGAGTACCAGCGCAATCAGCGGGAACTGCAACGCGACGCGGAACCAAAGCGCGGCGGGGCTGAGCGCGGTCTCCCCGAGCGGTATGCCTGCCATGGCCATGTAGATGTTGGCGGGCAGCACGGCGAGCAGGTAAGCTGACAGCAAGAGCCCCGTCATCCGCAAGCGCCATTTGGCGATCAGGGCGCCGGCGAAGCCGAGTTCCATCAGCCCGGTGATCCAGACGATGGCGACGGGAAACGGCAGCATCGGCGGGACGATGCGCGCAAACGCATCATCCAGTTGGAAATGCAGCACACCCGCAATCAGGAAGAACATCGCGAGGCCGAGTTGAACGATGCGTCGGATCATGGTCGTCTTTTGCCTTGTCCTGATGGCTCGTTCGTCTAGCCGCTTGCGAAACGCTTGTCAGGCGGATTGAGTAGGGACGAAACCGGGTGGCCGGAGACGCGTTCACACGCGCTGACTGCGCCGCCGCGCCCGCCTTGTTCTATGCAGACTGGGTTCACCGGATCGCCGAAACCTATCCCGCGCTGCGCGCCGATCGCACGCGCCTGCTCGCTCGCCCATCCTTTGCGCGCGCCGTCGAAGAGGCGCTCCGCTTCCGGCCGCTCTTTCCGCTCGGCGCACCGGACAGGGATTGAGGGATAGACCGGCGCCTGTCCCTCAGTTCCGGGCCAGACGCCGCCGCCGCGCCAACAGGTCCGCACTTTTTTTAAGCGAATCAATCCGACCGGGTATCCTGCCGGGTTAGGTTTGTGGGGCCGGAAACGGTCCGGCAGTCCAAGGCCCTCGTCGTGTGCGGAAGGAGTTCAGCAGACAGGGCCTCGTGGCGGATGGGAACAAGTGTGCCGTTGCGCAACGGGACATGAATGCCCCCCTGACCTACCCTCCCCGTCCCCGCGTGCCCGGCGCTTGCCGCCCATCCGCCCGGACCATCAGGAATGACGCAAAACCGGAAGGGAGCTCCCTGTCCGGCATTCGGTGCTGGGCGCAGCCACCCTTGCCGCGCGCCTGCAGGCGAGTAGTGTTTGAGCGCCGGGAGTGAGCGCCAGCTGCAGGGGCAACGCATGGATGCACGACTGACCACAATCGCACAGACATGTCTCGTCGGCTCGTACGACAATTCGATGAGCTTCCCGGACGTGGTGGCGGCAATGGTGGCAGCCGGCTTCGAAAGCTATTTCGTCGACTACCGCACCAACACGCGCACACACTACCTCCCGAGCGGCGAGGCGCTGGTCCTGCCGAATCCGGAAGATGACGGCCCGGTATCAGAGCTGTTTGACGGCGCCGCGATCACGGCTGCGATCCGCTGGGCCCAGTCGGGGGCGGCTGACTACACCTATGCCGCCTTCAGCCGCAGGGTCGCCGAAGCCGGATGCGCGGGCTATCTCGCGTCGCTCACTGGACGGCGCGTGGTCTATTTCGGACGGTCCGGTGAAACGTATACGGAGAATTTTCCGCAATAGGGTCGCATGGCCGCCGGAGCGCCGGGCGCGCCTAACCTTCGAACGGATCGCGCATGAGGATGACGTCTTCGCGTTCGGGTGAAGTGGAAACCAGCGCGCAGGGCTTGCCGACGAGTTCTTCGAGGCGGCGGACATAGACGACCGCTTCGGCGGGAAGGTCGGCCCAGCTCCGGGCGCCGCGTGTGGACCCGCTCCAGCCTTTGAGGGTTTCATAGACGGGCTCGACAGCGGCCTGGTCGGTGAGACCGGCGGGGAAAAAATCGATCATCTTGCCGCCGAGCTTGTAGGCGACGCAGACCTTGATCTCGTCGAAGCCGTCGAGCACGTCGAGCTTGGTGAGCGCGAGGCCGGTGACACCAGAGGTGGCGCAGGCCTGACGCACCATGACGCTATCAAACCAGCCGCAGCGGCGCGGTCGGCCCGTATTGGTGCCGAACTCATGGCCGACCGTGCCGAGACGCTGACCGATCTCGTTCTGCTGCTCGGTCGGGAACGGTCCGGAGCCGACGCGGGTCGTGTAGGCCTTGGCGAGGCCGAGGACATAGGAGATGGCGCCGGGGCCGACGCCTGAACCGGCGCTGGCATTGCCGGCGACGACGCTGGACGAGGTGACAAAGGGATAGGTGCCGTGGTCGACATCGAGCATCACGCCTTGCGCGCCTTCGAAGAGGATGCGGCGGCCCTTGCGCACTTGCTCGTCGAGCAGTTTCCAGACGGGTTGGGCATAGGCGAGGATTTGCGGGGCGATCTTCAGGAGGTCCGCCTTCAGGGCCGCGCCGTCCGGCTCCGGCAGGTCGAGGCCGATGCGCAGCGGATGGTGGTGGGCCAAAAGGCGTTCGATCTTCATGTCGAGCGCGGCGGGGTCGGCGAGGTCTGCGACGCGGATGGCGCGGCGGCCGACGCGGTCTTCGTAGGCGGGGCCGATGCCGCGCTTGGTGGTGCCGATCTGAGCGGCGCCGAGGGCCCCTTCCCGCGCGGCGTCAATGTCCTTGTGCCAGGGCAGGATGAGGGAGGCATTGTCGGCCAGCACAAGGCTCGCGGGCGAGACTTCAACGCCCTGCGCCTTGATGCCTTCGATTTCGGTGAGCATGTGCCAGGGGTCGACGACGACGCCGTTCCCGATGACCGACAGCTTGCCGCCCCGCACGAGGCCCGACGGCAGCAGTGCCAGCTTGAACGTCTTGCCGTCGATGACGAGCGTGTGGCCGGCATTGTGCCCGCCCTGGAAGCGCACGACCACGTCGGCGCGGGCCGACAGCCAGTCGACGATCTTGCCCTTGCCTTCGTCGCCCCACTGGGCGCCTACGACGACGACTCCTGCCATATTCCGCTCCGTTTACTGAAACGGCGACAAGGGCAGGATTTGGCCCTCAAATGCAAGGGGGACAGGCCGCGCGCCCGGCCCGTCGGGCTGGCGTATGGATAACCGAAGGTAAACGGCGGCACACCACCTTTCGCGACAGCCTTGGCCGGATGTTTTCGCATCCCTGCTACCGTCAACGGTTCGCCGGGAGACCTTCATGCAGATCAAGATCTGGGCATTTGCGACGTTTGCGCTTGCGTCCCTTGTCGCACCGCCCGCAACTGCTACGCCTGTCGACACTGTCCATGTGCGCGTGCTGGGGCTGGTCGTCGTCTGGGGCGCCGACGCAGCCAGTCCCGGCGCGGGTGTACCGGTGGTTTCCGACTTCGTGGTCAATACCGGCACCGGAAACACAGCGGCAACATCAACCGACGCAGATCTGATTGCAGGCGATGCGCACACCGTTGTCACCGGAACGCTGATCCCAGTGTCCAACAGCTGGAACGCGTCACAAGGCGCGCCGATCCTGCTGCAGAACCTGCTCGGTCAACCGAACCTGTTGACGGACCGGAACACCGATGGCGTCACCAGCGACGAGGACACCTTCAATGCCTTCCGCATCCGGACCGCATCGGATACCAACAACCGGCGGATGGAGATCTGGTCGAGCTTCTACGTCGCCTCGAACGTCAACTTCAACATCGACGGCCAGGCAACGCCCTCGCCCGGCACAACTGTGGCAGACCTGCAAGCCGTGCGCGTGACACTGGCGACGACACTAGATGGTGATGACGGGCTGGCGTTTGGCAGCGCGGCGCAATATCCGCACACGGCGGGTCCGGCGGGCGGCAGCCAGGCGAACAACCGGCAGCTCTCGACCATGATCACGCCGCGGAGGGTCTTCGTCGGCAATCGGCGCACAGCGGCCGCGCGGGGAAGCCTTGCGGACCAGTCCGTGCGATTCGACCTTCGCTACCGCTACAATTTCGGCAACACCGACCTTTCAGAGGGCGTTCTGAATGTCGGCGCAACGGTCGTGTACACGATTTACGTTCCCTGACAGGGCCGCCCGAGACGCTTTAATCGCCGTAGCGATACCTGACCCTCAGCCCGGCATTGTCGATGCCTTGGTTGCGGCCCGAGCCGAGAATCTGGCCATGGCTGAAATGCTCATAGTGGAGCTGCACCGCCCAGTCCTCGCCGAGCGCACGGGTCAGCGCAAAACTGGTGCGGAAGAGATCGCGCGACCCAAAAAAGACCGTCTCGGCCGAAACCGGATCATTGCGGGGATCACCCTGCGGGAAGGGAAAGCTGTTCTCCCCATCGTGAAACCCGTATCCCAGCGACGGCTGCAGGGACCAGCCGTCGGCGAAGACCCACTCCCATTGCAGCCCGGCCGCGAGGAAACTGGTCTTGCCAGCGGTGTTGGCCGTCACGGCAACATAGGGCCGGGGGCTTGCCGCAAAGCCGAGCCAGTCTGGCGAGACGAAGGCGACTTCCGCGCTGATATCCGGGCCATCTTCCTTGTCGGCATTGTCACAGTCGAGCACACAGATGTTGTGCTGCAGCACGCCGACGCTGATGTCTTCGATGACGTCCGCCGACGCCATCTGGCCCGCCAGAACGCCCACACACAAGGCCCCGAATACGTGTCTCACTGGCCTGACTCCCGAGGTTACGATTCGTCCACATTCGTGGTCGAATCCGCGCCGGGGTCAAGCAGTGGGCCTGCGATCAGAAATTCAGCACTTTCGCATAGCGAACCTGCGGCAACGCTTCGAGCTTTTCGGCAAAGCCTTCCGGCGGCATCGAATCGATCCCGATCAACGCAATCGCCTCACCACCGGCCGACTGGCGGCCGAGATGGAAGGTCGCGATGTTGATCTTTGCCTCGCCCAGCATCTGGCCGAGGGCGCCGATGAAGCCTGGCTTGTCGAGATTGTTGACGTAAAGGGTTACCGGCGAGAAATCACCCTCCAGCGCCATGCCCTTGACCTCCACGATGCGGGGCTTGCCGGCAATCAAGGCGCCTGCCAGCGTCCGCCAGCCGCCTTCTGGCGCATTCTTCGTGGCCTTTGTCTTCACCTTGATGCGGATCAGGCTGTCATAGACAGGGCTCGTCTCGGTCTTGGTCTCGGTCAGCTTGACGCCGCTCTCGTGAAGAATCGCGGGCGCTGAAACCATGTTCACGTCGCCACGCGAGGCGTGCAGCAGGCCGGCGAGCAGGGCCGCCGTGACCGGCTTGCGGTTAAGCTCGGAGACCTCGCCTTCATACTCAATGACGACTTCATCATATCCGTAGTCTGAGATTTGACCGGCGAAGGATCCGAGCTTTTCAGCAAGTGCCGCAAATGGCTTGAGGCGCGGGGCTTCTTCCGCAGTCACGGACGGCATGTTGAGGGCGTTGGTGACGGCGCCGGTGAGGATATAGTCCGCCATCTGCTCGGCCACCTGCAGGGCGACATTCTCCTGCGCCTCGACCGTGGCGGCGCCGAGATGGGGCGTGGCGACGAAATTCTTTGCGCCGAAGAGGACGTTTTCCTTAGCAGGCTCGACCGCGAAGACGTCGAAGGCGGCGCCAGCGAGGTGGCCGCTTTCGAGCAGGTCGCGCACCGCTTCCTCGTCAACGAGGCCGCCCCGCGCGCAGTTGACGAGGATCAGACCCTTCTTTGTTTTCTCCAGCGCTTCGCGGGAGAGCACATTCTTCGTCTGCTCCGTGAGCGGAACATGTAGCGTGATGACATCGGCGCGGGCAAGAAGCGCGTCGAGCTCGACCTTCTCGACGCCGAGTTCGACGGCCCGCTCCTCGGTGAGGAACGGGTCATAGGCGACGACCTTCATCTTGAGGCCAATGGCGCGCTCGGCGACGCGGCTGCCGATGTTTCCGCAACCGATGAGGCCGAGCGTCTTGTAGGAGACTTCAAGGCCCATATAGCCCGACTTCGGCCACTTGCCGGCCTGCGTGTCGTTGTTGGCCGCCGGGATCTGCCTTGCGGCGGCGAACATCATGGCAATGGCATGCTCGGCCGTGGTGATGGCATTGCCGAAGGGCGTGTTCATCACGACGATGCCCTTGGCGGTCGCGGCCTTGATGTCGATATTGTCGACGCCGATGCCGGCGCGGCCGATGACTTTCAGGTTGGTCGCGGCGGCGATGACGTCGGCGTCCGGCTTGCAGGCCGAGCGCACGGCGAGGCCGTCATAGTCCGGGATGATCTTGATGAGGTCGTCCTTGGACAGACCGACCTTGATGTCGGTATCGATGCCGCGCGCCTTGAAGATATCG
>JBGSVY010000274.1:0-2154 GCA_041752715.1 Hyphomonas sp.
CCGATCCTCTTCGCGCCCGAACACCGCCCGCTGACCTCATGCGCGCAGAGGCTCAGCAGCTTGCAGCGCTTGATGTCGCCGTGTCGGCGCTGGCGTCGGTTGCACCCGCCGCCAGCGAGAAGAGCGGCGTCTTCGTGGGCATGGGCTGCGCCAGCGACTCTGCTCGCTGGCTGATGCGTGAACGGCTCGCCGCATCTCTCGATGCTGATCCAGGTACGGACGTAAAGCGCGCCGTTGCGCCCGACCTCGTCGCCGCCGACGTCCTCGGTGCGATGGCCAACATGATGGCGAACCGCATCACCGCTGGAGAAGACTTCCGTGGACAAGGCTTTGCCATCTCCGCCGAGGCAGCGTCCGGCCTTGCCGCGCTCGACCTAGCCATCGATGCCCTGCGCGGCGGGCGGCTGGATCTCGCGCTCGTCGCAGCCGCAGATTTTTCCGCTGAACCCGTCATGGCGGCGGCCCTCGCAGCGCTTGGCGCCAATGGCCCCGCGGGCGACATGGCAGCTGCGCTCGTGCTCAAACGCCGCAGCGATGCTGAAGCGGCAGGTGACACGATCTACGCAAACCTCGGCTCCGTCGTCTGGGAAGCAACCGGCCATCAGCCAGCAGATGACCTCGTCGCGCGCGCCTACGGGCACGCGCCAAACGCCTCGGCCATGTTCGCGATTGCGGCCAACATCGCCCTTCGCCGCCGCGGCCATACCCCACTAGGCGAAAGCGCCGCGCTTCGCCTCGCCGAAACGCCCGATACGTTTGAAGTCGCCGCCCACCTGTCCGGCGCCTCAGGCTCATCGGCGCGCATCTCCGTCACCGCAGCTTCGCCTCACCCCTCTCCCGATCCGCTGCGCCAGACGCCGCACCTCTACTGGGCATCAGCGCCTTCGCGTGCCGCATTGGCAAAGCGCGTCGCGTCTGGAAAAGCTGGAGGAGCGGGACCGCACCGCATCGCAATCCTCGCCCCGGCTATGGATCAACTTGATCGGCGCCGCGCCGATGCGGCCGCCCGCCTCGCAACTGGCGTCCCCGCCGCCGGTGATGGCATATGGTCTGGAGAGGGCCTCCCCGAAGGCGAACTCGCCTTTGCCTTCACGGGTTCGGCCGCCTCCTATCCGCGCATGGGCCGTGGTCTCCTGATGGCCTTCCCGGAAGTCGCCGCTGCCCTCGGCGAGATCGACCGCGCCCAGGACATGACGCCCCTTCTCACGAAGGCGAGCCTTACCGAATTCGAACAACTCTGCGCCGTCACGCTGGTCACGCAAGCCCACGCGATCCTTCTTCGCGACGTACTCGGCCTGAAGCCGGACGCCGCGATCGGCCTGTCGCTCGGCGAGAGCAATGCGCTGTTCGCCTTCGGCTTCTGGAAGGACATGGGCGGACTGCTCGCAGACATCGCCGACGCCGCGATGTACGAGCGCCATCTCGGCGGCGCCTTCGAAACCGCGCGCGATGCCTGGGGCCCGAACGTGCCGGGCGACTGGACCAACTGGCGCATCTCCGGCCCGCTCGCTGCCGTGAAAGCGGCTGTCGCCGCGCAGGACAATGCCGAGATCACTATCATCTACAGCGACGATGACTGCATGATCGGCGGACCCGCTGCCGCGTGCCGGGCCATCAGCGAAGCCATGGGCCCGGGTTCTGGCGCAGCGATGAACCAGCACCTCATCGTCCACGCAAAAGCGATGAAGCCGTTCGAGGACACCTGGCGGCGATTGCATACAAGGCCGGTCAGCCGGGTCGAAGGCGTGCGCCTTTATGCCAACGCGATCAACGCCGCCTACAAGCCGACCAAGGCGCGCGTCGCAGACATGCTGACGCGTCAGGCGGTCGCCACGGTCGACTTTCCGTCCACCATCCGTCAGGCCTGGGAAGATGGTGTACGGACGTTCGTCGAACTCGGCCCCCGCGATACGCTCACCGGCAGCATCCGGCGGACGCTGGCAGGCAAGCCTCACCTCGCCGTCGCATCCGACCGGATCGAATCCGGCGATCTCGCCCAGATTGCCGAACTCGGCGCCGTTCTATTCGCGGCTGGCCATGGCATCGATATCGCCCGCCTCGCGAGCCGCCTTGACACCGCCCGTGCCCATTCCTGGGGCGCGCCTCCGGCAGCAACGGTCACCCGGCCGGCACATGGTGCCCCTCCCGTCTTGC
>JBGSVY010000275.1:0-3022 GCA_041752715.1 Hyphomonas sp.
CCTGATCGCGCCGGGGGCAGCGCGCTTGCCGCGACAGGCGCATGGCTTGCGCGCGCTCGGGCCTTCTCCCGACCCCGGCTAGCCGCAATCAACCGAAAATCAGCCCCCCGCGTGCGCGATCCGCCTTCAAAAGGGGCTGATGAGCGCCGCACGCGCAGCGCGTTCTAGCACGCCACGCGCGCGGCACGATTGCTCACATCATCGAGACCACGCAGCGGCCGGGCGGCCGGATCACACCATGCCGGTATTGATCGCCTTCATAATGCAGAGCCGCTTGGTTATCGCGTTTGGTGACTTGCCGTCGCAATAGAGCTTGCGCAGCCGGAAATGGGCGACGGCCGGGCGCAGCAGTTTCGGCGCCGGGCTGACATGCGGCCCGAAAGCCTGGCTCGCATGGCGCCGGCTCGCCGCATAGGCGGCCGCAACGCTGCGAATTTCCTCAGCCCAGTTATGTATCGGGATCAGGACACTCGTCGCCGTCAATGCCAGCCAGCCCTCCGGCTCTTTCTCCCGATCATTCGCCTCGAACGCTGCCTGGTAGCCATCAACGAGCTTCTGCAACGCGCCGAGCTTCAGCTTGCCGGCAGACACCTGTTCGGCGATGGCAAGACACACATCATGCCCGCGCGCCGGCTTGCCCTCGCCGATCTCCGCCAGCGCCTCGCGCCACCACTGGAACCGGATGAGGCCGAGCGTGTCTTCCGAGACGGCCTGCTGCACACGAACAAGCTCATAGGCGAGCGCGTAGAGCGCGATCAGCGCGTTGCGATCGGCATCAGGGGCGAACCGGCTGGAAATCCAGCGGTCCTCGTCCACGCGGCGGATGCGCTGGTCGATTTGCGCCCACGGCGCGGCGGTCAGGGGTCTGGTCTCGTTTGACATGCGCCCCATATGTGCGAAACCGCTGGCCAGCACCAGAGACCCCGCTGCGAGAAAAGGACCCCTCCCATGGCGTTTTCACTCCCCGACCTGCCCTATGCGCGCGCCGCGCTTGCGCCTCATATCTCCGAAGAGACGATCAATTTCCACTACGGCAAACACCATCAGGCCTATGTGACCAACCTCAACGGCCTGCTCGCCGGCACGCCGCATGAGACAGCCCCACTGGAAACGGTGATCAAAGACGCCGCGGCCGACAAGGCGAAGGCCGGCATTTTCAACAATGCCGCACAGGTCTGGAACCACACGTTCTACTGGCACTCGATGAAGCCCGGCGGCGGCGGCAAGCCGCACGGCAAAGTGGCCACCCTGATCGAGCGCGATTTTGGCGGCTACGAGAATTTCGTGAAGGAGTTCAAGGCCGCTGGCGCCACCCAGTTCGGCTCCGGCTGGGCCTGGCTCGTCTACAAGGACGGCAAGCTGGCGATCACCAAGACGCCGAATGCCGAAACCCCGATGACCGAGACCGGCACCACGCCGCTGCTGACCATGGATGTCTGGGAACACGCCTACTATCTGGATTTCCAGAACCGGCGCCCGGACTATATGGACGCCTTCCTGAACCACCTCGTGAACTGGGATTTTGCCAACCAGAACCTGGCCGACGCCGGCGCCTGATCCCTGCCTGTTTGTAATTATTTACATCAAACCGTGAACGCCCGCCTTTCCCGGCGGGCGTTTTTGCATTAAGGGCCGCTACAAGACGCTCCGGGCATGGATTCGCCCGGCATTGCGGCCAAAGGGGCCGCGTCGGGTTTCAACCATCCTCAGGAAGATAAAATTGACTGACACAGTAGACGTAACTTTCGCCGATCTTGGTCTCGCGCCAGACGTTCTCCGCGCCGTGACCGAAGCGGGATACACCATCCCGACCCCGATCCAGGCCCAGGCCATTCCGCACATTATCATGGGCGGCGATGTCACCGGCATCGCCCAGACCGGCACCGGCAAGACCGCCGCCTTCGTGCTGCCGATGATCCATCGCCTCGCCAAGGGCCGGGCCCGCGCCCGTATGCCGCGCTGCCTGATCCTGTGCCCGACACGCGAACTTGCCGCGCAGGTCTCTGAAAGTTTCGAGAAGTATGGCAAGTATCTGAAGCTCACCAAGGCGCTGCTGATCGGCGGCGTCAGCTTCAAGGAACAGGAAGGCCTGTTGCAACGCGGGGTCGATGTTCTGATCGCGACCCCCGGCCGCCTGATCGACCAGTTCGATCGCGGCAAGCTCCTGCTGATGGGCGTCGACTATCTCATCATCGATGAAGCCGACCGCATGCTGGACATGGGCTTCATCCCCGACATCGAGAAGATCTGTTCCAAGCTGCCTGCCAAGCGCCAGACGCTCCTCTTCTCGGCCACCTTCCCGACCGACATCCAGCGGCTCGCCAAGACTTTCCAGGTCGATCCCAAGAAGATCGAGGTCGCCCGTCCGACCGATGCCGCACAAACCATCACCCAGCACGTCGTTCATCTGCCCACGAATGATGGCAAGGCCCGCCGCACGGCGCTGCGCCGCGTGATCGAATCCTGCAACGTCAAGAACGGCATCGTCTTCTGCAACCGCAAGGTCGAAGTCGATGTGGTGGCCGCCTCGCTCTCCAAGCATGGCCATGACGCGGCGCCAATTCATGGCGACCTGCCGCAATCGGTGCGCACCGATACTCTGCAGCGCTTCCGCGACGGATCCCTGAAGCTGCTCGTCGCATCCGACGTTGCCGCGCGCGGGCTCGACATTCCGGATGTCGGCCATGTGTTCAATTTCGGCCCACCTCCGAAGGACGAAGACTACATTCACCGCGTTGGCCGCACAGGCCGCGCGGGCCGCACCGGTGAAAGCTACACGCTGGTCAGCCCGGCGGATGAAAAGTCCTGGGGCTTCGTTTTGAAGATGATCAAGCAGGACGTGAAGGAGTTCATGCCCGACGGCTTGCTCGCCGAACTCGAAAACCTGCCACCCGAAGAAAAGCGTGATCGCGGAGACAAGCGCGGCGGACGTGACCGGGATCGTGGCCCGCGTGGCCGCAATGACCGGGCCGAGCGCGGACCGCGTGGCCGTGACCAGGCAGAGCCGCGGGCAGAGATGGCC
>JBGSVY010000276.1:0-1899 GCA_041752715.1 Hyphomonas sp.
GCCGCCTCGACCGCCCGCGACGCGCTCTCGGGCACCTCCGCCGAAATCATCGACTTGCCGACCGGCGATATCTGGCTGCGCGATACCGGGCCGATTATCACCGGCGCGGGGGCAGGGCGCGAGGCACAGGTCTTCCGTTTCAATGGCTGGGGCGGCAAATACCTGATGCCGGGCGATACCGACACCGCCGCAGCCCTCGCCGCCCGCGAGGGCCTGCCCGCCCGCCGCCATGACTTCATCCTCGAAGGCGGCGCCATCGATGCCGATGGCGAGGGGCGTCTCCTGACCACCCGCCAATGCCTGCTCAATCCGAACCGCAACAAGGGCTGGGGCGCCGAAGAGGTCGAGGCCGCCCTGCGTCTTGCACTCGGCGCCACGGACATCATCTGGCTTGGGGACGGCTTGCTGAACGACCACACGGACGGCCATGTCGACAATATCGCCCGGTTTGTGGCGCCAGGTCACGTCGTTTGCCAACATGCTTCGAGTACGGATGATCCGAACGCCGCGGCGCTCGCCGCGATCGAGCGGGCCCTGTCTTCGGCAGGTCTGATGGTGTCCTCTGTGCCATCGCCGGGCCTCGTCCTTTGGCCAGAGGGCAATCCGGTTCCGGCCAGCCACATGAACTTCACGATCACCAATGGGGCCGTCTTCGTGCCCATTTATGAAGAACACTTCAGCGCTGTCGCCCTGTCAGATCTCAAAGCCCTGTTCCCCGGCCGCGAGGTGATCGGCCTTCCCGCCCGCGCGATCCTCGATGGTGGCGGCAGTTTCCACTGCATGACCCGCGAAGTTCCGCGATAGACCCGCCAATCGAAAGCGCCCCATGACACGCACGCTCACCCTCGCCGCCGTCCAGTTCGCTCCGTCCGATGATATGGCCGGCAACATTGCGCGCGTTGCCGGCTTTATCCGCGAAGCCGCCGCCCGCGGCGCCGATGTCGTCCTTCCGCCCGAACTTTTCTGCGGCCACTATTTCTGCAAGACGCAGGACGAGGCCCACTTCGCCCGCGCGATGGAATGGCCGGACCACCCCGCCGTTCATCAGTTCTCGGAGCTTGCGGCCGAGCTCGGCGTCGTCATCCCGGTCTCAATCTACGAGAAGGATGGCCCGCTCTATTTCAATTCCGTCGTGATGATCGATGCCGATGGCTCCCCGCTCGGCGTCTATCGCAAGAGCCATATTCCCGATGGCCCCGGTTACCAGGAGAAGTTCTATTTCCGCCCCGGCGATACCGGCTTTCGCGTCTGGCAGACGCTGAAAGGCCGTATCGGCGTCGGCATCTGCTGGGACCAGTGGTTCCCGGAAGCGGCGCGCGCGATGACGCTTCTCGGCGCCGACGCGCTGCTCTATCCCACCGCCATCGGCGCCGAGCCGCAGGATGCCGGCCTCGATACCGCTGGGCGCTGGCGCCGCGGCATGCAGGGCCACGCCGTTGCCAATGTCATCCCTGTGGTCGCCGCCAACCGCATCGGCGATGAAGGCGGCCAGGTGTTCTACGGCACCAGCTTCATCACCGACGAGACCGGCGAGATCGTCACCGATTTCGGCCGCACGGAGGAGGGGGTGCTGATCGCGAGCTTCGACCTCGACCACATCGACCGGGCCCGCGCCGCCTGGGGCTTCTTCCGCGACCGCCGCAGCGACCTCTACGACATTCTGCTTTAGCGACAGCGGCGATCCGCCCCAACCCCTCGTCCTTCGACGGGCTCAGGTTGTGGGGTTAGGGCTGGCGGAAGCCCTCATGCTGAGCCCGTCGAAGGACGAGAGCAGGCTCAACAATTGCCAAGGTTCGACATCGCGAACGCCGCCGAGCGGTCCATCAGGCGCCGGGCGCGCGCCAACATCTCGTCATCGCCCGAGCGCACGTCGCGCAAGGCGGCGATCAGCTGGCAGGC
>JBGSVY010000277.1:0-17174 GCA_041752715.1 Hyphomonas sp.
ACCTGGCGCCCGGCGTGGCCGCAGCATCTTCGGCGCCGGACTCAAACTGTTCGCCATCATGGACCAACGTTGCCTGCAGCGCGGCCTCGCGGGTCAGGCGGTAGCGCGCTTCGGCCCGGCCGCGAAGGTCCGCCGCTATCCCGCCTGCTGTCGAGAACACACCAGCATCGGCTGCAACATAAGCGGACTCGAGGCCCGCGCCGCCATCATTGGCGATTGCAAAATCCTTGCGGCCGCCAGCGACGATGCGGCTCGTGTCGCCCGTCTCGTCAACCGACGCGGCAAGGCCATATTCGACCCGGCCATCCGCCTTCAGGACACGAACGCCGCCCGCGAAACCGCCGAAAGTCGGCGTCGAGGCGCCGTCCGTGGACGCCTTGGCACCCGTCAGGGGCACGCCAGCAGCAATCGCGAGCAAGGTGCCCGAATTGACGCGCGTCCTGTAGGAAATACCGCGAATTCGCGAGGCATCCGTGCCCGAAAGCTCCCGGAAGGCGCCATTATAGTCGCCGGCCGTCGCCCGCCAGCCCGCCATCGCCTGGATGTCGACCGAAGCCCAGCGCGGCTGGAGCATGTTCGGCTGGTCGAACCCCCCAACGGTTTCGACGGTCGTGACGGTGTTATAGCCCTGCAGGCGGCTGTGGAATTCGGCCGTCAGCGGGCCGCGATCGGAGAGGTTGTAGACCAGCTTCTCCGGCGTGAATGGCGTGGCGGCGGCCTCGTCGGCGACCCGTTCGCCGGGCAGGGCGAGGCTCGACAGCCGCGAATCGAGCGAAACGTCCACGCGGTTCGTGCCCGGCAGCAGCTTGATATGCGCCCCGGTCAGCGTTTCGACCGCCGTAAAAGGCAGCACGAGGTTGCGCGCGTCAGCATAGGCGATGTTGGGCGTCACGCCGCTCGGCGTGCCGTTCACCGTCACAAGCCCGGTCGAAAGCTCGAGCGAAATGACCGCCGAATCCTGGATCCGCGTGATGGTCAGCGTGCCGGCGGCAGCGTCCTCGACCAGCGTGTGGCCGAAGGCATCGGCAATCGGCCGCAGCGGCACCAGCAGGACGGGCCCGATGGTGCGCGGTTCCAAACCTGCAGCAACTGTTACAGGACGGCCATCGACCCAGAGGTCGAGATCGTATTGCGGTTTCAGGCGCTGATCGAGTTCGAACGTCCATCCGGACGCTTCATCATGGCTGACGCGGGTGCCCGTGATGACCGAGATAGCGTTCGGCGACAGCCAGCTATCGGCCGTTTCGCGCACCGGAAATTGCGGCAAGGCCCCCAGCACGGCGCCATTGGCGCGCACCTTGCCATCGCTGAAATCGAGCCCGATCACGGCGCCGTCCTGGAAGCGCCAATAGCCGAGGATCGACCCGCGGGCTTCGAATTTCGATCCCAGGGCCTCAAAGATCGCCGACGCCTCAATCTCGACCGCGTCCGTACCGAGGCCACGCGCCCGCACCTGCAGCGGCCTGCCTTCGACGGTAATGTCGATGTGTTCGATCGCAACGGCTGCAGCTGGCGCCTGCTCGATGGCCGCCTCCGCCAGAGGCACACCGGCCTCGGCGAAGGCTGGCAGGGCGGTGCCGGCAGCAGCCCAGAACAGGGCCGCGGAAAGGGCGGTCGTGCGCTTCAACATGGCTCGCAAGGCGCCGTTTCAGGCGCCCGCCGAAACGCCTAGTCGGCGCAGCGCGGCTGCTGGGCGAGCGCCTGGCAAGCCGTCGAGGCCCTGCAGGCGGTTTCCAGCTGCGCACCAAAACTGAACGCGCCACCCCGGTCAGGGTTGATGACCGTGATTTGCGGGCGATCCGGCCGGACATCCAGCGCGAAGGTCTGGTCCAGCGTGTCGAGCGCACGGCCGACCGAGACCAGCTTCACGGTCCGGGAGGTCCAGGTCTCGCCAGTGTTTGTTGCAGGTTCGAGTTGCTGCAGGCACGCTCCGGTCATCCAGAGATTGCCTGTCGATGTTTCGAGCAGAAAGCCGTCCACCCCGCCCGGCAGGCCGATCCAGAGATCAGCCTGTGCCGGATCGGCATGCAACGGCCCCGCGCCGAGGATCGCAGCGACCGCTGCGACCCCGAGGGCCTTACCAAC
The DNA here is from genome assembly GCA_041752715.1 of Hyphomonas sp. Taxonomy (GTDB): domain Bacteria; phylum Pseudomonadota; class Alphaproteobacteria; order Caulobacterales; family Hyphomonadaceae; genus Hyphomonas. Next base: position 2,086 of record JBGSVY010000277.1, read on the forward strand.
CATTTTCCACCTATTTCGTTTTTTGTAGTTTATAGGCGCAGGCTAGCGGATCGTGGTTAATATCGCCCTTCGGACGCGCTGGATTCTGGCGGCAGGCCCAAACCACGCCTCATGCGCGTGAGCGCTAATGTCGCGGAATGAATTAAATTCGTTTAAAAACAATGTGTTGCAAGGTAATCTTGATTTTAGGTCCAGCGCAGAAACCGCACGAAGATGACGCCTCAACTGCTTGTTTTCGAACGATTTTCTTGAATCCTCTAGTCATTGCGCGAAGGCTTGCAATGCGCGCGGAACCCGGCACAGTGTCATCTAGGAATGTCCAAGACCTTGCTGAAAGGCACTGATTTAAATGAAATTTTTCGCGCACTTCGCCGCCGCCATGGCCTTCGCCACCGTGCTTCCCGCGTGTGGACAAGCGCGCCCCGCAGAGGGAAATTCCGAAAATACCGTTCAAGTACAGCAAGTTACGGAACAAAGCTCAACGCCGACCACCGCGCCAGCGGCGGAGCCCACACTTCCCGGCATGCCCAGTCCCGAATTTGCGAGCCTTCCGGCCCCGTATAACGCAGCGAACTATGCGCTTGGCCGGCGCAGCTGGCGGCTCTGCCAGTCCTGCCACCTGACGGCCGAAGGCGCCGGGCACCTCGTCGGCCCGAATCTGTACGGCCTGTTCGGCCGCACAGCCGGCACGGCCGAGGGCTTTACCTATTCCAAAGCATTGGAAACGGCTGGCTTTGCCTGGACGCCTGACCAGCTCGATCATTGGCTCGAAAATCCGAGCACCTTCCTCGAAGGTAACCGGATGAGCTTTGCCGGCTTGCGCAAGCCCGAGGACCGGCAGGCGGTGATTGCTTACCTGATGGTTGAGACCGGGTATCAGGCCCCGGCGGAATAGGCGCTGACCCTATAGAAACCGTCCAAAGGTGTTTTGGACGATTTTTCGCCTGTTGGGCGAGGTTAGCTACCGCCGCGCCGTGATGGCGACGAGCACGGCGCGTTCTGTGAACACGCCGCCGAGTTCCTCGCGATAGCCGATCGCGGCGTCGAAATGCCTGAAGTGATATCCGAGCTGGGTCTCAGTCTTCAGCGAGTCGGCGGTCTGGTTGCCGTCTTCGAGCCAGACCTGCTGGCCGGTGAACAGGTTGTAGCCGAGGTCGGCGCCGTAGCCGAACTCGGCCCGCGTCCGCCGGCAGCCACCTTCCTGGGCGATGACGGCGAGGTCGGCAAAGGCGTGGAACGGTTTGCCCTCGCGTACGCCGGAATAGCCCGCCCCGGCGCGGATTTCGGCGCCGGCCCCGTCGCAGGCGAACAGGCCGGTCGATGTGCTGCCATAGATCGGGCCCGCCTCAGCGCCGATGGCCCAGCCCTTGTGAACCATGAGCCGGCGGCGAAGCGTGAGACGGTAGGCCTGCCGGTCGAACGCCGTGTCGGACGGGAACGTGATCGCCTCGGCCTTGGCCGTCAGAGTCATGCGCGATGTCAGGCCATACTCGCCATAGGTGTCTGCGCGCCAGCCTTCTGCGCCATCGAGGGTTTCAGCCGAGAGAAGCGAGCGCGCGTACCAGCCATCCTCGTCGCGCACCCACGGGGCAGCCGAAGCCGCGCCCGCGATGGAGGCGCCGGTGAGAAGACATGTGACCAGCCCGCGCTGTCGCATCATACCGTCGCGCTCCCCGCTCTGCCTTTCAACTGAAGCGTGGCGGCCGGTAAACTGCAACCGCTTGCAAAGACGCACCTTCACAAAATTATACTTTGAAACACAAAGTTGTTTGTTGACTCTCGAAAGCACTTTGAATTACAAAGTTTATGTCAGCCAGCAACAAAGGAGCCCCTGACATGACCCGAACCAGATTTTTCTTGGCCGCTGCAGTCGCTTTGGCCTCAGGCAACGTCGCACTGGCCGCGCCCCTGTCCGTAACGGTGGACGGAATCGAAGCGCGTGGCGGGACGCTTTATGTCGGCGTGCAGACCGAAGCGGAGTTCATGACGAATGGCGGCATCGCCGGGGAAATCGTGGCCACGCCGGCGGCTGGCGCGCAATCCTTCACGTTCGACTTGCCGGAGGGCGCCTATGCCGTGTCGGTCTGGCACGACTTCAACGCGAATGGGACGTTCGACATGTCTGCTGAAGGGATGCCCGCCGATGGATGGGCGATGATCAATGGCGAGGCGCTTCGCGGCCCGCCGGTTTTCAGCGACTCGAGCCTTGCCGTGCCGGAGTCCGGCGCCTCGGTGACGTTGAACGTGATTTATCCAGAGTAAGCGCGTCGTGCGCCTTGACACGAAAAGCCCCCGGCGCCGCGCGCCGGGGGCTTGGTCTTCGTTGGGCCGCTCAAGCCTACAGGCGGAAGCGGATCTGGTCGGACCAGAAGCGCTCGAGGCGCGAGATGGTCTTGTTGAGCTGTGACAGGTCGTCGGCGCGAACGCTGGCCGTCGGCTCGAGGGAGTTCGCCTGCTTTTCGAACAGCTTGGCGACGCGGGCGCGCACCTTCTTGCCACGCTCGGTGAGGCGCAGCGACACGGTACGCTTGTCGTCCTCCGAGCGCGTCTGGACGAGGTAGCCGCCCTCCTGGAGCTTCTTGACGTTGTAGGAGAGGCTGGTGCCGGCAAAAGCGCCCCGCGCCCGCAGGACGGACGCAGCAGCCTCACCCTCGCCAATTTCGTAAAGCAGCAGGGCCTGGACACCCGTCAACGACCGTTCGCCGGCCCGCTCGAGGTCGTCCTTGACGACGTCATGAAGACGCCGATGGGCCTGCTCAAGCAAAGAAAGGGATTTCAGGAAAGACTCGCCAATAGACATGGGAGCCGCTTCTTGCATGTCGATCATCATCATTTTTACCATCACTCAACTTTTGTTGTAGTTTGAGTATAGTTACAGGATGACGCCTAATATTTTGATAACCACGACTTGGACGAGTCGCGCCATTATTAATATCTAACTCTGGATATTAACCGTTACTGTCCCGGAACGGCTTTTCCGGCCGATCCAACCCTCTACGCGAAAGCATCGGCCATCAGCGCGCCGCCATATTTCGGGCTTGCGCCATAGGCGTTTGGCGCGGGTTTGGAGTCGAGCACGGTGAAAACAAACAAGATAAGGCCACCGACATAGGGAACGAAGTTGATGAAGTACATCCATCCGGACATGTTGACATCATGCAGGCGGCGCACAGTGATCGCGATGCCTGGAATGACGCAATACAAGTAAAAAAGGACAGTGAGTATAGGAAGAACGACAGGATCTCCGTTCTCATCCGTTCCGTAGAAAGTAATCGAGACAGTAAGATCAATGATAATCAAGGCGATCAAAGTGACGATCAGGAAAAGCGTAAATCCCCAATACTCTGCCCGCCGCGCCCGCCCGTTGAACTGGAAGTAATTGCGCGACAGCGCCCGAAGGAAATAAGACCAGAGGTGATCGGCCGGGGCTGCGGCGCCAGACGGCTGCTGTTGAACCTGGGGTGCGCGCGGCACGTCAGGCGGCGGCGCCTGAACCGCCGGGATGAGGTAGATGTCCCTCGCGTCCTCGCCCAGATCGATGAAGTCAACGAGGGCCCCCGCCTCCAGCAGGACGTTATCGCGCACCTGCGATTGAGAATAACGATAGCGGCGGCCATCATCGCCAAGGATCACGCCCGGCTCGCCCTCGCAGTCACGCTTCAGCACCTGTCCGCGCATGGCTTACCCCTCGTTTGAACCCGCGTTAGGCGAGCCGTCAGCATCGTCTGTCCAGCAGGATTCACTTGCCTGTGTCAAAGGTCAGCTCGTCGTCACCGAGCGGGGCGAAGTATCGCCCGACATCCTCGTCCCGGACATCTTCCAGCCGGGCGGGCCGCCAGCCCGGTGCATTATCCTTGTCGATAATGACCGCGCGTACGCCTTCCTGGAAATCGTGGCTCTGGACCTTTCGCCAGCCGATGCGGAATTCCATTCGCATGTTGTCCTCGAAATGCTCAAGGCGCGCTCCCTCGCGAAGCTGGCGAAGGGCGACCTTGACCGTTTCGGGTGACTTGGCCGCCAAGGCCTCCGCCTGCGCGCGCGCCCACGCGCCGGGCTGGGCTAACAGCGCATCGCGGATTGCTTCGGCACTGTCGCCCGCAAAGCAGGTGTCGATCACATCCTGCTCGGCGGCGAAGCTCGGCAAGCCCGGGGTCCTCGCCTCGCCCGAAAGAATATCCTCAAACGTGCCGACGGGATCAAGGAACTCACCCAGCCGGTCGATTGTCTCTTCAAGCTCTGCGACCTGCGCCGACTCGATATAGTGGGTCGCAATGCCCGCTGCAGCGGTGTCAGCACCCTTGAGGCGGGCCCCCGTGAGCGCCAGCCATGTGCCCGTCTCGCCGGCAAGCCGGGGCAGAAACCAGCCGCCACCGACATCCGGAAACAAGCCAATTCCGGTTTCGGGCATCGCAAACAGCGTGCGCTCCGTCGCGATCCGGTGTGATCCGTGCACCGACAAGCCGACGCCGCCGCCCATCGTAACGCCATCCATGATGGCAACAATCGGCTTTGGAAAGGCTTTCAGCGCGGCATTCATCCGATATTCCGACCTGAAGAACGCGCGCGCTTCAGCCGCGTCCCCTGCCCCACTCGCGGCGAGCATGCGAATATCGCCGCCCGCACAGAACCCGCGCGTACCCGGAGCGTGACCGATGCGAACGAGGCTGATCGCCGGATCGGCGGCCCAGGCCTGCAAGGCGCCGAGGATCGCATCGCACATCGGGCGGTTGAGCGCATGCAGGGCTTCGGGCCGCGCAAGGATCAACTTGCCCACCCCTCCCTGAACACTGATCCGAACCTCGCCCGTCATCGCCAACCTTTGTAAAACTGTCGCTTCGTCATTCGGTAAGTCTTTACCAGTCCGTGTCATGTTGACATCGAATCTTCCAGACCAGCCGGATCGAGACGATGAAACATTCAGCGTTAGAAAAAGACATGGCAACCCAGACAATGAACCGGCGCGGCAACCGCATGCGGACAGATGCCGTCGGGTCCATCAAACTCGGCCTTTTCAAGCGTCTGCGCTGCGAGATCCGCGATGTTTCGCCGGGCGGCGCCCGGATCGTGGTTGCGGAAGGCACGAAACTCCCCGCTGAATTCGTGATGAACTTTCCGCAATTCCGTCATCCGCGGACCTGCGTCAAACGCTGGGAAAGCGGGCTGGAAGTCGGCGTCGAGTTCAAGGTTGGCTGACACGACGCCCGGTCAGCATGCGCGACAGCGTCGCGTCCCTGTCGATAAGCTGGTGTTTGAGCGCAGCACCAACGTGAAGCAGGATCAGCACGGCGAGTGAATACGCCGTCACTGTGTGTACAAGACCCGCCACATCGCTGAATCCTTCGATTTTCGCCAGCGGCGGTATCGCGAACAGACCGTAGATATCGATGGACCGGCCGCCGAGAAGCGACCGCAGGACGCCCGAGAGCGGCATCACGAGGATGGTGAGCAACAGGCCCCAATGCACGAGGCGTGAGGCCGTGACCTGCCAGGCCGCGACGCCCGGAACCGGCGCGGGGAAGCCTTGCCGAATACGCCAGATGACGCGCCAGGTGATGACAAGCAGCAACACGGTGCCTGTCGCCTTGTGCATATTCATCAGCGGCCCGCGCGTTTCGCGCGGCAAGTCCACATTGGCCAGGTAAAAGCCGACCGCCAGCAATCCGAAGATCGCCAGCGAGACGATCCAATGGTTGGCGCGGGAGATGGCACCATACCCCCCCGTTTTAGCGTCAGTCATGTTGCGCAGACCTTCGTTTGAGTTTGCAGATTGCGGGCAAAGGCTACAAGACGCTCCCGATTTAGGCCAGCCCTACACGATCGCCGCGATCTCTTCGAGGAGACTTGTCCATGCGGCATCGGCGGCGGGTGTCCAGCCGGCTCCGAGCAGGTCTCGGACGGTATCGCGGATGGCAACGAACATCAGGTCGAACTCGTCTTCCCTCACGCCATAGGCCGGATGGTCCATTCGCGCGGCGGAAATGATGAAGCGCGGCGTCGGTGATCCGTCGATCAGCCCCAGGATACAGGTCAAACAGGTTTGCAACATCGAGCCGCGCACCCCGCCGTCGGTGTCCATGAGGAAGAGCGCTTCCAGGTTCGGGGTGGCGCTAAAGAGGTGCCGGTAAACGAGCTGTGCGGGATCAGCGCAGCGTTCGCTCACCTGTTCCAGCGTCTCGAGGATAAGGTCCGCCCTCATTCTTGATAGTCTCGCAGAGGATTTCGGGGCCGTCAAAGCTGACGCTGAGAAAGGCTTGGCGACCGGCCAAGGCCGGCGCATGCTGCCAGCAAACCAGGGAGACCAAGGTGAAAACACTAGAGGGCAAAACCGCTTTCGTGACTGGAGCCGCGTCCGGCATTGGGCTTGGCATTGCCACGGCGCTCGCCCAGGCCGGCGTCAAGGTGATGCTTTGCGACATCGAGCGGGCGGCGCTTGACACAGCGGTCGAAGGATTGCGGGCGACCAATGCAGAGGTTGACGGCGTCGTGGCGGACGTCTCGCTGAAGGACAACCTGCAGCGCGCCGCCGATGCGACCCTTGAACGGTTCGGCAAGGTGCACATCCTCGTCAATAATGCAGGCGTCGGCGGCGGCGGCGATTATGGCACATGGAATGATGCCGGCTGGAATTGGGTGCTCGGCGTCAACCTGCTCTCGGTCGTCTGGGGCATCGAGATTTTTGGCCCCCTGATCGAGCGCCATGGGGAGGGCGGGCAGATCGTTTCGACGGCCTCAATCGCCGGCATGGTCGCGCTGACGAACCCTGCTTACGACGTGACGAAATTTGGCGTTGTGGCGCTGTCTGAGGACCTGCGGCCAAAACTTGCCGCGCGGGGTATCGGTGTGTCGGTGCTCTGTCCAGGAATTATCCGCACACGAATTGTTGAGGCAGCGCGCAACATTCCCGAGCGCTTCGCCGGTCAGGTGCCCACGGCGCCGGCAGACGGCCCCGGTACGGACGTGTTGCAAGCCGTCACCGCGGCCATCGCGAACGGCATCGATCCGCTATATGTCGGCGAACTCGTGCGCGAGGCGATCGAAGGCGACTGGCCGCACATCTTCACCGACCTGCAATTTGAACCTCACATTGACGCGCGCTTTGCGGCGATCAAGCGGGGATTCGACAGGATCAGGAACCGGACGCCGCGATACTGACGTTTGAACCCTGGAAATTCTAGCAACAGGCGAAGCCGGAGCCGGCAAGTCGCCTGACAGCGATTTCATGGCCGACGGCGAGCCGTCCCGTCTTGGGCCGTTAAATCTGGCAAGCGTGTCGCAACATGCCCGCTGCAGGCGCAAAGTCGTGCAAATGCCTCATTTGAGGGGTACAAGTGTTGCATAGTCTAAACTGGATAAGAGTGGAATAATCAGGCGTTTTGAAGCGTTGATCGGTTGAGAAGACCCGTTAAGGAGAACCCATGACAAGTATCGCAACAAAGTCTCCGACGTTGGATGCTGCGGCGCCCCGCGTAACGATCATCGTGTCGCCGCGTGAACGGTTCGAGATGGCCATCGGATCACTTGAGAATTGCCTCAACAACACCGACCTCACCTTCAAGCTGATTTACATCGATGGGGGTTCGCCCAAGCCCATCGCAGACGAGTTGAAGCGGCTCACGGAAGCTGCCGGACACGTTTACCTGCGCTTTGAAGGCTGCATCACACCGAACTATGCGCGCAATGCGGGCCTTCCCTACGTCGATACCGACTATGTCGTCTTCATCGACAATGACGTGGCTTTCCAGCCCGGCTGGCTGAGCGCGCTGGTCGCGTGCGCAGACGAGACCGGAGCCGGCCTCGTGACGCCGACCATTCTGGTGGGCCCCGCATCCAAGGCGCCCAATCTGAAGATCCACCATGCTGGCGGTATTCTTGACCTGACCCCCAGCGATGCTGGACTGGAAATGTACCGCCGTCATGGGTTTGAGCATCTCAATTATCCTGCAACGGCCGATCAGTTGGTCAGGGGCGAGACGGCCAGCACCGAGTTTCATGTCGTGCTCGCGCGGACTGCCATGCTGCGCGAGATTGGTGAATTTGATACCAAGCTGGTCGGCTTCACCGACGAAATAGACATGGCTTTCCAGGCGAAAAAGCACGGATGGAAGATATTCTTCGAGCCAAGCTCGGTCGTGGTCTACGATGTTGCAAAACCGATGACATGGCGCGAAGTGCCCTATTTTTGCCTCCGCTGGAGCCGGATCAAATGCATGCGGGCAGAAAAATACTTCTATAATAAATGGGGCCTTGCCCCCGATTTTGAACGGCAGCGGGGCTTCCTGCGCGATCATCGCCGGCATGCGTTCCCGTTCCGGCGCATGCAAAGCATTCTCGGCTGGCGCTTCACGGTGACCTTCACGTCGGTGCTGTGTGAGGCGATCGCACTGCTGACCGAACCAAAGTTCATCCAGCCAAACAAGAAGACAAAAGCGGGCTACATGACCCGGGAACCAGGCCGGGCCTTCAAGACAGTCGAGATCCAATCCAGCCCCAAGCCTGCATCAGGCGGTGCGCACCGCGAAACGGTTTCTTCCGCCTGAGGGGGCGGAACACATCTTCCTCCGAAAAGGTATGCAGCAAGTTTTCGCCCTTGCGGAACCTGTCGAGATTATCTGCCAGCAAGGCGAGCGTTCGCGCGGTCCGGTCAGGCATCTGGGGTGTGACATGCGGTGTGAGCAGCAGGTTTGGAACAGACCAGAGCCGGCTCCATGGCGGTAGAGGTTCATGTGGATCTGTCACGTCCAGCCCGGCCCCACCCAGCCGGCCGCTTCTCAAGGCAGCGATCATGGCAGCCTCGTTCACCAGTTGCGCGCGGGCCATGTTCACGAGGTATCCGCCTGGCCGCATCAAGTTGATTTCCTCCTGTCCGACCATTTGGAACGATGTGTCATTCAGCGATGCGCACAGGGCGAGAAAGTCGGCGCCCTCGATCGCCTGCTTCAGGCTGTTTCCCGCATCACGGGACAGGACACGCACTTCAGGCCATGGCCCCGGCAGATCCTTGCGACGGTAGACGACAACCTCCATGCCGAGAGCGAGGCAAAGACCGGCGAGATGGGTTCCGGTGGCGCCATACCCGACGATACACATCCGGCGTCCGTAAAGCCCGCGCATCGCCTCCTGGTCCCGGATGCCCCATACTCTGAGGCGCTGGGCACGTTGAAGATCGCGTGACCGGTAGCAAAGAGACAACAGGAAGAAGATCGCATGCTCAGCGAGCACCGGCGCCGAACGTCCCTTCGACGATGTGACGATCACTCCGCTGTCGGCAAGACGCTGAGGCGCAAAGCCATCAATTCCGGATTGATCGCAATGCGCCCATTTCAGCTGGGCTGCTTTGAGGTAGCGCGGATCGAGCACGCCGTCGACAATCGCAACATCGCAAATCTCGAGAAGGCGCTCGACACCGGCTTGGTCCTCCCGGTCCACGAAGGTCACCTCGGCGGGGGCGAAAAGCGCCGAAAGCTGGTCGCGATAAGGCTGCGGCCATCGCAAGCGGGCCATGACATGGGTAATCTGTCGCGGAGTGGGCAAGTGATCTCCAATGTGCAAGGCGGGGGCAACACGCAATGATCGAATCCAATCCCCGTGCCAAACGAGCCCCAGACTACATCTTTCGCCTCTGTGGTGAATATGATCCGGTCTCCGGCGGCTCACGTCTTGCAGACATGGCAGGACCGGTGGCCCCTGGCGGAGAGGCGACCGGCAGCTTCATGATAGTCGCCCCACGAGCCAAGCACAGTAAATGACCCAGGGCCTGCTCAGATCTGCCGGAAAGGCCGTCGCGTGGAATGCGCTTGCAAACTGGATCGGCATCCTCGGCGGTTTCCTGTCACTCGTCGTTCTGGCGCGCCTGCTCGCGCCGGCCGAGTTCGGACTTTATGGCATGGCACTGGTTGCGCTCGCGATTCCGGAGATCGCCGGTAACAGCCTCAGCCAGTCCCTGATCCAGCAACCGGATTTGAAGCCGGGTCACAGCAATTCCGTCTTCCTCATGTCGGTCAGCTTTGCGCTGTTCTTCTTTGCGTTGACACTCGTCTGTGCGCCGTTTGTTGCCGATGCCTTCGGGCAACCCCGCCTCACCCACATGGTGAGGGTGTTGTCGGTGATTCTGCTTTTGGGGGCCTTGGGTACGGTTTCGGCGGCGCTGTTGCAGAGAGACCTCAGATACCGCGAGATTACCTATATCGATGTTGCCGGCACGGTTATCGCGTCAATGGCCGGAATCATCCTCGCCATCGTGCTCAAGACTGCCTGGGCCCTTGTGTTCATGGAACTCCTGCGCCGGACTGTCCGGACGATCGGGTTTGTCTGGCTCGCGGGCTGGCGCCCGTCCTGGCAAACGCGTTGGCAGGACGCGCGTGACCTTGCGCGCTTCAATCTGGCGAATGTCGGGCTCGATCTCGTCAGGGTTGCCGAAACCAGTCTGCCGCGCGCCGTGGTCGGGGCCGTGCTCGGGCCCGCAGCCCTCGGCATGTTCAATCTTGCCCTGCGGATCCTTGACCAGCTTCGCCTTGCGCTCGTTTCCCCCATCGGTGCGATGGCGCTGCCCGTCGCGGCGAGGTCCCACACCAACCTGCCGGTGCTGCACCGTGCGCTCGAGGGCGCGATCCAGTTGACGAGCCTGCTGGCCTACCCTGCCCTGATTGGCGCGGCCGTTGTCGCGCCGATCTTTGTGCCGCTGCTATTTGGGGCGCAATGGATTTCCGCCATTCCTGCGGTGCAGATCGCCCTGCTCATGGGATTGCGCGCGCCATCGTCTGCCTTCAATGCCGGTATCCTGAAAGGCGTCGGCCGCCCGGTGTTTCTGCTGAACATTTCGATTGTGGGCCTCGTGGTCCTGCTCGCAGCGTTACCATTGACGGCGTCTCTGGGGCTGGAAGCAGTCATGTTTACGCTCCTGGCGCAGCAACTCCTGATGTGGGGACTTTCATCCTGGGGCATCGCGAAGGTCATCGACTTCCCGGTCGCCCGGCAGCTGACGATTGGCACTGGCGCTCTCGGCGCCGCTCTCGTCATGGCGGCAATCGTGACAGGCTTGCATTTTGGGTTGCCGCCCGGCTGGCCCGACAGCGTAACCCTCGCCGTGCTCGTTCTTGCCGGCGCCGTCAGCTATGTCGCGTCACTGGCTGCGATTTCACCACGTACAGCCGCCCGCATCATTCGCGCATTGCGCGAATTGGCACGCGGAAACCGGGCGGCTGCGCTCGCAATTTTCCGGGACCCGGACCCGCCGAAACCCGGCCCCTGAAGCAGGCGAAGGCCGAGCCGGCGGCGCACAAATCAGCCTTTCAGCATATCCCGGCTGATAATCACGCGCATGATTTCGTTTGTCCCTTCCAGGATCTGGTGGACCCTCAGGTCACGGACGATGCGTTCGACATGGTACTCGGCGAGGTAGCCATAGCCGCCGTGAATTTGCAGGGCATCATTGGCGACCTTAAAGGCGGTGTCAGTGACGAAGCGTTTGGCCATGGCGCACCAGCGCGTCGCGTCTGGCGTCTTGCCGTCGAGGCGGCCGGCGGCTTCGTAGAGCATCACGCGGGCGGCCTGCAGCTCGGTTTCCATGTCTGCGAGTTTGAACTGGACACTCTGGAAATCCGCGATCGCCTTGCCGAACTGTTTGCGGTCCTGCGCATAGGCGACCGCCTTGTCGAGCGCGAGCTGGGCCCCGCCGAGGGCGCAGGCGGCGATGTTGAGGCGGCCGCCATCAAGGCCCGCCATGGCGAAGCGGAAGCCGTGGCCTTCCTCGCCGATGCGGCTCGCCGCGGGCACGCGCACTTCGTCCAGGATGACCTGCGCGGTCGGCTGGGATTTCCAGCCCATCTTGCGCTCATTTGCGCCAAACGAGAGCCCGGGCGTGCCCTTCTCGATGAGGAAGGTCGATACCCCCTTTGCTCCGTCATCGGAGGTTCGTGCCATCAGAACGTACATGTCCGATGTGCCGGCGCCGGAGATGAACTGCTTGGTGCCGGTGATGACATAATCGTCGCCGTCGCGAACGGCCTTGGTCTTGAGGCTGGCGGCGTCGGAGCCCGCGCCCGGTTCGGTGAGGCAGTAGGAGGCAATCAGCTCCATCGAGGTGAGGCGCGGCAGCCAGGCGGCGCGTTGTTCCTGCGACCCGAACGTGTCGATCATCCAGGAGGCCATGTTGTGGATCGAGATGAAGGCGGCGGTGGAGACATCGCCATAGGAGAGCTGTTCAAAGATCAGCGCCGCGTCGGTCCGCGTGAGGCCAGAGCCGCCGAATTCCTCGCCGACATAGATGCCGGCAAAGCCCAGCTCGGCTGAAGCGCGGATAACATCCACCGGAAAGTGGCTGTCGCGGTCCCAGGCCTCCGAATGCGGCAGCAGGCGGTCCTCGGCAAAGCGGCGGGCCATATCGCGGATCATCACGCGTTCATCGTTGAACATCAGGCTCATTGGCAAGGCGCCTCAATCTCAATATGTGTGCCCCCGAATTGCGATAGAGCGCGGCCCGATGTCAATGCGACGCCTTCCCCAAGGATACGCGATCTCTGGCGCGGACGCAGGCGACATCCCCGCCCTGATCGCAATCGATCTCGCCGCCAGCCAGTTGTTCGCCGGTACCGGGATGCTGCCCGATGACGCGCTGCTGGACCATGTTCCGGCAGAGGTTTTCGAGGCGGCGATCCCCGGCGGCCACGTGTTCACGGCGCGCGATTCGCGGGGGGCGCCCGCAGGTTTCGCGCTGACCTCGCTGCGCGGCGATACGCTCTACCTCGACCAGATCAGCGTTGACCCGGCGCATGGGCGCCAAGGCCTCGGCGCGGCGCTGATCCGGCGGGTTTTCGACGACGCGGGCGACCGGCGCCGCCGGAGCGTCACGCTTTCGACCTTCCGCGACCTTCCCTGGAACGGCCCATTTTACCGCACACTCGGCTTCCGCGAATTGAAGCGCCGGCACCTGACCGGCTGGATGCTGGAAATCGAGGCGCGGCAGGCGGAGGTCATGGATGTGACGAAGCGCTGCTTCATGCGCCGCAGGCGCGGGTGGTTGTGAGGCGGGCGGATTTGGCGCTAGGAAAGCACATGACCCAGTTTCCCCAATCCTTCCCCGCCACCCGGATGCGGCGCCTGCGCCAGGCGTCGTGGGTGCGGTCGCTGACCGCCGAAAACGTGCTGACCCCGGCAGACCTCGTCTGGGCGGTGTTCGTGCATGATGGCGAGGGGCGTGTGCCGGTCGTCTCGCTGCCGGGCGTTGACCGGCTCAGCATCAAGGAAGCCGCGCTCGCGGCGAAGCGCGCGAAAGTGCTCGGCATTCCGGCGATCGCGCTGTTCCCGTATATCGGGCCGGACGGCAAGGACGCCGAAGGCTCAGGCGCTCTCTCGCCGGACGGTCTCGTACCCCGCGCGCTGAAGGCGATGAAGGATGCCGCGCCGGAGGTTGGTCTGATCACGGACGTTGCGCTTGATGCCTATACCAGCCACGGCCATGACGGCCTGCTCGACGAGGACGGCACGATCCCGAATGATGCGACGGTGGAGCGGCTGGTGACGCAGGCGCTGGTGCATGTTGGCGCGGGCGCGGATGTGGTCGCGCCGTCGGATATGATGGACGGGCGCATCAGTGCCATCCGCGCGGCGTTCGAGGACGAAGGCTTCACCAACGCGATGATCCTCGCGTACGCCGCAAAGTATGCCAGCGGCTTCTACGGGCCCTACCGCGAGGCCATCGGCTCGGCGGCGGCCCTCAAGGGCGACAAGAAGACCTACCAGCAGGATCCTTCGAACACGGACGAAGCGCTGCGCGAAGTGGCGCTAGACCTTGCCGAGGGCGCCGACATGGTGATGGTGAAGCCGGGCTTGCCGTATCTTGACATCGTGCACCGCGTCTCCACCACCTTCGGCGTGCCGACACTGGCTTACCAGGTCTCCGGCGAATACGCGCAGATCATGGCCGCCGCCCAGAACGGCTGGATCGACGGCGACCGCGTGATGATGGAGACCCTGCTCTGCTTCAAGCGCGCGGGGGCTGCGGGCGTGATCACTTACTTTGCTGAACGCGCGGCGGAGAAGCTGGGGGGCTAGGCGCGCCGATGCTGTCGTTTCTGCTGCTTTCCCTTATCGCTTCGGTTGTCCTGACGATCCTCGCGAACGTCGGCCTCTGGGTCTGGCGCAAGCGAGGCGGCGAGATAGCCCGCCGGGCAGAGGAGGCCTTCGGCGAGACGCCCGCGCGCGCACAGATAATCTTTCCCTGGCGCACAATGCTGATCGTATCGATCGGCCTGACGATCCTCGTCAATGCGCTGCTTTTCATTCTCTAGGAAGACCCAGCGCCCTCAGGCATCCCACGTCTGATACTTCGCGCGCATGTAAGCGACACCGTCGCGCACGATTTCTTCCAGCACGTCCATGTCGATCTTCTCGAGGCTGCCGAGATAAAGACAGCTCTTGCCGATCTTGTGCGGACCGAGGCGCGCGAGTTTCTCGCCGAGATCGCGGTAGCCCGGCAGGATATAGAGCACCATGTTGGCCTTGCGGGGGCTGAAGCCGGTCATGCACATCTCGCCGGAATGGCCGCTCTCGTAGGTGTAGGCATATCGGCCGAAGCCGATGATGCTGGGGCCCCACATCTTCGGTTTCAACCCGGTGACCTTCGTCATCCACGCCAGCAGTTTTTCGGCATCGCGCTTGCGTGTGCCGTCCTCCATCGCGGCGATGAACTGTTTTGGCGTGACCGCTGTCACCTTTGTCTTGAGTTCGTCTTTGGCCATCCGCGCCTCCCCTAGTTGCCGATCGACACCGTCTTGCCGAGGTCGAGCAGCAATATGAGCGCAATCGAGATCAGGAGGAAGAGGCCGGAAAGGACAGCATTGATCCAGACGGCACGTTTGGCATTCTGCTGTTCCATCCATCCGCGCGGGCGGATCCGGCGCAGGCGAAACACGATCAGCGCCGAGAGGATAAGCGAGGCGACATTCAGGCTGAGCAGCAGCGCGGCGCGAAGGGCAAAGTCGCCCTCGCCATAACCTGCAAACAGCCCAACCGCAGCCGCCGGTGGCAAAAGCGCCGCCGCCACCATGACGCCCACCAGCGCCGAGGATGTTCCGCGCGCCACCGACAAGGCC
>JBGSVY010000278.1:0-7336 GCA_041752715.1 Hyphomonas sp.
CAGCGACACGACTGGCCCGGCGCGTCAATCGCGCTTGCGAAACCTCGCCGACTGCTGGCGGACCATGGCCCGGCCTATATCCTCCGGCAAGAGCCGGGTCAGCGTCGCGAGTGCCTTGTTCGCCGCGCCCGGCACGACGACAGGCTGGCCGCGATTGACGGCCGCGATGCCCGCCGCAACGACGGGAGCCGCCTCCATCCAGAGCCAGCGGGGCATCGTGTTGGTCAGGTCGCGTGTGCCGTTGACATCGTGGAACTCGCTCCAGGTAAAGCCGGGGCAAAGCGCCGTGCAATGCAGGTCCCCGGCGCCGCTGCCCGCGCATTCGGCATTGAGACTCTCGGAGAGCTTGATGAGGCCCGCTTTGACGCTGGCGTAGAGCGTGTGCCCGGCACTGCCCGCTGCATACCCCGCAAGTGAGGCAACATTGATGATCCGGCCATAGCCGCGCGCCGCCATACCGGGCAGCACGCGGTGAGCAAGCTCGATAGGCGCTGTGTAGAGGACTTGCAGGAAACCGGCCTGCTCGGCCCAGCTCGTGTTGAAAAATGTTCCCGGCAGCCCGTAGCCCGCATTATTGACGAGGCCATCGACGTCTCGGCCCTGTGCCGCGATCGCCGCGATCAAGCGCTCCGGTGCAGCCGGATCAGCGAGATCCTCAACGATCACCAGAACGTCAATGTCATGGGCCGCGCGCAGCTCCGCAGCCAGCGCCTCCAGCCGATCCGCCCGGCGCGCCGTGAGGGCAATGTCCCAACCGAGGGCCGCATACTGGCGAGCAAATTCAGCCCCGATCCCTGCAGAGGCCCCTGTAATCAGACAAAGGCGTCGACGCATGGCCAAATTCTCATCATTGAGGCGAATTCGTGTCAAATTTGCAACAAGCCTCACCGTAAACGCGGCCTCAGGCGCTGTCCAGCTTGTTGATCGGGCAATGGGGCGCCACTCTCATAAGCACATGACTGTGGAAAACTCCGGATCTCCGGAGCCGATCGGGAGAAGATCATCATGAGATTTCGGACCATTCTTGCCGCTGCAACCGCCGTGGTTGCCATTTCGGCGGGCGCCAACGCCGCGTACGCACAAGGCACCGAGGAGGCTGACGCCGCGCGCGAACTCGACACCATCGTTACGATCGGCACGCGCGTTGCGAACCGGACGGCCCTTGATACCGCAGCGCCGGTTGACATCGTTGCCGCCGAGGCCTTGCAGAATATCGGCGTCGGCGAGCTGAACCAGGCCCTGTCGGTCCAGCTGCCCTCCTTCAACTTCCCGCGCCCGGCGCTGAACGATGGCACCGACTCCGTCCGCCCGGCAACCCTGCGCGGCCTGTCACCGGACCATACCCTCGTGCTCGTCAACGGCAAGCGACGCAATCCGGCCGCGCTCGTCAACGTCAACGGCTCGATCGGCCGCGGCTCCTCAGCGGTCGACCTCAACACCATCCCGACCTATGCCGTCGGCGGCATCGAGGTGCTGCGGGATGGCGCCTCGGCGCTTTATGGGTCTGATGCCATTGCTGGCGTGATCAACGTTCGCCTGCGCGAGGCCAATACCGGCGGCGGCGCACAGGCCAGCTATGGCTGGCGCGAAACCGAATATACCGTGCCCGTCAATGCGCCGACGGCGGCTGGCGTGCCCAATCCAGGCCGCGAAATCAGCCGCGAGCGCTCTGACGGACACGTGCTCACACTTTCAGGATGGAAAGGCTTTGCCCTCGGCGAGGCAGGCTTCCTGACCCTGACTGGCGAATATAAAGACCAGAACCACACCGAACGGTCGGGCTTCGACACGCGCCAGCAATACCCCGGCAGCTTCCCGGCCGGCGAAGCGGTGATCAACCGCTTCAACGCCTGGACCGGCGAACCGGACCTCGAGCAGTTCTCGATCTTCGCAAATGCCGGCTACGACCTCGACAATGGTGTCGCCCTCTATGGCTGGGGCAGCTTCCAGGACCGCGAGACTGTCTCGGCCGGCTTCTATCGCCGCGCCCTCGATGACCGCAACGTCATCCAGATCTATCCGAACGGCTTCCTTCCGCTGATCAATCCGGTCACGACCGACCTCTCCGCCGTCGGCGGGGCACGCTTTGTGCTTGCCGACTGGGATGTGGATGCGTCGCTCGGCTACGGCTCGAACGAGATGGAGTTCACCATCACCAATACGCTGAACCGGTCGATCGGCCCGACATCAAAAACCGAGTTCGATGCGGGCGGTTTCAGGAACAACCAGTTGGTCGCCAACGTCAACTTCGTCCGCGGCTTTGCTATGGATTCGCTGGCGTCCGATCTCAACGTCGCCTGGGGCGTTGAAGCGCGCCGCGAGGGCTACGAGATCTTCGCCGGCGAACCGGACTCCTATCGCAATGGCGGTATTCTGCTTCCCAACGGGAACCCCACCGCTTCTGGTGCGCAGGTCTTCCCGGGGTTCCAGCCGGCCAACGAACTCGACGAGGACCGCACCGCCGTTGGCGTCTATCTCGATCTCGAGGCCAACCTGACCGATGCCCTGCTTGTTTCAGGTGCCGTAAGGGGCGAGTCCTACTCCGATTTCGGCGAGACCGTGACCGGCAAGCTCGCCGCCCGCTATGACTTCAATGACAGCTTCGCGATCCGGGGATCGATCCAGAACGGCTTCCGGGCCCCTTCCCTGCAACAGCAGTTCTTCACCACGACATCGACGAACTTCATCAATGGCGTGCCCTTCGACATCACGACTTTCCGTGTCGATGATCCGGTTGCACGCGCCCTTGGCGCTGAAGACCTCGATGCCGAGACCTCGGTCAACTATGCGGCAGGCTTCGTGTTCCGCTCTGGTGCCTTCAACATGACGGTCGATGCCTACAGGATCGACCTGACCGACCGGATCGTCCTGTCGGAGAACCTCACGCAGCCGAACGTCCGCGCCTTCCTGCAAGGTCTCGGCTTCATCGGTTCGGGCGGCGGCCGCTTCTTCCTGAATGGCGTCGACAGCGAAACCACGGGCGTCGACATCATCGGCAACTATGCGTTCGACAATACGGGCTTTGGTGACCTGAAACTGACGGCCGGCGCAACCTTCAACGAGACCGAGATCACCAAGGTGCCGGAGATCCCGACCCTGACCGCGCTCAATCCGCAGCCCTCGTTGTTTGCCCGGGTCAACATCCTGACGCTTCAGGAAGGCCAGCCCAAGGACAAGTTCACCGGCCAGGCCGATTGGTCGTACGGACCGTTCGAGGCAACCCTCCGGGCGATCCGCTACGGCGAGGTGCTGGTGCCGAGCGCCACGGCCGCGAATGATTACACGATCGACCCATCAACCGTCATCGACCTCGAAGGCCGCTATACCTGGAACGACCGGGTTACGCTCGCCATCGGCGCCGACAACCTGTTCGACGAGTATGGCAATCCGGCCCCGGCCTCGCAGAACGGCACCGGCAACACGCCGTTCTCCGGCTATATCCCCTGGGGCAGCTCGGGCCGCTTCGTTTACGGCAAGGCCACCGTGAAGTTCTGATTTAAGTCTTCCGTACACGAGCAAACGCCGCCCCGGACCCGGGGCGGCGTTTTTCATGGCGCTTGCGCCCAGCGAGCCAGACCGTAATGTCCTTGTGTTCTACAGGCGAGGGTACACCGGGATGGCACGGGTCAAGGCAAACGGGATCGAGATCGAATACGACACGATGGGCGCACCGGGCGATCCCGCTGTCCTCCTCGTCATGGGCTTTGCGCTGCAGATGACACGCTGGCCGGAAGGGCTGAAGCGCGGCCTCGCCGATGCCGGCTTCCGGGTGATCTGGTTTGACAACCGGGATGTCGGTCTCTCGATCGAATTCACGCAGTTCACCCCGCCCTCCCCCATGGAGGTGCTGACCGCCGCGATGACGGGTCAGGACGCCTCGAAACTCGTTCCGTATACGCTGCATGCGATGGCGGCGGATTCGGCGGGCCTGCTTGACGCGCTCGGCGTCGAAAAAGCCGACGTTCTGGGCGTGTCGATGGGCGGGATGATCGGCCAACTGATGGCGCTCGACCATGCGCACAAGGTCAGGAAGCTGGTCGCCGTGATGACAACATCGGGCGACCCGATGCTGCCGCCCGCAACGCCCGAGGCCATGATGGCCCTGACGGCGGTACCCGCCTCGCGCACGCCGGACGCGATCGGCGAGATTGCCGTGCAGGCCCAGCACGCGATCGGCTCTCATCCAGACCTGCGCAACAGTGCGGACGTGATCCGCACACGCGCAAAAGAAGATTTCCATCGCTCCGACCGTCCCTTCGGCATGGCGCGCCAGTATGCAGCGATGCTCGGCACGCCGCGCTGGCATGAACGGCTCGGGCAAGTGAAAGCCCCGACGCTCGTTCTGCACGGCGCGGATGATCCGCTGGTGCGTCCGGCGGCGGGCGAGGACATTGCGCGGCGGATCCCCGGCGCCGTGTTCAAGGCCTATCCGAAATGGGGGCACGACCTCGCCGACAAGATGTCGGATACTCTGGTTGCGGATATTGTTCCGTTCCTGAGGGCCTAGCGAATTGCCACCGGATTGATGATCGCCTGCACGGCCCCTTCAAGGCGCGGCGCGCCGAGCGTGAAGAAGAACTCCGTCACCCCGTCCGCCGCCAGTTCGTCCGTCACCATGTTCTCGAGAATGTAGACGCCGTTCTTGGCCAGCAGCGTCAGGTGAACATCGAACGGGCGCGTCTCGGCCTCGAACGGAATGACTTCCAGCGCCCAGGTATCGGCGCCGACCGCCACCACGCCAAGGTCTGCAAGGTATTGTGCGCCGCCGACCCCGAGACCCGGCTCGACAGGCGACAATTCCGTCGCGCCTTCAGAGGCCTTCATCGTTCCAGTGTGGAAAAGTACGACATCGCCCTTGCCAATGGTCACGCCTGCGGCCTTCGCCGCCGCCTCGATCTCGGCGCGGTTGAACGCCGTACCCGCCGCGACCGGATTTCCGAACGCCGTCGTCATGTCGAGCAGCACACCGCGCGTCGCGATCGCCGGCAGCGTGTGCGTGCCGAACTGCGTCAGGCCGCCGGTGGTGACAAAGTCGGCGACTGGCACGCCGTTATAGTAGCGATGGTCGATCCCCATATGGCCGAGCCCATCAATCTGGCTGCCGATGCCGACATAGGTGTTGACGAGATCATCATTGCCGACCGCCTTGTTCTCGCCGAGCGGTGTCCCCGAACCGTCCGACAACTGAAGAATGGTCATGTTGAAAGTGCGCGGGCCATAGGCGGGGGTCTTTCTGCCGGTCACCTGGCCGAGCGAATAGGTCTTGCCGGTGGTGATGAGCCTTGCCGCCTCCGCGGTCTTCTCCGGGGACAGATTATTGAGCGCGCCGAGCCGGTCATCCGCACCATAGCGCGAGGGATACCAGCCGCCGGCGGTAGCCTTGGGTGATGGCGCATCTGGCGCACGCGGGTCCGCCCCGACATGGCCGCAAGCCGCAAGCATGGCACTTGCACACATCAACAGGCGTTTCATGGTGGTCTCCTCCCGTGTTTTGTCGGGAGACCCTACGCGCACCGGCGCAAGCTGCAAGCCATGTCAGGCCCGGCGGACCCAGAATCCGGCGCGTGGGAAATGAACATGGATCGTCTCGGCCTCCGGGGTGACGCGCTGCAGGATGATCCGCTGGCTGTCGGCATGCACAAGCTCGCCCTCGACCCAGACCTGCCCATAGTCATCCGGGGCAACCGCGACACGCTCGCCCGGCGCAAACGCCTGCGGCTCGTTGCGGGTGGTTGCCGCAACAAGGCGCGGGGCCGCGTCCTTTGCGATCGCGAGCGCCTCCCCCGAGCTAATGGTTTCGGGCACCTGCCCCTCGACCTCGTCCAGCCGCCGGTACCAGGCCGCCGTCAGCGGCGCGCTGGCAAAGCAGGCCTCGCAGAAATCCGGCACGGCCTGCATCATCCACCAGACATTCATATAGGCATGGACATCGGCAAGACCGGGCTTCTGGCCGATCAGGTAGGTCCCGGCGCCAGCGCCCTTGCCCCCTGCGAGCCGTTCCTCGATCAGCATCAGCCGGGCGCGCCACTGGTCGCGCATCATCGGCGCTGCGCGTTGCATGCCCGCGATGTCGAACGGGCGACCGGAGAGCTGTTCGCGATCCTTGATAAAGTCGGCCGGCACAGTGTCGCCCCGCGCGCCGAAAATCACCGCGACGGACGACTGGAACCAGCGGCTGTCGGCCCACCCTGCGATCATCTGGGCGAGGCCTTCATGCCCGGGCAGGCGCAGGGCGTAGAGCGGATAGCGCGCTTCGAGCTCACGCAGGATGATCGCCGTGTCGCAGTACACATCGGCGCCGATCTGCATCACCGGCGTGCGCCGGTAGCCGCCGGTCAGCGGCATCAGGTCGGGGCGCGGCAAGATGATGGGTATCTCGACCCGCGCATAGGCAAGGTTCTTCAAGCGAAGGGCGAGGCGCACCTTTTCCGAGAAAGGCGAGGAAGGATATTCGTGAAGAATAATGCTGCGGGCATCTGCCATGATTGATCTTGCCTCCCGGGCCCGCCCGATTGCCATACTGTCCAAGTTCTGGATACCGCGAAAGTATCATTTTCCGGCAAGATGACGCCATGGCGCTCGCAAGAACCGGGTGGCGTGCGGCCGGCCTCTCGGCCAGACTGGGAGCATGACCGACACGTCTCTTTCTCTCACCGAACGCGCCCGCGCCTATGAGCGCATGGCAAAGGCCCTGTCACATCTCGGCGAGACCTGGCGCGACTGGCCGGACCTCGACGCGGCCGCAGCGTCTGTGGGCCTGTCGCCCTACCATTTCCAGCGCGAGTTCACCCGCTGGGCCGGGATCAGCCCGAAACAATATCAGGGCGCGTTGGCGCATGGCGCGGCCGGCGACCTGCTGCGGCAGGGGGCGAGCGTGCTCGACGCCGCGCTGGAAACCGGCCTCTCCGGACCGGGGCGGCTACATGACCTGTTCATCGCCCATGAGGGGCTCTCCCCGGGGGAGGCAAAATCCGGCGGCAGGGGCGCAACCCTGACGATTGGCGCCGCGCCGACACCGTTCGGGACCGGCGTTTTCCTCAGCTCGCCGCGCGGCCTCTGCGGCCTCGGCTTTGCCGATGACGGGGCGAGCCCCAAAGCCGGTTTCGTGCATCCGGGCTACACGCTGGACAAGGTGATCGCCGACCTTGCCGCCCGCTATCCCGAAGCCGACACCGCGCGCGACGACCGCGAAGCGGCGCGCTGGGCGAAGGCGGCGTTCGTGGATAGCGCGCCCCTGCCGGTCGCCCTCTACGGCACGCCCTTCCGCCGCCAGATCTGGCGCGCACTGATGGATATTCCGGCCGGCGAAACCTGGACCTATGGCGAGGTCGCCCGC
>JBGSVY010000279.1:0-1745 GCA_041752715.1 Hyphomonas sp.
GCGCTCATAAGCGGCGAGGTAGCGGGCTGCATCGGCCGCCGTGCGGGCGCCCTCGCCCAGCATGTCGAAGCTGAAATGCGCCGCCTCGCCTGCCCGCACCATCTTGCCGCCGCGCTTCAGGGCATCGTTGACCGTCCGCCCAAGGACGAACTGCTCACCCATGATGCGCATCGCCTGCATCATCGCGGCCCGGATCACCGGCTCGCCGCTCTGGCGCACGAGGCTGCCGATGAAGGCCGCAGGTCCCTTCGCGGCGCTCGCCGGCGCGCCGATGACGCGGCCTGTCAGCATGAGGCCCCAGGTCGAAGCATTGACCAGCCAGCTCTCCGACTGGCCCTGATGCGCGCCCCAATCGCCCGAGCGGATTTTCTCGGCTATCAGGTCGTCGCGGGTGGCCGCGTCCGGCACTCGCAGCAGGGCCTCGGCAAGGCACATCAATGCGAGACCTTCGGAATTGGACAGGCCGAACTCCTCGAGGAAGCTCTCCATCATGCCCTTGCGCCGTCCCTTTGCGCGGGCCGATTCGACCAGTTCGCGGCCCCGGCGAACGGCGCCGTCGCGGATGGCCGCAGGGATCGCGCCGCGCTTCAGCAGGCCTTCGAGCAGCGCTTCCTCATCGGCGAACTTGCCGGCATCGAGGATGTCCCATGAGGCGGCGGGGGCGGGCGTATCGGGCATGTTTTCTATCCGTCAGATAGGAGGCGTGGGAGGAAATTGCGCAAATCAGTTCTGTTTCCGCATGGGTATATCGCCGGGCGGAGGACGGAGCGAGAGGGATTCGGCCTTGACGGCCCCCGCGCGCTCCGGAAGAACCCGGCTGGAATGACAGCGAACCGGCCGTCCTGGCCGCTGCAGCGGAGCCTTCATGCGAATCATGCTCGTGACCGATGCCTGGGACCCGCAGGTGAACGGTGTCGTGCGCACGATGAAGCGCATCATCGAGGAAACCGAGGCGATGGGCCATGTCTGGGAGATCGTCCATCCGGGCGACGGCTTCTGGACGATGCCGCTGCCGACCTATCCCGAAATCAAGCTGGCGCTATTTGCCCGCCCGCACATCAGCCGGCGCTTCGACGCGTTTGAGCCCGACGCGGTACATATTGCCACCGAAGGCACGCTGGGCATGGCAGGCCGCGCGGTGTGCCTGACCGAGAAGCACCCCTTCTCGACCGCCTATCACACGCGGTTTCCGGAATATGTCTCGGCGCGTTTCCCGGTGCCACTTTCGTGGGGCTATTCGTTCGTGCGCTGGTTCCACAAGTATTCCGGCAAGGTGATGGTGGCGACGCCCTCACTGATGGAGGAATTGAAGGCGCAGCGGTTCGACAATCTCGTGGCGTGGACGCGCGGGGTCGATACCGCGCTGTTCTCGCCGGACAAGCGGATAGAAGAAGGCGCGCCGGGCGATCCGTTCGCGGGCCTTGCGCGGCCGATCTTCCTGAATGTCGGGCGGGTTGCGGTCGAGAAGAATATCGAGGCGTTTGCGGAACTGAAGCTGCCCGGCACGCGGGTGATCATCGGCGATGGGCCGCAACTGGAAGAGCTGAAACGCACGTACAAGGATGTTGTGTTCCTTGGCGCCCGCTTTGGCAACGAGCTTGCCGCCGCCTATGCCAGCGCTGACGTGTTCGTTTTCCCGAGCCTGACCGATACGTTCGGCCTTGTCGTGCTCGAGGCGATGGCGGCCGGGGTGCCGGTGGCGGCATTCGATGCGACCGGCCCGCGCGACGTGATCCCGGGGTCCG
>JBGSVY010000280.1:0-3718 GCA_041752715.1 Hyphomonas sp.
TCCGAAGATCCGCCCCCGAATAATCCGCTCGCAATCCGATAGCCGTTCCCATGGCGCGGTCCTCCTCGCCACCAGTCGAATCAGAAGTCGGTCAGTTTGGGAATCCCAGTGAGTCGGATTTATTGCCCGTTGGTATTAGCCGTCAGAATTCAGGCCTACTTTTGCCCTTCGATCTGGGCGCCATCCGGGCCTGACAGCACAAGCCCGCCCGTGGCGTCGATCTCGAACGCTGCGACCCCATTGAGCACCTCAAGGAACCGGCGCTCCTGATCCGAGCCCCTCGCCGCTCAAAGTATAGGTGCCGCCATGCGTGTTGCAGCCGGCTTTTCCGCCGAACCGCTTTCTTGAGGGATCGAAGGTCAGGGTGATGGGCGCCGCAGCCAAAACGTCGAGATCGTTTGTCCTGATGACGGACCATTCGCCATCGGCAAGAACGGCGTCTGGCTCGCCGCCGCACCCGTTGAAGGACTGCCCGTCATAGGCAACCGAGACGGTTTGCGGGTAGGGCATTCCGGCCATGTCATCGGTGCAGATTTTCTCGAGGACCGTCACCACGAGGGAGTTACTGGCACTAGAATAGATCACACCGTCATCGGCTTTGACCGGCAGGGGTTGCGACGTTTTGAAAGTCTTTACGCCGCACTCGTGAACGAAGTTCATGTGCTTGCCGTCGAGCGTCAGCGTCCGTCCAGGTTGTGACCATAATCGTCGTGCGACGCGTCGCTGGCGGGCCGGGCAAGGCGTGGTGGGCGGTAACGGGCTCGAACCGCTGACCCTCTCGGTGTAAACGAGATGCTCTACCAACTGAGCTAACCGCCCTTGATGCCGCCCTTGATGCCGGGCTGTGGGGTTAAAATCAAGAGCGGCCGCCTCGGGAGGGAAGCGGCCGCTTTGTCTGTTGCATCACGAGTCAATGCGCGCGAGGCGGTTCGGTGCCAGATTCGAGGCGCGGTCCCTGGCCGCCCGATAGGCTGGCCTGCAATGCGGCTTCGTCCGCCTCAGACCATTCGATCGGGATCAACGGCGCGGTCAGTGCGAGGGAGAGAACTTCGCCGATATCCGAAACAGGGATTATGCGCAGTCCCGTTTTCACGTTCTCGGGGATTTCATCGAGATCCTTCTCGTTCTCCTGAGGGATCAGCACCGTCTTGATGCCGCCCCGCAGCGCGGCAAGCAGTTTCTCCTTGAGGCCGCCGATCGGCAGAACCCGTCCGCGGAGCGAGATTTCGCCCGTCATGGCAACGTCGCGGCGCACCGGAATGCCCGTCAACAACGACACGATCGCCGTGGTCATCGCGGCGCCCGCGCTTGGCCCGTCTTTAGGGGTTGCGCCATCGGGGACGTGAACGTGAATATCGGTCGTGTTGAAGAGCGTCGGTCGGATTCCGACGGACACCGACCGTGCACGCACGAGCGAGCTTGCCGCCTGGATCGATTCCTTCATGACGTCGCGCAAGTTGCCGGTGACCTTCATATTGCCCCTGCCCGGCATCTTGACGGCCTCGATCGTAAGAAGGTCGCCGCCCGACTCGGTCCAGGCAAGGCCCGTCACCGCGCCGACCTGGTCGGTCTCGTCGGCAAGCCCGTAGCGGTATTTCCGGACGCCAGCAAAGTTTGCGAGGTTGTCCTCGGAAATCGTCAGGCTCGTCTTCTCGCCGAGCGCAAGTTCACGCACGGTTTTCCGGGCGAGCCGGGCGATTTCGCGCTTGAGCGACCGAACGCCAGCCTCGCGGGTGTAGTAGCGGATAAGATCGCGAATGGCGCCGTCGGTGACGATCCATTCCTCGTCCTTCAGCCCGTGATCGCCGCGGACCTGAGGGATCAAGTGGCGCTTGGTGATCTCGAGCTTTTCATCCTCCGTGTACCCCGCAATCCGGATGATCTCCATCCGGTCGAGCAAGGGCTGGGGCATGTTGAGCGAGTTCGCCGTGGTGACGAACATCACGTCCGAGAGGTCGTAATCGACTTCCAGATAGTGATCGTTGAAGGTCGAGTTCTGCTCGGGGTCCAGCACTTCGAGCAGGGCCGAGGCCGGGTCGCCCCGATGGTCCATGCCCATCTTGTCGATCTCGTCGAGGAGGAAGAGCGGGTTGCCGCTCTTCACCTTCTTGAGGCTCTGGATCACCCGCCCCGGCATCGAGCCGATATAGGTGCGCCGGTGGCCACGGATCTCACTCTCGTCGCGCACGCCGCCGAGCGACACACGCACAAAGTCGCGTCCCGTCGATTCGGCGATCGACCGGCCAAGGGAGGTCTTGCCGACGCCGGGCGGGCCGACGAGGCAGAGGATCGGGCCTTTCAGCTTGCCGGTGCGCTTCTGCACGGCGAGGTATTCGAGGATGCGTTCCTTGACCTTCTCGAGGCCATAATGGTCGTCGTCGAGCTGTTTCTCCGCCTTGCGAAGATCGGTCTCGATGGACTTGCGTTTGCCCCATGGCAGCGACACCAGCCAGTCGAGATAGTTGCGCACCACCGTCGATTCAGCCGACATCGGGCTCATCTGGCGCAGCTTCTTGAGTTCCGCTTCGGCCTTGGTGCGAGCCTCGTCGGACAGCGGGGTGTCTGCAATCTTCTGCTCGAGTTCGGCAAGTTCATCGCGTTCGCCGGCTTCGCCGCCCTGCTCGCCCAGCTCGCGCTGGATCGCCTTCATCTGCTCGTTCAGGTAGTACTCGCGCTGGGTTTTCTCCATCTGCCGTTTTACGCGATTCTTGATCTTCCGCTCCATTTGCAGCATGCCCATCTCGCC
Organism: Hyphomonas sp.; assembly: GCA_041752715.1. Taxonomy (GTDB): domain Bacteria; phylum Pseudomonadota; class Alphaproteobacteria; order Caulobacterales; family Hyphomonadaceae; genus Hyphomonas. Next base: position 2,747 of record JBGSVY010000280.1, read on the forward strand.
TTCCATGAGGGCGAACACCTTTTCGAGGCGGGCGCGGGCATTGGTCATCTGCAGGAGATCCTGCTTGTCGGATAGCTTGACGGAAAGATTCGACGCAACCTGATCCGAAAGCCGCGACGCATCGCTGAGCTGGCCGATCGTGGAGACTGATTCGGGCGGAATCTTGCGATTGAGCTTCACATAGCTCTCGAATTGTTCCTGTACCGCCCGCATCAGCGCTTCGACATCGGCGCCGCCTGCGTCGGCTTCGGGCAGCGTTTCGACTTCGGCTTCGAAATACTCGCCACGGTCGTGCAGCTTAACCAGTTGCGCTCGCGACCGGCCCTCGACGAGCACTTTCACTGTGCCGTCGGGCAATTTGAGCAATTGGAGAATGGTGGCGATGGTGCCGACCGTATGCAGGTCGCCCTCGACTGGCTCGTCAATGGCTGCATCGCGCTGCGCGATCAGCATGATTTCGTTTTCGGACTCCTCGACCATTTCGAGCGCCCGCACGGATTTGTCGCGACCAACGAAAAGCGGCGCAACCATATCGGGGAAAACAACGATGTCCCGAAGTGGCAACACCGGCAGCGTTTTCATTCTTGGCATCTGCGTGCCTCCTTTGTTTGGGCCCCAAGCTATGGCGGCCCAGCTACCCTTGACGTCCATTGTGACGAATATCGGGCGATGCGGGGAATGTGGAAAGGGCAAAGGGCCGCTTCAACCCGCGCGCTGCCGAATAAAGGTGTGAGTGGCGCCGTGGCCCTCCCGCCCTGCCCCAACACCCTCGCCCGGCGATGCGGGGCATCTTCCGGCGGGCTGATCGGGTTTCAGGCGGCGCGCGTGCGCCCGCGTCAGGACGTGTAGGCGGCGAGGGTGTCCCAGGGCTCGCCGAGGCGCAGCGCCTCGAGGCTGATCAGCAAACTGTCGAACACCGGCGGCAGGCGGCGCAGGAGACGGAACGCGACCGGCACATCGCGCAGGGGCGCG
>JBGSVY010000281.1:0-6643 GCA_041752715.1 Hyphomonas sp.
TCTCGAATGCCACGCTGCACAACGAGGACGAGATCGCCCGGCTTGGCGTCAAGCCCGGCGACATGGTCGAGGTGCAGCGCGCCGGCGACGTGATCCCGCAGATCCTGCGGGTTGTCACGCCCGGACCCGGAGCCGCCTGGCAGATGCCGGAAGCCTGCCCGGTCTGCGGGTCGGCGGCGGTGCGCGAGACCGATGCCGACGGCGAGGCTGATGTGCGCCGCCGTTGCACCGGGGGATTGATCTGCCCGGCGCAGGCCGTCGAGCGACTGAAGCATTTCGTGTCGCGCAAGGCGCTGGACATCGATGGTCTCGGCGCCCGGCAAGTGCAGCTTTTCCACGAGGCGGGCGTCGTGCGTGGGCCGCAGGATGTGTTCCGGCTGGAACGCAGGATTGCAGATATGGGCCTTCCCCCGCTTGCCGAATGGGAAGGCTTTGGCGCGGCGTCCTCGGCGAAGCTGCTGGCGGCCATCGAGGCGCGCCGGCGTGGGCCGTTCGCGCGTTTCCTCAACGGGCTCGGCATCAGGCATGTCGGGCAGACGACGGCATCGCTTTATGCCCGCAGTTTCCTGAACTGGAGCGCTTTCTGGCAGGTCGTCGAGGCGGCGGCGAATGACGGCGAGGGGAGCGAGGCTTTCGCTGAATTGACCGGGATCGACGGGATCGGGCAGGCGGCGGCGCGGGCCCTGGTCGCGTTCCAGTCTGAAGTCCATAATCGCCACATGCTCGCCGAATTGCTTGCTGAGGTCGTGGTCGACGACGAAATCCCAGCCAGTCGCGAAAGTCCGGTCGCCGGCAAGACGGTCGTGTTTACGGGTACGCTCGAGCGGATGACGCGGGACGAAGCAAAGGCTCGCGCTGGCCGGCTGGGTGCCAAGGTTGCTGGGTCTGTCTCCGCGAAGACTGATATTGTGGTGGCGGGGCCGGGAGCGGGATCAAAACTCGCAAAGGCCGAAAGCCTCGGCGTCAGGACGATGACGGAAGACGAATGGTTGGCTCTGATCGGCGAGTCCTGACGCGGGCTTATTTGCCGCCCGGAATGACCCGCTGCAGCCATGACCGGCGGGCGGTTTCGGTCTCGGATGCCGGGTCAAGGCCCTGGTCTGTGAGGAGGCGATAGCTCATCTTGTACCAGTCGCTTTCGGGGTAGTTATAGCCAAGCGTGGCGCCCGCAGCGAGCGCTTCGCCCTTCAATCCCAGCGTGAGGTAGGATTCCACAAGCCGGTGCAGCGCTTCGGCCGTGTGACTTGTCGTGTCATAGGTGCGAACGACATTGGCGAACCGGTTGACGGCCGCAAGTGTCTGGTTCGAACGCAGGTACCAGCGGCCGATCTCCATTTCCTTGCCGGCCAGCTGGTCATTGACCATGTCGAGCTTGACCCGGGCGTCGCGTGCATATTCGCTTTCGGCATACTTGCGTGTGATGTCGAGAAGGGCGTTGCGCGCAAGTTCGGTTGTGCCCTGGTCGCGGCCGACATCAACGATCTGGTCGAAATAGCTCACAGCGATAAGGTAATGGGCATATTCTGCTTCCGAGCCGCCCGGGTGCAGCGCCAGATAACGCTGCGCGCCCGATATCGCGGTTGCGTAATCGCGCGACAGGTAGGACGCATAGGCCGTCATCACCATCGATTTGCGTGCCCACTCCGAATAGGGATGCTGGCGCTCGACCTCTTCGAACAGGGCAATTGCATCGGGGAACCGGCGATTGTCGAGCGCGGTAGATGCCTGATTGTAAAGCTGCTCGACGGGCCGTTCGACATAAGCCAGTTCGGTGCGCCGGGTGCTCGACTGGCACGCGCCGAGAGCGATGGCCCCGCCAAGGGCGGCTGCGGTCAGAAGTGAAAGTCTTGTCATGTCGGCGCTGCACTTTCGGGATTGAAACCGGTCAGGTTTGCTTAGCCCGAAAGCGCCAGTTGTTCAAAGGTCGAATGTCAGGGTCGCGGCCAAGCGCCCGGGCTTGTCAGAAGCGCCCCGGGGCCTAACTCCGTCGGATGGCCGAATCTAGATTAAGCGACCCCAACACTGTTGACCGGCAGGTCGGCGAAAGGATGCGCCGCCGCCGGATTCTGCTTGGGCTGACGCAGGATCAGTTAGCTGCTGCGCTGAACATCTCCTACCAGCAGGTCCAGAAATACGAGACAGGCGCCAATCGCGTGAGTGCGGGACGGCTCGCACAGATCGCGGATGTGCTGGATGCGCCAGTGGGGTGGTTCTTTGGCACGCATGACCCGGCGGGGGACGCCTCGCCCGGCGCGTCGCGAATGGTGATTGAACTCGTTCGAAATTTTTCGCGGATCGAAGATGAACGGGTCCGGGTTCAACTCATGGCGCTGGTTCGGGCCTTGTCGGGCACCCCCGATGCGAAGGGGGACAAAGAGGTTGCTGCGCCGGCGATGCTCTCGGGCGCAACCTGCCTTGCGGGTGATGCGAACAATTAAGCTGCCCGGAGCGAACCTGATCAGACGGCAGCCCGTGCGGCGTACCGGCCTGCGTCGGCAACATCGGTTTCCCAGCACCAAGCCGTCGGTGTCGCAAGAAGTTTTCGCACCAGGCGGTTGTTGAGTGCGTGGCCAGGCTGGACAGCGTCATAGGCGCCGGCAATCGGGCCACCCGCCAAGGCAAGATCACCAACGGCATCGAGGATCTTGTGGCGCACGAACTCGTTCTCGATTCGCAAGCCCTCAGGGTTCATTATGCCGTTTTCGCCGATCACAACGGCGTTCTCGAGCGACCCGCCGCGTGCAAGACCCATGCTGCGCAGGGCGTCGACGTCACGTTCGAAACCATACGTGCGCGCCAAGGCGATATCGCTGGCGAACATGCCAGCGGACAGGCGAACAGCCATCTGCTGAACGCCAATGCAGGCATCATCATACTCTATTCGTGCGCGGAGGGTTAGACTATTGTCATAGGCTGGCGAGAGCGAAGCGCGCTTCGGTCCGTCGATGATCTCGATCCGCTCGAGGATACGAAGGCGGCGGCGCGGGACAGTCTGCGTGACGAGCCCTGCTTCACGCACGAGTCCGAAAAAAACCGACGCCGACCCATCCATGATCGGAACTTCTGGCCCGTCCAGATCGATCAGCAGGTTGTCAACACCATGTCCGGAAAGAGCGGCCATCAGGTGTTCGACAACAGCGACAGTGACGCCGAATTCATTTGACAGGGTTGTGCCAAGGCGCGTGTCGGTCACGGCATCGGCATGGGCCGGAACGCTTGTCCCTTCGAGACCGAGGTCGATCCGCCTGAACACGATGCCGGAATTTGCCGGGGCCGGTCGCAGCACCAGGCTGGCGCGCTCGCCGCTATGGACGCCGACGCCGGCGCACCGGGCGACCTGGCGAAGCGTGCGCTGCATCGTTGGATGGGTTGCCATGGGCCGGTCCTCTACTCACGACCCTACATCGCCCGTCGGCCTCTCAGTCACAAAACACGCCTTGTTTCGCCATGTTACAGGACTCGCGTCGGTTACTCGGCAAGTTCTTGAAAATAATGGGTTTTAGGCTTTAGCCAAGTGTTTCATAGCTGCAACACAGGGTGCTGATCTACCGCTGGACGGCCTAATGGTTGGCCGAGCGTCGAAGGAAGGCCGGAATCTCGAGATCGGCATCGTCGAACGGCGCTGCACGCGGGTGATCATCGGGCGAGGACACGATCTGGGCGGGAACTGCGAGGCCCGTATCGTTTTCACCCTGCGGGGCTGGTCGGCGCCAACCGAAAAGGTTTGCAAATCCGGCAGGGCCTGACTCACGTGTCGGCCGGTCGGGAAGGGGCACGTCCCGGTTCTCGCTGAACACCGCGGTGGCTTCGGCAGCCGGCGTCTCAGGCACGACCGGCGGAGGGCGGTGCTTGATCACGATCGGGCGGTCATCTTCGACGTCATCCGGTGCGGCGCCCTGATCATTCAGGATGTCTTCGGCAACGATCTCTTCGACTTCGGCGTCGTCCTCGGGCTCATCGAGAATCGGTTCGGCGATGGCCTGGCGCACGCTGGCGGCCGGGCGCGCCGTCTCGGGTGCGTGCGTGGCCCTGCCATCAAGGCCTGCGGCGACGACCGAGACACGGATGTTTCCTTCAAGCGCCGGGTCAAAGGCCGAGCCGAGAATGATATTTGCGTTCGGATCGACGAGCCGGCGGATCTCGTTGGCGGCTTCATCGAGTTCAAACAACGTCATATCATAGCCGCCGCTGATATTGATCAGCACGCCGCGAGCGCCCTTGATCGAGATATCGTCGAGCAGTGGGTTTTCGATGGCCCGGCGGGCGGCTTCGAGCGCGCGGCCTTCGCCGGTTGCCTCGCCCATGCCCATCATTGCGGTGCCCATGCCGCGCATGATCGCGCCGACATCAGCGAAATCGAGATTGATCAGCCCCGGCATGACGATCAGGTCGGTGATGCCACGCACCCCGGCATAGAGCACATCATCGGCCATCCGGAACGCTTCGGAGAAGGTCGTGCGCTCATTCGCGATACGGAACAGGTTCTGGTTCGGCACGACGATCATCGTGTCGACATGGTTTCGGATATTGGAAAGGCCATCTTCGGCCTGCCGCATGCGGTGGGCGCCTTCGAAGCCGAACGGTTTGGTGACGACCGCGACGGTCAGGATGCCCAAGTCGCTGGCCGCGCGTGCGATGACCGGGGCTGCGCCGGTCCCGGTGCCGCCGCCCATCCCGGCCGCGATGAAGACCATGTGTGCGCCTTCAAGCTCGATCTTCACATCATCGATCGATTCTTCGGCCGCCCTTTCGCCGATCTCCGGGCGCGCGCCTGCACCAAGGCCCGAGGTCGTTTCAAAACCGAGCTGCAGCTTGCGGTCGGCACGGGAGCGGGCCAGTGCCTGCGCATCGGTGTTGGCAACCACGAACTCGACGCCCTGAAGGTTTGCCTCGATCATGTTGTCAACCGCGTTTCCGCCGGCTCCGCCAACGCCGAAGACAACAATCCGGGGTTTCAATTCATTCGTCATGGGCATGCCTCGATCCAACTCTACAATGCCGCGCTGGCAGAAGTGCAATCATTGCTCTTCGCGCCTAAGGGAGGGTTAAGTGAGGGCTGATGGCGTCAGAAATTATCTTCAAGCCAGTGAAAAACCCGGTTCACTATTCCGCCTTTTGCCTCGGTTTCGTACTCCCGTGTTGCCGTGCCAGCCCGCACGACATCGACAAATCCCATCGTGGAGTACAATAGCAGACCTGAAGCTGTTGAAAAAGCTGGTGTTCCCAGTGTTTCGCCTAGAATTTCCGTAATGCTTGGCCGCCCGAGGCGGACCGGTGCGCCGAGGATACGGCTGGCCACGTCGCGCACCCCCGGCAACTGGCTGGCGCCGCCGGTGAGAACGAAACGGTGCGGCAGAACCTTGCGGACATCGCTTGCATCCATCGCTTGGCGGACAAGCTCAAAGGTTTCCTCGATTCGCGGGGCGATGATCCGGGCAATCTCGGCGCGCTCGACTTTCGTCGCATGCAGGCGCCCGTCATCGCCAAGGCGAGGCGCTTCGATACGTTCGGCTAGGCCGGGGCCATCGAGATTGGCTGTGCCATAGGCGACCTTGAGGCGTTCGGCCGCCGGGAAAGTCGTGCCAAGTCCCTGGGCGATGTCGGCTGTGACATGGGCTCCGCCAGCAGGGACGAGGCCAAGCCAGGCTGGGGCGCCGTGCAAGAAGACAGAGACCGCCGTGACGCCCGCGCCCATGTCGATGCAGACTGCGCCGTTGGTGATCTCGTCCTCGACAAGGGTGCCGGCGCCAGACGCGATCGCGGATGGAATCAATGCCGAAATGCCAAGATGCGCGCGCTGCACACAGTCGGTCAGGTTTTTGACGATCGCGCGCGGGGCGGTGACGATCGCGGTACGAACAGAAAGCTCCCGACCCGTCATACCCACCGGTTGGCGAACGCCGCTGGCAGCGTCCACACTGTAGACGACGGGCCAGGCTGACAGGATTTGTGCGCCGCGCGGCTGGAACCGGTTGAGGGTTAGAGAATGAAGGCGCCGGACATCCTTGGCGGTGATCTCGCGTCCACCGGTGTCGAACGTTCCCGATGTCAGTGTACAAACGAGTTTCGGCCCCGTGATACCGAGAATAACCTCGCTGATCGGTTCGCCCGCCTCGCGCTCTGCGTCTTCGACTGCAAGCCGGATCGCCCGTTCGAGCGCGTCCATGTCGGTGATCGTGCCACCCTTGAAGCCACGTGCCTGCTGACGGCCGCTACCCAGCACCCTAAAGCCGCGTGGTCCGGTGCCATCGCTGCGCGCGATCAGGCAGGTGATTTTCGAACACCCGATATCGAGCGCGGCGACGGTGCCGGTGCTGCGGCCGTTTTGGCGGGCGAGGCGCTTGGCGGACAGTGTGGACATCAGCTGCGGTCTGCCTTTGTACGGCTCTCGAGAGCGGGACCGCCAGCGGTGGCGCGCAGATAGACCCGGCCCTCGCTGCGAAGGTCGATCATGTCGAGCGGGCGCTGTGTCAGCGCGGTGCGCACCTGGAGATGGGCGAGCCGGTCGAGTGCTTCGGGCAGCGCGACGTCTTCAGGCAGGCGCACTGTGACGCCGCTGATCAGTCGCATGTCCCAGCGGCGATCGGCCACGCGCGTTGCGACTGCGACCCGGCCGCTGATGTCCGGTAAGGCGGCAAGCGCT
>JBGSVY010000282.1:0-17831 GCA_041752715.1 Hyphomonas sp.
GCGCAGCCGGTCTCGCCCGGCCGGCGAGAGCGTGGCGAGATCCTGCCCGAGAACGCGGACGTCGCCTGCCTGCGGCTCGAGCACGCCGGCGATCAGGCCGAGCAGGGTCGACTTACCAGAGCCGGACGGACCGCGCAGGAAGAGCCGCTCACCCGCATTCAGCCCAAACTTGGCAATATCGAGCACAGGTGCGTTGCCCTTCCAGGCAAAGCGCAGGTTGCTGATGTCAATCAGGGGTGCGTCCATCACACCTTATTTCAGCGCAAGCTCAGACTTGGCAGGCGTCAATTCGCCTGCCGTCTGTGCAACATCACTCAGGAAGACCGCCTTGATGACCTCGAACCCCGGATAGGCAGCAAAACCGTCAAAGCGCACCGAGGTGACGGCCGAGACATCGCCGCAAGTCCAGCTGAAATCGATGGCCGCATCCGTCTGGCCGCTTGATCGATCGATTGCCGCCACCGGCGTTGATGCAGAGCAGGCTCCGCCGCTGAGGGAGATGAGGCCTGGAAGGCTCTCAATCACGTCAGGTGTGAACACGCCCTCAGCCTCCGAAAGCCCGAAATTGGCGAGCGGAGAGATCATCCGAGCACTGATTTTATTGCCTTCGGTCGTGATCGCAAGTTCGGCGAGGCCGTGCACGTGCGACACGCCGGCGGCCGTATCATGGTCGTTGGCATGATCGTGCGCCTCGTGCGTTTCCGCATGCGGCGGGTCGGTTGCCTCAGCCGGGGCCGAAGGCGCGACGGCGTGCGCGCCTGCATCAGCGGTAACGGCCGGCGGTTCAGACGGGGCACTGGCCGCCGCATCCGGCGCGGGAGGGGCCTCACCACACGCGCCAAGGATCAGCAGCACGGCCAGGGCCGGACCCGTTCTTGTCAGCACGCGATACGACATTCACGATCTCCCTCTCAGGCACTGGGTCGATTTATCTGTTTGCGTCCCGATAATGAGACAGTATAACATTTTTAGCAAGGGAACAGATGGGGTGCGACATTCGTGCGCCGCGCAATCCCCTTAAAACCGGACGGCGCCGCTTATGCCCCTCTCTTTGCAGGCACCCTTGCTGTTTGGCCTCGCCTCGGCGCTGATCGCCTCACTCGGCTTGCTCGCCGTTGCGATGCGCCGCGACTGGACCGCCCGGCAATCCGGACTCATCGCACTTGGTGCGGGCGGCATGCTCGTGACCCTCAGCCTCATGCACATTGTTCCCGAAGCCTTGAGCTTGAGCGCGCAGGGCGGACGCTACCTTCTGGCCGGCTTCCTGGGCGGGCTGCTGATGAGTTTCGCCGTCAGCGCGCTGTTTCCTGAAAACCTCGCAGGGGGACCGGCAGCTGCGTTCACGCCGCTCCTGGCCATTGCGATCCACTCATTTCTTGATGGCGTGGTCTATTCGGTCTCGTTCGCGACAAGTTTCGAGTCCGGCGTCTATGCGGCGATGCCGCTCATCCTGCATGAGTTTGCCGAGGGCATCATTGCCTTCGCTGTGCTGGCCCGGCATGGCGTCGCGCTGCGCGCCGCGCTGATCTATGCCTTCCTTGCCGCTGCGGCGACCACACCGCTCGGTGTGGTCCTGTCGGCGCCGTTCATCGCAGGGCTCGGGGAGGCAACGATATCCATGCTGTTTGCCATCTCTGCAGGCCTCCTTCTCTATGTCGCAACCGGCCCGCTGATGAAGCCTCTGGAGGACGAGGCGCCCGCACGGGCCGCCGGCGCCTTGGCCATCGGCGTGGTCATCGGCCTTCTGATGCTGTCGCTGCCCTTACATCACGATGACGATCACGGGCACGGTCACGACCACGCCCAGAATGATCCGGCGGGCATCCACGCCTCCAACTGATGCGCGGCATGCTGATTGCACCCCTCTCAGGCCAACCAGCCCGGGAGTTGCCATGATCACCCGTCGCAAACTGATCCGGCTTGCCGGCGCCATCGTTGCAGGCTGCGTGTCTTTATGGCTGTGCTTGCCGCAATTCGCCCGCGCCGAGTCAGGGTGCGGCCTGAGCGACGCAATTCGCTACCAGGCCGCTTTGACGGACCCGCCTCAGGAAGCCTCGCCGGCCTACATCCTGGCGGTCGCTGAAGACTTCATCGCCCGGTGTCCCGACCGGTTCGAGGTGCGCGAGGCCTTGCTTGTCGCCGCACGGGGCGCTCTCGATCATGGCGATGCGGCTCGAGCTGCGCGCCACTACACCGCCGCCATCAAAGCCGGTGCCCGCCTGAGCCCTGCAACCCATCTCGACCACGCGGTTGCCCTAATGGTCGCCGGTGACGCCCGCGCGGCACGGATCGCGCGAGAGGCGGCTGTCCGCAACTGGCTGACGCGTTTGGCGGCGAGCGGCACGGCAGACATCAGCATGGACGAGGTCGCGGCCGGCACCATTTTCTTTGCCCGCTACATCACGCCGGACCCAGACGTGCGCATCAGCGCAGTTTGGCTTGCCGTGCCAGCAGGGGATGGCCTTCCCTCGGCTGTCGTGCTGCGAGACGATGCGATGCGCGCGAGCCTTCGGGCGCTCGTCAGTGGTGAGAGGATCGAGGCGATGACGGTATTGGACCATCGCGGCTGCCGCACCTCGAACGTCCTGCACGAAACCACGCCATTGGCGCCAGCCCAGTCGTTTGATGCGGCTGCCCGAGCGGCCTTGATCGCGTCAATGAAGCGGCCTGCCCCGCTTGAAAAGACGTCCATGGGCGAGCCCCTGCCCTCGTGCATCGGGCTCGACCTGATGTTCTATGTTCCGGCCGCGGAGTAGGCTCCCGGCGATCAGGCGCGGGCGCGGGTCTTGTCGAACTTGCGTGTGAACTGCACCACACGTGGCACGATCTCGGTTTCAAAACGGGTGCCGTTGAAGACACCGTAGTGCCCGACGCCGGGCTGCACGTAATCGGCTTGCATCGCTTTCGGAACGTTGGTGCAGATGTCGTGCGCGGCCTGCGTCTGGCCGATGCCGGAGATGTCGTCCTTTTCGCCCTCGACCGTCATCAGCGCCACATCGCGGATGGCCGCGGGCTTGACCAACCGGTCGTCGCGATAGCGATAAACACCGCGCGCAAGGTGGTGTTCCTGGAACACGCGCACAATCGTCTGCATGTAGAACTCCTCGGTCATGTCGAGGACGGAGAGATATTCATCGTAGAATTCGCGGTGGCGACCAACATTGTCGCCATCGCCATCGACGAGGTGATTGAAGAACTTCCAGTGGGCATCAACGTGCCGGTCCCAGTTCATGTTCATGAAGGAGGCGAGCTGCACAAAACCCGGATAGACCCGACGCAGGACACCCGGATAGGGACCGGGGACCGTGAAGATCATGTTGTCCTCGAACCACGCCGCCGAGCGTTCCTCAGCGAGCCTGTTCGGCACGGTCGGTGAGCGGCGCGCATCGATCGGCGAGCCCATGAACGTCATCGAGGCTGGCCGGGCCGCGTCGTCGTCTTCAGCCATCATCGAGATCGCGGCCAAGACAGGCGGACCGGGTTGGCAGACGGCAAGAACGTGGGTTCCTGCGCCAAGCTGCGTCAGCATCCGGCGGATCGTGTCGATGTAATCATCAAGGTCGAACCGGCCGAGCCAGACGGGTGCCATCCGGGCATCCGACCAGTCGGTTATGTAGACGTCATGTGTCGGCAGGAAGGCCTCAACCGTGCCGCGAAGCAGGGTTGCATAATGCCCCGAGAGCGGCGCCACAATCAGCATCACCGGTTGAGGCGGCGCATCCTTTCGCTGGCTTTCGGCCAGGCGATCAGCGTCCTTCTTGAAATGCACCATCGTGCACCAGGGTGACCGCCAGGCGGCGTGAGGTTTCACAGGCACATCGATACTGTTGATGCGCGTCGTTTCGATGCGCCATTCGGGCTTGCCGTAGAAGCGCGTCGCACTTTCGAAAACATCGGCCATCGCGGCGAGCGACTTGCCATAGCCGGTATTGCCGAGCGGGTTGAACGGCGACCGCAGGGCAGCTCGCCCGGACCGGGCGGCGAGGCGCATCGGCGCCATGGCCATGCGGTTCATTTCGACCAGTGTATAGAGCATCGGAACCCCTAGCCTTTTTGTTGCAGTGCAGCGTAAGCACGGAATTTCCGTTCCGCAATGGCATTCGCCAGCAAAGCGTGTGCCCCGAACCCTAAGAAAGCGTATGCGTCGCGTCCCAAATTTCGCGCCGCCCGGCGATCGCAGGTTATCAAGGGTGGGCTTAAATTCGCAGCAACGCCAGCATGACGAGGAGACACACATGTTCCTGAAGTGTGAACCAAACCCGCATGACGGGGGTCGGCTGACCCGCGCAGTCTTCCTTGAGAGTCCGCCGGGGACACGTTTTGCGATCGACGCCGAGACCCTGCATCGCTGTCCGCAACTGCTCGACGCGTTTGGCGCTCACCACAAGCTGTGGTTGCGCGGCCTTGACATCTTTGCCTGCCTCGCGGGCTTCGCGGGGATGGCCGCCGCCCTGTTCGTTGGCTGGTGGATCGCGATCTGGTGCCTTGGCATCTGCAGCCTGATGTTGGCCTTCAACCGCAAACTGGCCGGCTCCATCGCCCGGTCTGCGGCGCGCCGGTCTGCTGACCATTTCCGGCGATTGCACGAAATCGGGTGCCTCTGGCTCGTTCAGACCTAAAGGCCAAAAAGGCCGAAGGCCGCAGACGCAACCGCAACCAACGCAAAAATCAGCGTAAGGCTGACCGACATTCCGCGCTGGGCCTTCCGGCTCGTCTTGACGCCGGGCTTGTTCGGCGTCTCGCGGGGCGCCAGGGTCCAGCGGTTTGTCAGGAACCCGAAGGCCGCAACGAGGGCCACGATACCCGAGATAAGACCCCCGCCGAGCAGAAAAAATGCGCCTGCAACGAGCATCAGCCCCGCCAGCGGCGTCGCCGTCTGGTGCAACAGCTCGCGCACGTGCCGGTCAGCGCGACTGCCATCGAGCTTGTCGAAGCTGCAATTGGGCGACGCGATGGTCACGACCCAGGCCGCGCCGAGGGCGATGGCATTGAAGAGAAGACCGAGGCTGCCGAAGAGGCTTTGCATATCATCGAACATTGCGCCTTATCCCCGGATTCTGAGCCCTGGGGAAAGGGGGTACATGTAGATACAACTTTTTGTAGTCGCCGCTGGCACGAGTACACTCGCCGTTTCGACAGGGAAATGCGAGCGTTGCAGGGCTCGGTTCGGACGCTCGCATGGCTTACAGGTTCAAATCAGGAGATCGCTCGGTTACGGCGGGCGTTCAGCGGATTGCCGCCGCAGAGTTTTCCGCAATTGCGGCCACTTTGGCAGATCGGGCCATTCCGGCCGCACGCAAGGTTCACGAAGCGCGCAAGAGCACAAAGCGGCTGCGGGCACTGGTCCGGCTCACGGCGGATGACCTGCCGGGCGCGCGGGAGGAAATCGCTGCCTTGCGCGCCTCGGCCGCCAGTCTCTCGGCCTTGCGCGACGGGGCCGCCCTCGGCGAGATTGCGCTTCGGCTGGGGCTGCCGGACGACACGACACGCGCGATCACGCAAGCGCTTGCCGACAGACCCCTGCCCGGCACAGCGCAGCAGGCGAGGATCCTCGCCACTTTTGCCGAGGAGATCGCGGTGATCGCCGCCCGTGCCAAAGCCTGGCACCTGCAGCACGACGGATGGAGCGCAATCGGGCCAGGCCTCGAACGGGGCTACACCCGGTTCTGCAGAGCCTTCGGCGCGGCACAGCGGGCGGCAAGCGATGAACCCGTGCATACCTTTCGCAAGCGCGCCAAGGATCACTGGTATCAGACCCTGTTATTGCGCGGCGTCTTTCCCGAAGCGATGGACGGTTACGCAGCGGCGGGCGAACAGCTGAGTGATGACCTCGGTGACTGGCGCGACCTCGGCTTGCTGCAGCACGAACTCGGCGAATTGCCGGCGCATGTCTTGTCCAAGATGGAGGCGGCGTCGGGCTTCGAGATCATCGCCGAAGCGCGGCGGCGTGCCTTGCGACGGGCCTTCCGGACGGCCAGCCGCCTGACAGCCGAAACGCCGGAGGCCTATGCAGCCCGTTTAAGGGCGTGGTGGAAGGCGTTTCGCTGAGGCCCGGAATCGGAAACGGGCCGCAGCGTCTGGCTGCGGCCCGTCCATTCCGTTGACTGACAATCCCGGATCAGAAGGCGTATCGCGCCATGATCTGGAAGACTGGCCCTGCTTCTTCGCTTTCGAGTTCGTACTCGTCGAAGTCACGCGCAAGCTGGTCTTCGATATTGTCGAACTTGTTGAAGACCTCTTCCTTCTTGCCGTTAAGAAGGTTCGAGCCAACCGCCCGGATCGTGAAGCTGTCGCCGAAGCTCTTCTCGAGGAAAATTTCGAGGTCAGCGCCGTAGGAGGTCGTCACTTCTTCGGCGGCGATCCGGCCAAACGCATCGCCCTGCTTGCGATAGGTCGCGCCAAAGGCGGCCTGCATCGCGGGCAGGTCATGCACGAAGCCGAAATTGTAGACGAACTCGGACTGGTCGTTGAAGCGCCGTTCGCCGGCAAAGTCTTCAACCTCGCTATCGAGGAGGGAGACGTTGGCGAAGACGCCCGTGTTCGGCAGGCCGAAAGCCGTGAGCGGCGACGAGAGGTCGAACTCGATGCCATAGACGGTACCTTCGCCGGCATTCACGGGGGTCAACAGGAACGAGTTCGGCTCATAGAGCGCAAGCGCGGCAGGGTCGCCAGCGAGCGCGTCCTCGCAGGTGAAGCCCGTGTCGTCTTCGAAGTTGCCGCAGTAATCGTCCGAAGGCAGGCCGGTATTGGCCACTTCGATCAGGTCCGACACGTCGCGATAAAAGACGTTAACGCCGAAAATGCCTGACTTTCCGAGGCGCCGTTCATAGCCGACATCAAGACCCTAGGCATTTTCCGGCTCCAGTTCCGGCTCGCCGATGAAGTCATTGTCGCCAAACTCGCCCTCCAGAAGGACCGGGGAGACGAAGTTGAAGTTCGGGCGGCGCAGCGTGCGGGCGACCGAAACGGAGATGCGGTCCGCGCCCGTGATATCGAACTTCATGTGCGCCGACGGCAGGAGGAACGCATAGTCCGTGTCGACGTTCTGGAGCGCCGCATCAGCGGTCTGGTCGTTGATCGTCACGTCGGTCGTCTCGTAGCGAAGGCCGGTTTCCCAGCTCATCCGGCCATAGTCGCCATTCAGGACCACGAAGCCATCGAGGCGGTCTTCCTGCAGGTTGCTGAGGCCGCCTGGAACCGCCTCGAAACCGGAATAGCTGAGGCCGAAGTCTTCGGGACGATCCGTAAACTGATCATAGCCGGTGAGCATGTCGAGATCGCGGCCGTCTTCGGCAGCCAGAATGCGCGTCGAACGATCCTTCTGCTGGTAGAAGACGCCGAATTCGAGTTCCGTCTCTTCCCCGAATTCGAAGCTGTGCGAGATCTCGGCCGAGGTCTCTTCGTCGACGATTTCCGTCGTGAAGAACTCGCCTTCGATCACCGGCACTTCGCCATCGTCATAGTCGACGTCGAAATCGACTTCCTCCTCATACTCTTCCTGATCATCATCAAACTTCGCAAAGCCGAGCTTGAAGACGGTTTCACCAAGCGACCAGTCGCGTTCGTAGCGGCTGCGCAGGCTGTAATTGGTTTGCTCGATGCCGTTGACGTTCGAGTTGTCGGTCAGCAGGTTGCCATCCGGCAGCGGGCCGGTGATCGCGGTCGGATCATCGTATTCGAACGAGCGCTCGGTCTCGTCCCGGTCGGTGAAGACATAGAAGCCGCCAAGCTCGAAATCATAGTCGGCGGCGTCGATCGCGTATTCTGCATTGAACGAATAGTCGCGGCCATCGCGCGTGTCGGTCTGGTCTTCGCGGTTGTCGAATTCGTTGGCGCGGAAATCGGGATCGTTCTCCGGGCTGTCACCGAAGCGTAGCGACGACTTCAGCTTCGGATTGTAGCGCCCTTGCAGGTTCGCACCGAGGATGATGCGGCCCGGGCCAAGCTCGCCGCCATAGACGCCGCCGAGGCTTTCCTTGAACTCGCCGTCATCGAAGCGCAGCGCGCCGGCGCGCAGGTAGCCGCCATCGAGCTCATAGCCGTCACGCAGCACGATGTTGAGCGTGCCCGCGAGCGCATCGCCCGAGCGGCGCGCCGACGAGGAGCGGACGATCTCGACGCGGTCGATCAATTCGGCCGGGATCCGGTCGAGGAAGAAGGAGCGGTCAACGCCGTTGCCGGGGACCTTCTCGCCGTTGATGAGGATCTGCGTGTAGCCCGGATCAAGGCCGCGCAGGCGGGCGCCGTCGCTCTCGATTACATCCGACAGGAACGTGACGGACGGAACGCGCTTCAAGGCATCGCCTGCGGTCAGCGGTTCGAATCGCTGGAAATAGTCCTGACCATATTCGAGGGTCTGGACGGTTTCTTCGCTCCGATTGCGATAGGCGATCTCGCCTTGGACCACGACGGTCTCGGCGCGCAGGATCGGGTCTTCATCTTCTGCCACTGGTGTCGGCGTGGCCTGGGCCGACGCGTTGAGGGCAACGCCAAAGCAGAGCGTGACAAAGCTCACGCCGCTCAGAAGGGAGAATTTCGTTTTCATAGGACACCCCGGTTAAAATTAGTGTGGCGCTAGCACCCGAGTTTCGCAATAAAGTGACCGATTGACACAAGTTTTGTGACAGTCGCTTTCTTGTAACACTCGGGCGATAAGGACTCGCTCTCCCCGTCTCGCTTCACAAGGAACCCTCTCGATGCTGCGCTTGTTCTTGATCGGAATTGCCGGGCTTTCGATCGCTGCGTGCGCATCGGCGCCGCCCGTCCTGGAGACGCAAGGCGTGGTCATGGCCGCAGCCGAAACAGGTCCGGTTGGGACACGCGGCGATGCCGCCGATGACCCGGCCATCTGGAGGCACCCGGACGATGCAAGCAAGTCGCTCATCCTCGGCACAAACAAGCAGGAAGGCCTCGTTGTTTTTTCGATCGATGGGACGGAACGCCAACGCCTCCCGATCGGCCTTGTCAACAATGTGGATTTCCGTTCGTCTGCGGAACGGTCTTTCGATGTGGCCATCGCCAGTAATGATCAGCTCAATGCCATTTCTGTTTTTCTGGTCGACAGGCCGACCGGCGCGGTAAGCCATCGCGGGGAGATACCCGCCGGTCGCGCCGAGCCTTACGGAATTTGTGCCGCCCGAGAAGATGGCCGCGACCTTGCGGCAGTCACCTACAAGGACGGAACCATCGATATATGGTCACTAACGGTCACCGAAGCCGAAGTGTCCGGGACGGTTGAAGGTACGATAAAGCTCGCGACACAACTTGAAGGGTGTGTGTTTGACGAGGTGAACACGACATTGTTCGTGGGAGAAGAAGATGCAGGCCTCTGGGCTGTCGATTATCGCAACTTGTCGGCTGCGCCCGTCCGCGTCGACTCGGTCGGCTCGGACACGGGCCTCGTGGCGGATGTCGAGGGCGTCTCGATCTGGCGGGGCAAGAACGGCGAAGGCTGGCTCGTCGCTTCGGCCCAGGCCGAAGACCGCTATGTCGTCTATGACCGGAAAGCGCCGTTTGGACATCGCGGCAGTTTCAGCATTGGGGCAAATGACGCGGCCGGCATCGACGCCGTAACGCATACGGATGGATTAGACATTTTCTCGGGCGCCCTGCCCGGCTATCCACGCGGCCTTCTGGTCGTTCAGGACGACGGCAACCCGCGCAAGGGACAGGACCAGAACTTCAAGATGATCAATTGGGGCGATATCGAAGCCGCTATCGGCTTGCCTGCTCTCGACGCCGAATAGGTCAGACTCAGCTCAGGGCGATCTCGAAGACCTTCGCGTAATCATCCGCACTCATCGGACGTGGATTGCCGAGGTGCGCGAGATCCTTCAGCGCGTAGTCCACAATGCCGGGACCATCAGATGCCTCCAGTCCCATCGCACTCAGGTTCTTCGGGATTCCGATCGCATCATTGAGATCCTGGATCGCATCGCCGAGATCGGCGCTCGCCTTCAGGCCCATCGCCTGCCGGAGTCTGGCATACTTCGCCTCCGCCGCGCCGTTGTGAAAACGCAGGATGTGCGGGAGGAAGACCGCGTTCAGGGTGCCATGGTGCAGCTTTTTCTCACCGAGCCGGCCGGCCGCATGGCTGAGCGCGTGCACACCGCCGAGCCCCTTCACAAAAGCCAATGCGCCCTCATAGCTCGCCATCATCATGTGCCAACGCGCTTCGGCGTCAGAGCCGTCCTTGACGGCGCGCCTGAGCATGCCCTGGCCGAACGCACGCTGGGCGCCGTCATATCCGATACCTTCCGCAGGCGGATTGACAGACGGAGTCAGCACCGCCTCGATGCAATGGGTGAGCGCGTCCATACCGGTTGCCGCGGTTAGGCCCGCCGGAAGACCAAGCGTCAGGTCCGGGTCGCAAAGCGCAACGACCGGGATCAAGTTTGGCGAGGCAAAGGTCTCCTTGCGGCCATTCTCCATGATGATGACCATGCCGACAGAGACTTCCGACCCCGTGCCGGCCGTTGTGGGTATGGCAATCAGAGGCGGGATCTTGCCGATCTTGCGGGCGCCGCCGATGATCGCGGCATAGGTCTCCAGAGGCTCGCTGTGGGACGCCAGGAGGCCGATCGCCTTGGCATGGTCCATCGACGAGCCGCCGCCCACCGCAATGATGCCGTCGGCGTCCGAGGCCTTGTAGAGGTCGACGGCTTGCTTGGTCTGCGTTTCAGTCGGGTTCGAGATTGTTTCTGCAAAGATTCCCACCGGCGCGACGCCAAGCGCATTTTCGACCTTGGCGAGGATGCCGGACGCCTTGATCCCCGCGTCTGTTACGATGAAGGGGCGCGTTATGCCCTTTGACTTCGCAAGTGCAGCAAGCTGCTTCAACGCACCGGCATCGAAGACGCATTGGGTTAGAAAATTCATGACGGGCATCAGGCACACTCCAGCCGGGGATCAGACAACGTGGCACCTTCCCAACTCGCGTCGACAAGTTCAAGCCATTCCTCGGGGGCAGTCCTCCCCGCCGTTCGCCCCAACCGGGTGTGCGTGACGCGGTGTGCAATTTGTCTGGCATTCCTGACGTATGGCAGGACTTGAGTCTTTCAGACGTCGTCTCAATACGGACGATTACCTAGTCGCGCGCTTTTACCGCGCGGCGCGCCGACGCGCGGCAAGCTGGCCAATGTCGCGTAAAAATCCGCGCGCTAGAGGAGAAGGACAATTCACCAAAAAGATGGAACCAAAGCGATGAAAACGCTGCTTCTTGCCGCCCTTATGACGGGCTCAACCCTTGCCGGACTTACCGGGACCGCAAGCGCCGAAGACAATCCATGGATGGTCCGCGCGCGTGTGCTCGGCGTCTTGCCAGACGAAACGGGCGCGCTCTCTGTCGGTGGCGCGCGCCTCGCGGGCGATGTCGATATCGGCGACCAATACGTGCCCGAAGTCGACATTACTTACTTCTTCACCGACTCAATCTCCGCAGAACTCATCCTCGCGGTGACGCCGCATGATGTCAGCGCGGTGAACGTGACCGTGCCGGGCGCGCTGAACAATGCCAAAGTAGATCTCGGCGATGTCTGGCTTCTGCCGCCAACCTTGACGCTGCAATACCATTTCCGGAACAGCACGAACTTCAAGCCCTATATCGGGGCGGGTGTGAACGCGACCTTTTTCTTCAATGAAGACGAAGGACCGGTTGCCGATGGGATCGATTACGACCCGAGCTTTGGGCCTGCCTTGCAGGTTGGCTTTGACTATGACCTCGACGGCCAGGCGGGTGGCTGGGCCATCAACGCCGACATCAAGAAAATCTGGATCACCACCGATGTGAAGGTCGATTTCACAACGGCCCTCGGCGCGACCGTGAATGCCGACGTCGACATCAATCCGCTCGTCGTTGGGCTTGGCCTCGCTTATAAATACTGATCCGTCAGGCGCCCACACGCGCTGCGCATGCGCCGCACCCCTCCAGAAAGACGGGTGCGGCGCTCTTTTTTATGCAAGGCGCCTATTGCGCCTGCTGCCTGCGCCGCTACTCCTCTCGCAATGACGATACTGACTGTCCGGAACCTCACGGTTGATTTCAACACGCCCGACGGCACCGTCCACGCGGTCAGGAACATCTCGTTCGGCGTCTCACCGGGCGAATGCCTCGGGATTGTCGGCGAGAGCGGATCGGGCAAGAGCCAGACGGCGCTCGCGAGCCTTGGCCTTCTGGCAGGTAATGGGACGGCCAGTGGCGAGGTGCTGTTTGGCGCAACCGACATGCTGACGGCGCCGGCTGCCGACCTGCGCCGGATCCGCGGCGCTGAAATGTCGATGATCTTCCAGGACCCGCTGACGAGCCTGACGCCGCATATGACCGTCGGCGCCCAGATGCGCGAGATTCTCGCCTTGCACCAAAGCCTGAGAGGCGAAGCCGCAGACAAGCGCTGCATCGAATGGCTGGAGAATGTGCGCATCCCGGAAGCCGCCCGCCGGATGGACCAGTTCCCGCACGAGCTTTCCGGCGGCATGCGCCAGCGCGTGATGATCGCCATCGCGATGCTGTGCGGGCCAAAACTGCTGATCGCCGACGAGCCGACCACCGCGCTCGACGTGACGGTGCAAGCCCAGGTGCTCGAACTGATGGCCGAACTGAAACGCGACACCGGCACCGGCATCGTGCTGATCACGCACAACATGGGCGTGGTCGCCCGCATGTGCGACCGGGTGATCGTGATGCGCCATGGCGAGATCGTCGAGGCCGGACATGTCGACGATATCTTCTATGCGCCGTCGCACGACTACACGAAGATGCTGCTCGAAGCGGTGCCCCGGATCGACGAACCGGACCGGCCGGGCCGGGCCCACCTTGCCCCTGCCCCGCCGGCATCGGTCGCGCCCGTGCTCAGCGTCGAGGACATGAAAGTGTCGTTCCCGATCATGGTGAAAGGCGGCCTGTTCGGACGCACCAAACCGCTGAAAGCCGTGAATGGTGTCAGTTTCGACCTGCGGCCCGGCGAGACGCTCGGCGTTGTCGGCGAGTCCGGCTGCGGAAAGTCGACCCTTGCGCGCGGCGTGCTGAAGCTGATCCCGCCGACGGCCGGGCGCATCTCGTGGCTCGGCAAGGACATCACGAAGACCAGCGCGCGCGAGATGAACGCTTTGCGTGATGATCTCCAGATCGTCTTCCAGGACCCACTCGCAAGCCTCGACCCGCGCATGACGATCGGCGCCTCGATTGCCGAACCGCTCCTCGTGCACACACCCGATCTGTCACGTCGCCAGCGCGAAGAGAAAGTCCGCGAAATCCTGCCGCGCGTCGGCCTCGATCCGAACCTCATCAACCGCTATCCACATGAACTTTCCGGCGGCCAGAACCAGCGTGTCGGCATTGCACGCGCGATGATCCTCCGGCCGAAGCTTGTGATCTGCGACGAGGCGGTCTCGGCGCTCGACGTGTCCGTGCAGGCGCAAGTCGTCGATCTGCTGATCGAACTCCAGAAGGAGTTTGGCCTTGCGATGATCTTCATCAGCCACGATCTCGCCGTGGTCCGCCAGATCAGCCACCGGGTGATGGTGCTCTATCTCGGCCGCATCGTTGAACTGGCCGGGCGCACCGAGATCTACGACGATGCCCGGCATCCCTACACCCAGGCCCTGATTGCCGCTGTTCCGAATGCCGATCCACGCGGCGAACGTGCCCGCGAAAAACTGAAACTCACCGGCGACCTGCCGAGCCCGCTCGACAGCCGGGCGGCCCTTCGGTTCCTGAAGTCAAGGGTCGTGGATGATCCGGATGCGGACCAGTACCAACCACAACTCCTTGCTGTTGCTCCGGGTCACTGGGTCGCCGAACATGACCCTGCGCCGGGCGCCGCAGGCCTGCTGGCACAATAGTCACCCGGCCTCAGGGAATAAAATCTGACTTGACGCAGTTCCTGCCGGCGCGCTTGGCCCTGTAGAGCTGCGCGTCTGCCAGTTCGAGAAGGTCTTCGGCTTTCATGCCCTGCTTGAACGCGCAGACGCCGAACGAAGCCGTGATCTGGCCGATCTTTTCGTGGTCTTCCTCCGAAAGGAACATGGTGTCGCGCACATCATGTGCGACACGCACCAGCAGGTTGTGGGCCGCGGCCACGAACGTCTGGGTCAGAATCAACGCAAACTCTTCGCCGCCACACCTTGCCACCATGTCCTGGCCCTTCGTGTGCCGCCGAAGGAGCGCCGAAAACTCCCGGAGCACGACGTCACCTGCCTGGTGCCCGAGCGTGTCATTGACGCGCTTGAAATGATCGATATCCGTGACGGCGAGGCAAAACTGCTTGCCCGACCTTTCTGCCTGTTCAATCGACTTGGCAAGAAACACATCGAAAGCCCGGCGGTTCGAGACTTCCGTCAGGGGGTCGCGAAGGCTCAGGTTCTGAAGCTCTTCCAGTTCGCGGTTCAAGCGTTCGATCTGGGCGTGGCTTTCGGCTAGTCCCCGGTCGAGCTCCTGCATGGCCTGCGACATTTTCCGGTTTTCGACCACAAGGCTGCCGACGAGCGCGTCGAGATCGGCGATCGAAATAGCGGTCGGGAGGCGCTGGCCGATGGCATCGAGCGTGTCGCGGAACGCGTCATTATTCTTGACGCTCGCGAGGATGAGATCGGACACGGCGGCGAGGCTGTACTCGAATTCGAGGCCGATATTCTGGCGCTTAGCCGTATGCGAATCCTGCTCAAGATAGGCTGTGAAGATCTCGTTGATCTCGAATGCGCTCAGCGTCGAGTTTCGCGCCAACTTGCGGGCGACCGCTGCCGTGAGGGGGCCGTTCGATTTTGCGGCGTATGCGAAGAACACAGCGTAGCAGACCGGATCCGGCAAGGCCGAATGCCGATGGATGAGTTCCATCGCTTCGCTGGCCACCCTGTAGACGTCCCGCGCGTTTCGCGGATCGAATCGGGGGTTTGCCGCCTCAGGCTGGGCGGGATTTGCCGATGCCATCCTTGCAACTCCCCATCGTCAGCATCCGTGCGGTCTCAATCCTGCGAGTATTTATGCATTCCGTATAGAATTCGTTCCTTTTTCTCCATTTCTTGATAATTTTCTCCCTCGGTGCGTCCGGACATGCGCGACCGATGCCGGGCCATCACCGAGCGGGGGCGGCGAACGCCTAGGCCGCCTTGTCTTCCCCCCCCTGCCCGCATAGGGTGCGCCCGCTTCAGCCGGACCTAGCCCCATGCCCGATACCTTGCCGCCAGACCCCCTCGTGACCCTCGCCGACGTGCAGGCGGCCGCCAAAGTGCTGGAAGGGAATATCGAGCGCACTGAACTGGCCCACTCGCGCACCCTGTCGGCGATCACCGGCGCGGATGTCTGGATCAAGTTCGAGAACCGGCAGTACACCGCCGCCTTCAAGGAGCGCGGGGCGCTCAACAAGCTGTCCAAGCTGACGGCTGACGAGAAGCGCCGGGGCGTCATCGCAGCCTCGGCCGGCAATCATGCGCAGGGCGTGGCCTACCACGCGCGCCGCCTCGGCATTCCGGCAACCATCGTGATGGCCGAAACCACCCCCTTCAACAAGATCGAGCACACCCGCGATCACGGCGCCCGCGTGATCCTTGAGGGCATGATGTTCGACGAGGCCAAGGACTACGCGCTTAAACTCGGCGTGAAGGAAGGCCTCGTCTTCATCCACCCCTTCGATGATCTCGATATCATTGCCGGCCAGGGCACCATTGCGCTCGAAATGCTGGCCGACCAGCCCGATCTCGACACGCTCGTCATTCCCATCGGCGGCGGCGGCCTGATCTCGGGCATCGCGGTCGCCGCCAAGGCGCTGAAGCCCGACATCAAGATCATCGGCGTCGAAGCGGCCATGTACCCCTGCATGCACGCGGCCCTGCGCGGCAAGTCGCCCAAGATGGGCGGCGCGACGATTGCCGAAGGGATCGCTGTCAAAGAGGTCGGCAAGCTGACCCGACGCATCGCCGAACAGCTTCTCGACGACATCCTGCTGGTCGAGGAAGAACACCTCGAGCGCGCCATCACCCTGTTCGTCGAAGTCGAGAAAACCATTGCCGAAGGCGCTGGTGCTGCAGGCCTCGCGGCGCTGCTCGCGCATCCTTCGCGCTTCTATGGCCGCAAGGTCGGCCTCGTGCTCTGCGGCGGAAATATCGATACGCGCCTGCTCGCTTCGGTGCTGACGCGGGCCCTTGTGCGCGAAAACCGCCTCGCCCGCATTCGCATTGTCGGCGATGACCGTCCGGGTCTGCTGGCCCTCGTGTCCAAGATCATCGGCGATAATGGCGCCAATATCATGGAGGTCGCCCATAACCGCATCGCCCTCGACGTGCCGGCCAAGGGCGCCGAGTTCGATATCCTGATGGAAACCCGTGACAGCCAGCACACGCAGGAAGTCATCGACGCGCTTGCGCAGGCCGGCTACCCGCCCCGCGCCATCTGACGGGCCGTCCCCGCCCGGAGGGCGTGACGGCAACGCAAAATCCGCTTAGAGCCGCTGGCAGAAACGTCGCATGAAGCCGGGAGACACAACATGAACCTTCTTCGCATCCTGACCGGAGCGGCCCTTGCCGCGGGTCTCGCGGGCTGCACGCCCAACCCCGTCACCGCGCCTGCGAATTGGGACGGAACATCGCCCGTGGCAACCATCGCAACCTCCGACAGCAAGGAAACCCCCGACTTGGCCTACCCTTTCAGCGACCACCTGCCCTGGAACCCAAACGGCGCGGCCGTACAGACCGCCGAAGGTGGCCTTCAGTACATCGTGCTGAAAGAAGGCCCGGCGGGCGGAAAAAGCCCGGCTGCAACCGATTTCGTAACCGTGAACTATGACGGCCGCCGCACCAATGGCGAACAGTTCGACTCGTCTTTTGCCCGCGGCGAACCGGCTCAGTTCAAGCTGAACCAGGTGATCCCCGGATGGACGCAGGGCCTCCAGCTGATGAGCGAGGGCGACGAGTTCCTGTTCTTCATTCCGAACGCCCTCGCCTACGGCCCCCAGGACCGCGGACCCATCATCAAGGCGGGTGACGACCTGATCTTCCACGTGGCCCTGCTCGAAGTCGCCGAACCGGTGACCGCCGATCAGGCGGCCTGGAGCAAGTACCTGCCCTGGAAGCCCGATCTCAGCGAAGTCGTGAAGACGGCGTCGGGACTGCAATACATCGTGCTCGCAAGTGGCGACCCGGCAGGTCTGCCGCCGGTCGGTGGTCAATATGTTGCCGTGCATTACGAGGGCCGTCTCGCCGCAACCGGGGAACTGTTCGACTCCTCCTTCGAACGCGGCGCCCCCGAAGTGTTTCCCTCCAACCAGCTGATCGCCGGATGGACGGAATCCTTGAGCCTGATGCGACCCGGCGACCGCTGGATGATCTATGTGCCATCGGCTTTGGCTTATGGCGAAACCGGCACGCCGGGCGGCCCGATTCCGCCAAATGCCGACCTCCAGTTCGAAGTCCAGCTGCTCGACGTCCAGCGCTAGGCCGCGGCGGGCGATCAGGCAGAGACCGCCGGAATGGCCATGCCCCGGATGACGGCCGGACGCGCACCGACATCGGCTGCCCAGCGCTCAACATGCGGCGCGGAGAAGTCCGGGATTGTCGCCTTCAGGCCTGCAAGCGCGTAGGGCGTCCACGGATAGACCGCCATGTCGGCAATCGAATAGTCACCGCCAAGATACGGCGCCTCCGCAAGGCGCCGATCGAGCACGCCGAACAAGCGCTTCGCCTCGGCGCTGAAACGGTCGATTGCGTAGGGAATCTTCTCGGGCGCTGCGCGCGTGAAATGACCGAGCTGGCCGAGCATCGGTCCATAGCCGCCGATCTGCCAGAACAGCCATTCAAGCACCTTGGCGCGGGCCGGCCCGCCAGCCGGCAGAAACTGGCCGGAC
>JBGSVY010000283.1:0-2495 GCA_041752715.1 Hyphomonas sp.
TTCAATGGCCCATTCGCCCTGTGGGACCAGCGTCAGCGCCTGCTTTACTGGAACCGCGCCTTCGCCCTCGATTTCGGCCTGCAGGACACGCTGCGCCCCGGCATGGGACGCGAGACCGTCCTGATCGCGCGGGCGGGCGCGGTGCTGCTCGAACGCCAGTCGGCCGAAGACGCGCGCACGATGCTGATCGCCCTGCGCAATGGACGCTGGCTCAAAACGGTCGAACGCTCGACGCCTGACGGCGGCCTCATCACGGTGGGCGTCGATGTCACCGAGAACGTGCGCAACGAGGAAGAACTGAAGAAGCAAAAGGAGCGCATGAAGCGCGCCGTTCTCGATCTCGAACGCTCCGAAGGCCGCGCCAGCGAACTGTCACGCAAGTATTCCGAGGAGAAGGCCAAGGCTGAACACGCCGCGCACACCAAGTCCGCCTTCCTTGCCAACATGAGCCATGAGCTGCGCACCCCGCTCAACGCGATCATCGGATTTTCCGACATCATGGTGACCGAACTGCGCGGGCCACTGGGCGATCCGACCTACAAGGAATACGCCCGCGATATTCTCACATCCGGCCAGCACCTGCTCGACATGATCAACGACATTCTCGACATGGCGAAGATCGAAGCGGGCAAGATGACCATCAGTACACAGCCGATCGATCCGGTTGACCCGGTTGATGCAGCCATGCGTATGATCCGGCGCAAGGCAGAAGAGAAGAATATCGAGCTGAACCTCGAGGCCCATCCGCGCCTGCCGGATATCGACGCTGACCACCGCGCCATCCGGCAGATGGTGCTGAACCTCGTCTCGAACGCAATCAAGTTCACTGATCCGGGCGGCAAGATTACCGTGACCGTGGAGCAGCGTGGCCCGGAGATCTATTTTGCGGTGACCGATACAGGCATCGGAATTCCGCCTGAAGACCTGCCGCGACTTGCCCAGCCGTTCGAGCAGGTCTCCAGTTCGCGCGACCGCAATACCGACGGCACAGGCCTCGGCCTTGCGCTCACCAAATCATTTGCCGAGATGCATGGCGGCCGGATGAGCCTGTCTTCCGTGTACGGCGAGGGCACGACGGTAGCCTTCATCCTGCCGATCGGTGGGCCTGCCTCGGCCGGCATGGCTGCCCGGGAAGTCGCCTGATCAGGGCCTCGCATTCCATGCCGTGATGTGCGATCCGGCCTGCGTGACGACAACTTCTCCCCAGGCGCCGGTCTTCAGCTTTCGATCAAGCCTCGGCGGTACATGCTCGACGGCATCCGGCACAAAGCGGGCGATGCCGTTACTGGTCACGATGAGGATATTGGCGTCGTCCGGCAGCGCCTGCGCCCGGCTGATGAGGCTTCGCCAGCCTGAACGGATCGCCGGAAGGTCGGCGTGCCAACCGGGCGGCAGGACGGCATCGCGGTCCCAGGCGGTAAGCGCGCCGGCACCGATCCGTTCCGCAACGGCCGGCTCCGGCAGGTTCTCGTCGGGGCCATAGTCGATCTCGCGCAGGAAAGGCGCAATCAGCAGCGCCGGAGCGTCCGGCCGCGCGCCGAGGATTTCACGCGCAGTGGCACGTGTACGAATGAGCGGCGAAGTAAGCGCCGCCGTAAAGGGGATCGATGCAAAGTGGGAGGCAAGCGCAGCCGCCTGCGCCTGCCCGGATGCCGACAAGGGAAGGTCAGTGCGGCCGCCCACCCGGGTGACAGTCTCGCCTGGATCAAACGTGTTGCCGTGACGAACGATATAGAGCCGCGCCATCCTTGTCAGTCCGTACCCGGATCGCCAAGCTCAGCAACGAGCCTTTCGGCGAGGGCGATGTCTTCCTGTGTGTCGATGCCGGGAATGGCGATCCGCCCGGGCGCGACTTCGACGCACTGGATCGTCATGCCGTTCTCGAGAAGGCGGAGTTGTTCGAGACCTTCAAGTGCCTCGTAGGGACTTTCCGGCAGCGCGCAGTACCGGCGCAGCGCCTCGGTGCGAAAGCCATAGAGCCCGATATGCTGGCACACAGGCGATAGCGGGCTTGCCTTGCGCAGGGCAGTTTCCTTGCGGATCGCAGGAAGGATCGTCTTGGAAAACCAGATCGCGCGTCCGGACGGATCCCTGACAAGCGTGGTGCCCGAAAACGGTGTCTCGCGCTTGTGTGCGCGCAAGGCGTCGAGTGCCTCCCAGCTGAGGCGAATGTAGGGCGTCGCCGCGTCTGCGGCGGATGTGCGCAAGGCGTCTGCAACCGCGACGACATGCGCGAGCGGTGTGAAGGGTGCATCGCCCTGCAGGTTGAGGATGATGCCCGGGTTTCCTCCGAGTGCGTCTGCGGCCGCAAGCGCGCGATCGGAGCCCGAAGGCAGTGCGGGTTCAGTCATGACAGCTGGAATGCCGGCTGCTGCGCAATGGTCGAGAATGCGCGAATCGTCGGTTGCCACAACATGGGCCGCGTCATCGAGCGCCGCGGCGGCGCGCGCAGCAAGCCCGGCAACGAGGCTGACCATGCTCTGCCCGGCGATCAG
>JBGSVY010000284.1:0-11984 GCA_041752715.1 Hyphomonas sp.
CCGATCTATCACGGCAGCGGCGAAGGCCCTCAAGGCGGCGAAGAATCCGGTCCTGCTGATCAACGGCTCGGCCCTCGGGCCGCGTGGCCTGCAGTCAGCGGCCTGCCTCAAGGCGGCAGGCGTGCGCATTCTCACCGACACGTTCTTTGCGCGCATGGCGCGCGGCGCTGGCCGTTTCACGCCGGACCGCATGCAGTACTTCGCCGAAGGCGCGATGGCTGACCTTGAAGGCGTCGACCTGATGCTGATCGCCGGCACCCAGGTGCCCGTCGCGTTCTTCGCCTATCCCGGCAAGCCGAGCGTACTCGTACCCGAAGGGTGCCAGACGCTGGTGCTCGGCGGAGCCGACAGCGACAGCGCCGCCCTGATTGAAGCCCTCGACTCCGAACTCGGCGACCGCGACGGTGCCTCGCCCGCGACACTCGACCTGCCGGAACGGCCGACCGGCGCGCTGAATGCCGCGAGTGTCGGTGCCTCGATTGCGCGCCACATGCCGGAAGGTTGTTTCGTTTCGGACGATGGCGTGTCCAACGGCCTGCCGGCCTTCCTGATGACCCAGTCCGCCCGCCCGCATGACTGGATGATGCTGACCGGCGGCGCGATCGGGCAGGGCATGCCGCTTGCGCTCGGCGCCGCACTTGCCGCGCCGCAGGCCAAGGTGCTGTGCCTGACCGGCGATGGCGCGGCGATGTACACCAACCAGGCGCTGTGGAGCATGGCGCGCGAGGGCGCGAATGTCGTGACGGTCGTGTTCGTCAACCACGCCTATCGCATTCTGAAGATCGAACTTGCCCGCACCGGGGCCGGCAATCCGGGCCCCTCGGCGCAGGGCTTGCTCGAGCTTGGCAACCCCGAGATCGACTGGGTGAAGCTGTCAGAAGCACAGGGCGTGCCGGCGGTGGCGGTTCACACGGCCGAGGATTTCGATGCGGCGTTGGCGCGCGCCTTCGCGGCGGAGGGGCCGCACTTGATCGCGGCGCACGTTCCGGCGCGGTAGCGTCCTCATCCTGAGCCTGTTGAAGGACGAGGACGCTGTCGCCTGAACTGCACACCCCCGGGCCTCGTGCTTCGACAAGCTCAGCATGAGGCCCGGTGGAGGCGCGTTGCGCTACTCTCCCTTGTCTGCCT
This sequence comes from Hyphomonas sp., assembly GCA_041752715.1. Lineage (GTDB taxonomy): Bacteria > Pseudomonadota > Alphaproteobacteria > Caulobacterales > Hyphomonadaceae > Hyphomonas. The sequence continues at coordinate 1,129 of JBGSVY010000284.1, forward strand.
CGGCTTTTTTCACGGGGTCGTATTTCGCAAACCAGCCCATGATGTTGTCCGTCTTGGCGATCAGGCGGCTCGGACGTGATGCAATATAGTGCGGGGATCCAGGCACGCGGATCAGAGCCGTATCGACACCGTTCATCTTCAGCGCCGTGTAGAACTGCTCGGCCTCCCACGTTGGCGTGCGCCAGTCTTCCTCGCCCACCATCATCAGCGTCGGCGTCTTGACCTTGTCCACATAGCTGATCGGCGAGAACTTGAGGAAGGCCTCCGGGTTCGACCAGGGGTCGGCGCGTATCCAGTGACGCCGCACGAACTGCGCGATGTCGGCGGCCAGCGCCATCGTCATCCAGTTGATTACCGGCTTGACTGAAGCTGCCGCCGCAAACCGCTCGGTCTTGGTCACGATCCAGGCCGTCAGGATGCCGCCGCCTGATCCTCCGGTCACGAACAACCGGTTGTCGCTGACATATTTGCGCGCGATCAGCTCGTCGACGACCGTCATCAGGTCATCATAGTCGTTGCCGGGATAGGCCTTGTCGATGGCGAGGGCGAAGTCTTCGCCATAGCCGGTCGAGCCGCGCGGGTTGGTCCAGACCGTGACGTAGCCTTCGGCGGCATAGCGCTGGATCTCGCTGGCGAAATAGGGGCCGTACATCGCGAATGGCCCGCCATGGATTTCCATGAGCATCGGAAAGCTGCCATCGGCGGTGAAGCCCGGCGGCAGGGCCACCCATGCCTCGATCTCCCTGCCATCATGGCTGGACGCAACCTTGATCTCCTCGATGCGCGCCATGTCGAGGTGCGGCAGAAGGTCGTCGTTGAGAGCCGTGTGAACCTTGCCCGCCTTGCCATCGAGCCCAATGCTCGCCACTTCCGACGGGCGCTCGGCAAAACCTGCCGTATAGGCGACCACCGGCTTTCGTCCTCCGCTCACGGAATAATGACCCTCGGCATAGGGCCGGCCGATCTAGGCGCCGCCGATTCCGGTCACGACCTCGCTGACCTTGCCATCGAGGCCGATGCGGTAAAGCGTCAGCACACCGTGATCCTCGACCAGCGAGAGCAGGCTCTTGCCGTCAGGGGCCCAGACCGTCTGGCCGAAGCTGCCGAAGAAGTCGGCGGCGAGCTCAACGGCGCCCGTGCCATCAGCGTTCATGACATAGAGGTTGTCCTGCTGATAGGAGAGCACCTTGTCGTCAAAACCGCGATAGGCGACGCGCTTGCCATCCGGGGAGACGACCGGAGCATAGTCGGGCTCGTCCCGGCTCGTCAGGGCACGGACGGAGAGGTCCGACAGTTCAACCGCGTAGATTTCGCTTTCGACGGGGTCCATGTCGCGGTCTGCAGCGGTGTTGCCCGACACCAGCAGCGTGTCATTGTCGAGCCAGGCCGGACCGCCCATCGAGGCGTCGCCGGAGGTGACCTGGCGCGGTGTGCCGCCATCGACCGACAGGACAAAGGTGTGGCTCGCGCCGTCCTTGAGGTAGCCTGCGCCATCGAACCGGAAGGTCAGGTCATCGAACACCTTGACCGGCTCGTTCCATGTCGCGCCTTCAGGCGCAGTGGGCGAGGTTGCAAAGCTCGGTTTCTCTCCGGGCACGAACATCGTGAACGCAATCGATTTGCCGTCCGGCGACCAGACAGCGCCCGAAGGGCCTTCGAGGAACTGGGCGAGCGAGAAGCTGCGGCCTGTGTCGAGATAGAACACGCGCATTTCCGGCTTGCCATTCGCGGCGGTCGAATAGATGAGGCGCGAGCCGTCGGGCGACCAGCGCGGCGCGGCGGCGCTGGCGCCGGTGATGAGCGGGCGATGGGCGCCCGTGGCGAGATCAACGGTCCAGATCTGGCCGACATCCTGATCGGACAACCGGTCCATCGAACGGCGGACATAGGCGATGGTCTTGCCGTCCGGGGAGATTTGCGGGTCGGTTGCGTATTCGATGTCGAAGACGCGCTCGGCGGTGAAGCGGTTGGAGGCCTTCGCATCCTGTGCCGCGACATCTGCCAGGGCGGCGGGCGCCGCCAGCGCGACGATCAGTGCCGCGAAAAGTGGTGCGCGAATGGTCATGTCAATCTCTCCAGCCGTATCTGTTTTACCCCGTAACACGTTGAGAAACCGCGCGAAAGATTGGCGCCGGGTCCGGGCCGCCGCGCGGTGAGGCGAATCAGAATGGCCGCTTGCGCCGGTGTGCGCCCGCGCGCATATATGTAAGCGGAGGCAGGCGGCGGACGTGTCGCTCGCCAACCGGGTCAGGCGGGGAACCGAGCAGCCCTAACGAGTTTCCCACGGGTCGTTCGTCTGTCTCCACCTTGGTCTGATCGCAGCGATTCCCGATTCGCGCCTCAGGCCCGGATGAACCGGGCAGAATCGCGCCTTACCGTCCAGATCTCTCTGGACGGTTTCTGGACGGCGAGTCGCGGACCGAGGCCGCCAATTCTTTCCCGGTTCGGCCGGGGCTCGCCCGGCAGGCGAAATATTTTTTATGGGGAAATGCCACGCGCCGCATCGCTGGACTGGACGGCGATGCAGCCCGGCTGTTAACCTTTTGTTTACCCGATTTCCACGGGCTTCTTGACGGTTTTGCGAACTTGCCCGTTGACCGGATATTAACGATCAGACACTATATCTAGTGTCAGGGAAGAAGTTCGAGCCCATATCTGGGCGCCAACAACTGAGATTCCTTTATCGTCAAGACCTTCAGGAGGGGTGCACATGTCGGCAACCAAAGCGAAATCTGTCGCAAAAGACGCCGCCCGCAAGGGCAAGCCGAAGGCCGGCGCTGACAGCAGGCTCGAAGTCATCAAGGCGGCGCCGATCGTCACCGATCCGGCGCGTGACGCGCTCCTCACGGAGTTCGGCAAGACCACGCTGAAAGACCGCTACCTGCTGCCCGGCGAGTCGTATCAGGACATGTTTGCCCGCGTTGCCACCGCCTATGCCGATGATGGCGCGCACGCCCAGCGCCTCTACGACTACATCTCGAAACTCTGGTTCATGCCGGCCACCCCTGTGCTGTCGAATGGCGGCGCCGAGCGCGGCCTGCCGATCTCATGCTTCCTCAACCAGGTCGGCGATTCGCTCGACGATATCGTCGAGACGTGGAACGAGAATGTCTGGCTCGCCTCCAACGGCGGCGGCATCGGCACCTATTGGGGCAATGTCCGGTCGATTGGCGAGAAGGTCGGCCAGAACGGGCAGACCTCGGGAATCATCCCGTTCATCCGCGTGATGGATTCGCTCACCCTTGCTATTTCGCAGGGCTCGCTGCGCCGTGGCTCGGCCGCCTGCTATCTCGATATCCACCACCCGGAAATCGAGGAGTTCCTGGAGATCCGCAAAGCCTCCGGCGACTTCAACCGCAAGAGCCTCAACCTGCACCACGGCATCAACATCACCGATGCGTTCATGGAAGCGGTGCGGGCCAACGAGGACTTTGGCCTGATCAGCCCGAAATCGAAGGAAGTGATCCGCACGGTCAATGCCCGCAAGCTCTGGCAGAAGATCCTCGAGCTGCGCATCCAGACCGGCGAGCCGTACCTGTTGTTCACCGACACCGTGAACAACGCGATGCCGGCCCACCAGCGCCGCCTCGGCCTAAAGGTCACGCAGTCGAATCTCTGCTCGGAGATCACGCTGCCCACCGGCGTCGATCATCGCGGCCAGGACCGCACCGCGGTCTGCTGCCTCTCCTCAGTCAATGCCGAAACCTATCTCGAATGGTCGAAGGACGAGAACTTCCTCGAGGACATCTTCCGCTTCCTCGACAACGTGCTGGAAGACTTCATCCTGCGCGCGCCGCCGGAAATGGCCCGTGCCGTCTACTCGGCCAAGCGCGAGCGGTCGGTCGGGCTCGGCCTGATGGGTTTCCATTCGTTCCTGCAGGCCATGAACGTCTCCATGGAAAGCGCCATGGCGAAGGTGTGGAACGAGAACATGTTCAAGCACATCCGCAAGGGCGCCGACGCGGCCTCGGTGAAGCTCGCCAAGGAACGCGGCCCCTGCGAGGATGCGCGCGATGTCGGCATGATGGCGCGGTTCAGCCACAAGCTGGCGGTGGCGCCGACGGCGTCGATCTCGATCATCTGCGGCGGCACGTCGGCCGGCATCGAGCCGATCCCGGCCAACGTCTACACGCACAAGACGCTGTCGGGCTCGTTCACCGTCAAGAATCAGCAGCTCGAACAGCTGCTGGAAAGCAAGGGCGCCAACACCGACGAGATCTGGTCGTCGATTCTCGAGCATGAGGGCTCGGTGCAGCACCTCGACTGCCTCGATGAACACGAGAAATCGGTCTACAAGACGGCCTTCGAGATCGACCAGCGCTGGATCATCGAACACGCGGCAGACCGCACCAAGTATATCTGCCAGTCGCAGTCGCTGAACCTGTTCCTGCCGGGCGACATCGACAAGTGGGACCTGCACATGCTGCACTGGACCGCGTGGGAGCGGGGCCTGAAGTCGCTCTATTACTGCCGGTCGAAATCGGTGCAGCGCACGGCCTTTGCCAATTCCGAACGGGCCGAAGCAGAAGCATCGACGGCGAATCCGACAGATTTCGACGAGTGCCTCGCCTGCCAATAGGGCGGCGAATCGATCGCATGATCGGGAGCCGGCGCCGCAGGGTGCCGGCTCCGCTGTCTGGTGCCCGGCGCGTTAACCAGCCGCGCCGTGCCCCGATTTTGACAATTATCTGAACCGGTTAATCGCAACCGCCTGCGCGCTGGCGCGTTACTTGCTGGAATAACGCAATAGAAACCGGGATCTGTAGCAACGTCTTCAGATAGAACCTTACTCAACCTGAATTAATGTTTGTCAGGCGAAAACAGGATTGGGCGTTCAGGGCCTTCATGGTAGGTAAAGCAAGGGATGGTCATTCTTCTTAGACGCTTAAGGCGTAGAGGTGTTGGCCATGAAAGGTGGAATTCGGATGTTGATCGTGATCACTTCCAGTCTTGCAAGTTTCCTTTGCCACGGGTGCGTCTCCGGCAGCCAGACGTATGCCGCCACCGCTGCAGCCCCCCAAAGCGAAGCGATGTTGCTGGCAGCGCCGGGTCATCTTGGCGTCAGCGCCGCGCAGGATCCGGCCGCCGGGGCCTTGACCCTTGGCAAGGTAACAGTTTTCTCCAGCCCGCGCCCCGTTTCTCAAGGTGCAATTTCGACTGGCGAGCAGACCGGCAAGGTTTTCGCGCTGTCCAATGGTGAGTCGCCGTTTGGCCTCACCGGCAGCGCGGCTGAAGCAGGTGCATTCGACAGCCAGTCGCTCACCTGGACGAACAATGACGCCCTAACGGTCGTCGCGGCCAATGTTGCTGCTGCGCGTTACGGGCGACCGGTCGAGACATCGAAAGACATTTCACTCGGGATCGACCTTGCTGCGTCGAGCGAAAAAACGGGTCTCGGCTTTGATGTCGGCCTCGCACCCCGATTCGGCACACGCGACGATGGCGACTTGTCGAGCAAGCGTGTCGGCGGCGAGGTGCGGGTGGGGCAGGGCCTCAGCAGTCTTGTCGATGAGACGGGCAAGCCCAAGGGCTGGTATGTTTTCGTCGGCGCCGATGGGGAAGCGCTCGTATGGGATGCTGACACGCGCCGCCTTGCCGGTTCGATGGGCGATCTGATGTTGACCGACCAGATCACCGTCGGAGATATGCAGGCAGGACTGTCCGTTCAGAGAAACGGGGGCGAACTGTCGCTGAGCTATATCCGCCGCGAGATCAAGTTTGACGATCGCAATCGCAGCATGAGCGACACCGAAGACTTTGCCGGCCTTACCTTCACGATGCGGCGTTAACGCCGAAGCGCGCGTTCAGTCATCGTCACCGGGATCCGCGGCCAAGTCCGAGGTCTCCCGCCGCGGGCGGGCGACCAGTTCGCCAAGATCCACCAGATCAATGAACGTATCGGCTTCGCGGCGCAGGTCATCGGTAATCATCGGCGGGCTGGACGTCATCGCCGAGACGATTGAAACCCGCACACCCTTGGCTTTCACCGCCTCCACCAGACGCCTGAAATCCCCATTTCCGCTGAACAGCACGATGTGATCGGCATATGTGGCCGCTTCCAGCATATCGACGGCCAGTTCCACATCCATGCTGCCGCGAACGCGCTTGCGACCGTCGCGATCGGTAAATTCACGCGCTGTCTTCTTGACGACATTGAATCCGTTATAAGCCAGCCAGTCGACGAGTGGCCGGACCGGGCTGTAATCGTCGCTTTCAACGACCGTGGTGTAGTAATTGGCCCGGACCAACCGGCCCCGGGATTGGAACTCTTTCAGGAGTTTGCGAAAATCGATTTCGAGGCCGACTGCGCGCGCCGCCGCATACAGGCTCGCACCATCGATAAACAGGACCAGCCGTTCATCTCTGTAAAAGGCCATCGCCCGGCCCCTTTCTGGAAAAAGTCAACGGAGCCAATGCGCCGCCCCGCTACTGCATGGCTGCTATTTAGCGCCGGCGCCGATTCCTGCGCAAGTGGCGGCTTGCCGGGCCTTGCTGCGACGCATATAAGGGGCGGTTTACAGGAGTTATCGCCCGCATGGCCCGCGTTACCGTTGAAGACTGCATCCAGAAGGTCCCGAACCGCTTCGAGCTTGTCCTCTTGGCGGCCCATCGTTCGCGGATGATCCGCGAGGGCTCGCCGGTGACGGTTGACCGCGACAATGACAAGGATCCGGTCGTGTCGCTGCGCGAGATCGCAGAGGCCTCGGTTGACCTGAAAGTGGTCAAGGAAGCGCTGATTTCCGGCCTGCAGGACGTCCGCCCCGGCGAAGAGAACGAGCGGGAGGCCGATCGCCTTGCCCTCATGGCGGCGCCTGCTGCCACCGAGGACGACGTGATGCGCGCCTACCAGGCCGAGATCGAGTCCGGGCGCGACGACCGGCTCTAGGAGGCAAGATGGACGGCAGCGCCCTTTCCGGACAGGATCAAGGGGCTGGCGGTCCGGCTGGCAAGCCAGAGGTTGCGCTGGACGCCGACGAGACGCGCCACGCGATCCTCAGCCGTGAAGAACTTATCGCGAAGGTGCGCGCCTACCATCCGCGTGTCCGCTCCGAACTGCTCGGCGCGGCCTATGATTATGCAAAATTGAACCACGGCGTTCAGGAACGGGATTCGGGCGAGGCCTACTATTCCCATCCGGTTCAGGTCGCGAGCCTGCTGGCCGATGCCGGGCTCGACGAAGTGACCATCGCCGCGGGGCTCCTGCATGATGTGGTCGAAGATACCGGCATCGATATTGGCGATATCGAAATGCGCTTCGGTCCGCAGGTTGCCGAACTCGTCGATGGCGTGACCAAGCTCGACAAGCTGGAGTTCACGTCTAAGGAAGAAGCCCAGGCGGAGAATTTCCAGAAGTTCATCCTCGCGATGACGAGCGATATCCGTGTGCTGCTGGTTAAGCTGGCCGACCGGCTCCACAACATGGAAACGCTCCACTTTCGCAAGAAGCCCGAGAGCCGCGAGCGCACCGCCCGCGAAACGATGGACATCTATGCCCCGCTGGCGCGCCGTGTCGGCTTGTACCAGGTCGCCGCGCGGATGGAGGATCTTGCCTTCAAGGAACTCAATCCCGATGCCCGGCGTGCGATTCTCTACCGGCTCGAGGAATTGCAACTCGAAAACCGAGGCGACCTTGACCGGATCCGGGCAGACCTCACCAAACTGCTCGATCAAAACGGATTGACCTACCGCCTGCGCGGCCGGCGAAAGCAGCCCTATTCGCTCTGGCGCAAGCTCGAGCGCAAGTCGATTTCTTTCCGCGATGTGGCAGACCTGTTCGCCTTCCGCATCATCGTTGACGATGTTGCCGAATGTTACAGGGCGCTCGGGATCGCGCACATGCACTGGGCCTGCATTCCGGACCGCTTCCGTGACTATATTTCTGTGCCAAAGCCCAATGGCTATGCCAGCCTCCACACCACCGTGCGGGCCTCCGGCAACCGGCGCGTCGAATTGCAGATCCGCACCGAAGCGATGGACCGGACGGCAGAGTTCGGCGTTGCGGCGCATTGGGGCTACAAGAATCGTACCTATGGTTTCGATCTTGAATCGGCGCGGGCCGCTGGCCTTGATCCTGAATCAAACCTCATGGCGTTCGCTGAACTCCTGCGCGATGGGGCAGAGCCCGGCGAATTTCTCGAACACGCCAAGCTCGAGATGTACCGCGAACACGTTTTCACCTTCACGCCGAAGGGCAAGCTCATCATCCTGCCAGCCGGTGCGACGCCGCTGGATTTTGCCTATGCCGTTCACTCAGCGGTAGGCGACACGGCGATTGGTGCCCGTATCAATGGCGAGGAGAAAGCGCTGCGCCGTCCTCTCAAGAACGGGGATACGGTGGAGATCATCCGTGGGCGGAAACCTTCGACGGCGGTCGGCTGGGAAGGCATGACCGTCACCGGCCGCGCGAAATCGGCGATCCGGCGGCGCGCGCGTGAACAGGAAGCCGGCGAGTTCCGCCGCCTCGGCGAGGGGCTGATCAACCAGGCGCTGCGCCGGGCCGGCGCTGATCCGATCGACGTGATGCTGCTGCCCGTCGCCAACAAGCTCGGCTTTGAGACGCGCGACGACCTCAACGAAGCGGTTGGCCGTGGCCGGATCGAGACGAGCGCAATCGTGCAGGCGACCTTCCCGGGCTATACACCCGACCGGACAATCGAAACCGGCAAGCTGCGCCTTGATGCGGCGCAGGCGCCGATGTTTGTTGAAGGCAAGGATCTCGCGCCCGGCATCACGCTGCATTTCGGGCAATGCTGCCGGCCGCTTCCGGGCGACCGCATCATGGGCGTGCAGGTGCCAGATCGTGGCCTCGTCGTGCACGTCTCCAGCTGTCCGCGCCTTGGAGACTTTGATGACCGGCCCGATCTTTGGCGCGACCTCAAATGGACAGAGCTGGCCAAGGCCGGCGCGGTTGCCATCGGCCGCATCCGCGTCAATGCCGCCAACCAGAAGGGCGTGCTTGCAAAACTCTGCTCGGCTGTGGCTGAAGCGAATGGAAATATTATCGGCATTGCAACTGCGGAACGCCAAACGGACTATATCGAGTTGATGCTCGATATCGAAGTGGAAGACCTCAAACGCCTGACGCAGATCCTCGCAGCCTTGCGGTCGCTTGCCGTTGTCGACAGCGCGGTGCGCGACCAGGAGGGCCAGGATGACCAGTGACGATGTGCTTTCGGTCTTTCGCGAAGCAGGGGCGTTGCTCGAAGGGCATTTCATCCTTTCGTCGGGCCGGCGAAGCCCGGTCTTCCTGCAGAAGGCGCTCGTCTTCTCCCGGCCAGACCTGTCGGAGGCCCTTTGCAAGGCGCTTGCGGCGAAACTGACAGCGGCGTTCGGCAAGATCGATGTTGTTGCCGGACCTGCCGTGGGCGGAATAATTCCAAGCTATGAGGTTGCCCGCCATCTGGGCGCCCGCGCGATCTTTGCCGAACGTGTGGAGGGCAAGCTGGAATTCCGGCGGGGCTTCTCGATTGCCGGGCACGAACGCGTGGTGATCGTCGAGGATATCGTGACGACTGGCCTGTCTTTCCGGGAAACCGTCCAGGCACTGGCAAAATTGCCGGGCACGCTGGCCGGCGGCGGATGCATCATCGATCGCTCCGGCGGGCGCACCGAAGTCGGGTGCCAGCTTGTCTCGCTCGCGCAGGTGAACTTTCCTGACTATGCCGCTGATGCCCTGCCGCCGGAGCTTGCGCGGCTCGAGGCCGTGAAGCCGGGCAGCCGGGGGCTTGCCTGATGAGCAACCGCGCACACGGAGAGGCAATGTATGAAGTATAAGGTACTCCTCCGAAAATATGCTTGGGCCATCGCGTTGGTGGTGGTCATCTTTGCGGGCTATCAGGTGGGCAAGGACCGCGCATTGAGAGACAATGCACGCGATGCCGAATTATCCAGGGGCGTCGGTCAGTGACCAGTTACCTGCGCCTCGGCGTCAATATCGATCATGTGGCCACTATCCGCAACGCGCGAGGCGGTCCGCATCCTGATCCGGTGCGTGCCGCGCAGATTGCGGAGGCCGCGGGCGCCGACGGTATCACGATTCACTTGCGCGAGGACCGCCGCCACATTCGCGACGGTGACCTCGAAGCCATTCGCCGTTCCACGCGCCTGCCGATCAATCTCGAGATGGCGGTGACGGATGAAATGCAAGCGATCGCAACCGGCTTTCGTCCGCATGCGGCGTGTTTTGTGCCTGAGCGGCGGGAGGCGCCCACGACCGAGGGCGGCCTCAATGTTGCCGGCATGCATAACCGCGTCGCGCCGATGGTCGAGGGCCTGCGCGAAGCGGGTGCGCGCGTGTCGCTGTTCATCGAGCCGGACCCGGTGCAGATCGCAGTTGCCGAAGTGCTGCGCGCGCCGGTGGTGGAGCTGCACACTGGGCGCTACGCAGAGCTCTGGCTTGAAGGCGGCTTCGAGGCCGCCGCGCCGGAATTGGAACGTCTGAAGTTTGCGGCCGCCGACGCGCGGCGCAGGGGCATCGAGCCGCATGCCGGGCATGGGCTGACGTTCGACAATGTCGGCCCAGTGGCGGCGATTGCCGATCTGGCAGAACTCAACATCGGGCATTTCCTGATCGGCGAGGCGATCTTCATCGGCCTCGACGCGGCGATCCGTGAGATGCGCCGCCAGATGGACATCGCGCGCGGCGCCGTGGCGGCGGCATGATCATCGGCATCGGCAACGATCTCTGCAATATCGAGCGCATCCAGCGCTCGCTCGACCGGTTTGGCGAGAAGTTCGAGCGCCGCGTCTTCACGCCCTACGAGATTGCCAAGGCGCGCGGGCGCCGGCGCGTGGCCGAGACCTATGCCAAGCGTTTCGCCGCGAAAGAGGCCTGCGCCAAGGCGCTGGGCACGGGC
>JBGSVY010000285.1:0-3898 GCA_041752715.1 Hyphomonas sp.
GAGCTTGGCTGGCGCTGGACCCCGATTGATTCGGTTGGCGTTTATGTGCCGGGCGGGCGGGCGAGCTATCCGTCCTCGGTGCTGATGAACATCGTGCCGGCGCGGATTGCCGGCGTGACGCGTGTGGTGATGGTGGCGCCGGCGCCGCAGGGCGTGTTGTCTCCGGCGGTCGCGTATGCGGCGCTGAAGGCGGGCGTTGACGAGTTCTATCCGATCGGCGGCGCGCAGGCGGTCGCTGCGCTGGCGTTCGGCGCGGGGGATCTTGCGCCGGTGGACAAGATTGTCGGGCCGGGCAACGCCTATGTCGCGGAGGCCAAGCGCCAGGTGTTCGGGCGTGTGGGAATCGACACGATTGCCGGACCGTCGGAAATCCTCGTGATTGCCGACCAGACGGCCAATCCCGACTGGATCGCGGCAGACCTCCTGAGCCAGGCCGAGCATGACCCGTCCAGCCAGTCGATCCTGATCACTGTGGATGAGGCTGTGGGCAAGGCTGTGGACGCCGCTGTGGAAAGCCAGTTGAAGACGCTGGCGACCGGCGAGCGGGCGCGGCTGTCCTGGGACAATCATGGCGCGATCATCTTCGCGCCTGACCTTGCGCGCGCCGCCGCCATCGCGAACCGCATCGCAGGCGAGCACCTCGAACTGGCGGTTGCCGATCCGGACGCCCTGCTTGCGCTGATCCGGCATGCTGGCGCGGTGTTCCTCGGGCACCATACGCCGGAGGCGGTTGGCGACTATGTGACAGGGTCGAACCATGTGCTGCCGACCAGCGGCGCCGCGCGTTTTTCATCCGGGCTCGGACTATATGACTTCCTCAAGCGCATGAGCGTGCAGCGCGCAAGTCCTGCAGGCTTCCTCGCGCTGGCGCCGGCTGCCCTGCGGCTTGCCGAAGCTGAGGGTTTGCCTGCGCATGCTCGCGCCATTTCCATCCGTATGAGTCAGGGTGGGGGCGATGCCGGCTGACCGGCTGATTGCGGTCCATATCGATGAAGAGACGCTCGGCGCCTCCGGGCCGGACGCCGAGCATGAACGGCGCGTGGCGATCTTCGACCTGATCGAGGAAAACAGCTTCGCGGTGACCGGCGAGGATCGGGGGCCTTACGTGCTGTCCCTGTCGCAGATGGAGCGGCGGCTCGTCCTTGCCGTACGGGACGAGGCGGGCGCGGATGTCCACACGTTCATCCTGTCGCTCGGCCCGTTTCGCGGCGTGATCAAGGACTATTTCATGATCTGCGACAGCTATTACGAAGCGATCCGGACACAGACGCCGCACCAGATCGAGGCGATCGACATGGCCCGGCGCGGTATTCACAATGAGGGCTCTGAGCTGCTGAAGGAACGCCTGCAGGGCAAGCTCGACATCGATTTCCAGACCGCAAGGCGCCTGTTCACGTTGATCTGCGCCCTGCATGCCGGGCAAGGCCGTGCGCCGGGGGCCTGACCCCCTCGCGCGCTGAAGACACGAAGTCGTGACAGCCTCCGGGCTTGATCTGCGGCGCCCTCTCTGGGACGCCTTCGCGGCAATCGCCTGATCCCGGAGCCCACTGATGCGCGCCCTGTTCTTGTCCTTCTCATCCCTCGTGTTGGCGGCTTGCGCGACCCACGCGGGTCCCGCATCTCCATCTGCCGCGCCACCTGCGTACGTCGCCGCAGCGAGCGCATCTGATTTCGCGACAACACTGGCCCGGCTGCAAGCCGCCGTGACGGCGCGCGGATTCAAGCTCGTCGCGACCGTCGATCACGCCGCTTCGGCGGCGGTGGCCGGTTTGACGCTTGCGCCCTCGACAGTCGTCATCTTCGGCAATCCGGCTGGCGGAACGCCTCTGATGCAGGCGAATCCGGTCCTGGGTCTCGACCTGCCTTTGCGCGCGCTTGTTTACCTTGCGGAAGACGGGATGGTAAAAGTCCTCATCCCGGACATCACCGCGCTCGCGGCGGCCCGGGGCCTCGATCCCTCCGATACTTCGGTCCAGCGGGTGAGCGATGCGCTCGCCGCGATCCGCGCCGAGGCCGTCGCCGCGCCCTGACTTCGCTCGTGATGGGCAGCGCGCTTGCCGGAATCTCCACGAGCCTGTATGGCGCGGCCTGTATCTGGCGGTGAAACCGGGATTCGCCGCAGGCCTGGAGCATAAATGTCGAAAGAAGAACTCATCGAATTTGAGGGGACAGTCGTTGAACTGCTGCCCAACGCGACGTTTCGCGTGAAACTCGAGAACAACCACGAAATCATCGCGCACACGGCCGGCAAGATGCGGAAGAACCGCATCCGCGTGCTGACAGGTGACAAGGTCATGGTCGAAATGACACCGTATGACCTGACCAAGGGCCGTATCACCTATCGCTTCAAGTAGGGCCGCTTTCATGACGGCGCCGCTGATCCTTGCGAGCGCGTCACCGCGGCGGCGCGACCTGCTTGCGCAGATCGGGATCGTGCCCGACGAGATCTACCCAACCGACATTGACGAGACGCCGCGCCGGCTTGAAGTGCCGCGCGAGCATGCCGTGCGGCTGGCGCGGGAGAAGGCGCAGGCCTGTCCGCGCGAGGGGTTTGTGCTGGCTGCCGACACGGTGGTTGGCGTCGGCCGGAGGATCCTTCCGAAGACGGAGGAAGCCGCCGAGGCCGATATGTGCCTGCGGCTGATGTCCGGACGAGCGCATCAGGTAATAACGGCGATTGCGTTGCGCGCGCCGGATGGCCGCCTTGCGGAACGTGTCGTGATGACACGTGTACGGATGAAGCGCCTGACGGAAGCCGAGATCGCAGCTTATCTTGCCTGCGGGGAGTGGAAGGGCAAGGCAGGCGGATACGGAATCCAGGGCAAGGCCGGCGCGTTCATCCTGTCCCTGAACGGCAGCTATACGGCGGTTGTCGGCTTGCCGCTTTACGAAACGCAGGCGCTGCTTGCAGGGCTCGGCTACAAGCCGTGAGTGTCATATCCGCTCGAGTGACGAGACGGCATAAAAACAAAGCGCAACACCGATCGCGACAACCATCCAGAACGGGTCGTTGGTGGCCGTTTGGGTGATTTCCGTCTGTGCAAGGACCAGTGTCTCGTTGATCGTCTTGTCGACCCCGGCCCAGTCCGCCAAAAGGCCCGGCAGCTGAAGCCCTGCGATGACCGCTCCGGCAAGGCCGATCCCGCTCAGCGTCAGGCGGCGCACAAGCGTGCGGCGGGCGATGCCTGCCGAGACGCGGGCCACGAAAGGCGCTGCCTCGATGGACGCGTCTTCGACCGTGAACAGGTCTGTCAGGTCCTTGTAGCTGTCTTGATCACGCATGCTCATACTCCATCACGCCACATCGGCGCTTGCAAGATAGGTGCGCATTAGGGCGACGCCCCGCAGCACATGGGATTTGACGGTGCCGAGCGGCCAGCCGGTTGCGTCGGCCGCTTCGCGGTGGGAGAGACCAGCCGCCACGCAGAGGACGACGCAGGCGCGCTGGGCTTCGGTCAGCTGGTCGAGGGCGCGGCTGAGATCCATGCGGGTCTCGGTCAGGTCGGCCTGCCGGTCGAACGGAATGATCTCGGCCGTTTCGTCGAATTCGATTTCGGGTTTCTGCCGCCGGCGGGCCTGCAGGTATTCCCGCCAGCAGATGGTGCAGATCCAGGCGCTGAAGGTGCCGCCGGCATAGGTGGCGATCTTCTGCCAGCCGGTCAGGAAGGTCGCCTGGGCGATGTCGTCGCCTGCGGCCGCGTTCCCGGTCAGCCGCTTGTTGAAAGCGATGCTGATCTCGGTGCCGAGCGCCGCCGCCAGGAACGAGTCCTTCTGGCAGAGCAACTCGCCGCTGGTTTCATCCAGGTCAATGGCGATGATCTTGCCCGGATACGGCGCGGCCATAGCCTTTGTCGCGCTGCCCCTCGGCGATCATCAGCCGATCAACCCAAAACAGCGC
>JBGSVY010000286.1:0-4791 GCA_041752715.1 Hyphomonas sp.
GATCTCGGCGCGGAGCCAGCGGCACCCGCCAGGCCTGCCCGGCCAGCCTGACCTGCGAGACATAAGCGGCCTCCTCGGGATCGGCCTTGTCGAACACCTCGATCTGGCAGGGCACGGGCCGCGTTGTTGCGAGCAGGTGGTTGCGACGCGCAGTGAACACCGAGACATAGAGTCCGACGGCGATCAAACCGGTCATGAAGACGATGATAAAAGCGCGCACGGGCATCGGCATCGGCTCGCCGAACAGCCGTTCAGGAATCGCGGCCACGACGATGAAGGCCACCCCCAGAAGCAGGCTGAACGGGCCTCGCCAGCCGATCATGCCTTGGCGCTGGCCTTGGGCAGGAGCTCGTCCACGCTCTTGAAGCCAGGCAAGGCCTCGATGCGGCCCATCCAGCGTTTGACGTTTGGGAAGGCAACCATCTCGATCTGCGCCTGTCCGGCATAAGCCGCGATGCCATAGATATCGATATCGGCGATGGTGGCGGTCTTGCCGACCAGCCAGTCGCGCCCGTCCAGAAGATCGTTCAGTTCCTTGAGCGCCGCGAGCGCTGTTTGCTGGTTTGCCTCGGCCACGGCTTCAGTGAACTTGAAGAAGCCGAGCTTGGCTGCGCGGGTGCGATAGATGCCGGTTGTGATCTGTCCGGCGCCCCAGAATTGCCACTCGCGGGCCCGAAGGCGCTCGCCGCGGTCCTTCCCGCCGAACTGACCGGTTTCGTCGGCGAGATAGTCAAGGATGACCGAGGACTGGCAAAGGCAGTAATCGCTCTGGTGGTCCTCCAGCACAGGCACCTGCCCGTAGCGGTTCTTCACGAGGAAGGCGTCGGCCTTGTGGGCGCCAGAGCGCAGATCGACGTGCTCATAGTCGAAGAGCGTTCCGGTGAGGCAGAGCATCAGGCCGACCTTGTAGGTGGGACCGGACGCAAAAATGCCATGTAGCGTGTAGCGGGTCATCGGAACTCCTCAGATGCGTTTCCGCGCGCAGTTATCACCCCCGCTTGCGCTTTGGCGAGCCCTTCAGTGCCCGATCAGCGACACTGCAATGCATCCGGCTGAATCCCGGTGGCATCCTGCGCCGGTTTTGCCAGCCCCGGGCTGATCAACCGATCACACCCGTCAGCGCAGCGCGGGCGGCAAGCGCCGGGCTCATCAGGTGGGTGCGGCCACCGCGGCCCTGCCGGCCTTCGAAATTGCGATTTGAGGTCGACGCGCAGCGTTCGCCGGGCGCGAGGATGTCCGGGTTCATGCCGAGGCACATGGAGCAACCGGGTTCGCGCCATTCAAATCCAGCAGCCAGAAAGATCTCATGCAGGCCCTCGGCTTCGGCGGCGGCGCGCACGCGGCCTGAACCGGGAACGACCATCGCGCGGACGCCCGGGGCTACCGTTCTGCCGGAGACGACCGCGGCTGCAGCGCGCAGGTCTTCGATGCGGCTGTTCGTGCACGATCCAATAAAGACGCGCTGGATCGGCGTTCCGGAAATCGGTCGCCCCCCCTCAAGGCCCATATAGGCGAGTGCCCGCTCACAGGCGGCTGCCTTGACCGGATCAGAGAAATCTTCAGGCTGCGGAATCGTTCCCGACAGGGGGATCGACTGTTCAGGACTCGTTCCCCAGGTTACCGTCGGCGGAACATCCTCGCCGCGGATCTGCAACACCTTGTCGAAGATCGCGTCCTCGTCCGAACAAAGCGCTTCCCAATACCGCGCCGCCTGATCCCACGCCGCGCCTTTTGGCGCCGCGGGACGGTCTTTCAGATAAGCAAGTGTCTTATGATCCGGTGCGACGAGCCCGGCACGCGCGCCGCCCTCGATCGACAGATTGCAAAGGGTCATTCGGCCCTCCATCGAGAGGGCGCGCACGGCCTCGCCCCGGTACTCGATGACATGCCCCGTGCCGCCTGCTGTTCCTGTGAGCGCGATGATGTGTAGGGCGAGATCCTTGGCGGTCACGCCGCAGGGCAATTGGCCACTGACCTCGACAGCCATGTTCAGCATTTTCCGGGCCCGGAGCGTTTGCGTCGCGAGCACATGCTCGACTTCCGAGGTGCCGATGCCATGCGCGAGCGCGCCGAAAGCGCCGTGGGTCGAGGTGTGGCTGTCGCCGCAGACGATCGTCATCCCGGGCTGGGTGCGGCCTTGCTCGGGGCCAACGACATGCACGATCCCATTGTTGATGTCGCCCATCGGGAAGAAGGGGATTGCGTGTTCGGAGACGTTGCGGCTGAGCGTTTCAAGCTGGTTGCGCGCCTCGCTGTCGCGCACGCCGGCAAGGCCAAGGGATTGATTCTCCGTGGGCGTGTTGTGATCGGCCACGGCGAGGGTCAGATCCGGGCGGCGCACCTTACGCTGTGCGGCTTTCAGTCCGTCAAAAGCCTGCGGTGTCGTCACTTCGTGAATGAGGTGCAGGTCGATATACAGCAGGGTCTCGCCGGAAGCCGGATCAGTATAGACGGCGTGGGCGTCCCAAATCTTGTCATAGAGTGTTTTGGCGGGCACGGAGAACTCTTGTTTCCTGGATCGTCGTAGCGCAATCCAGAACCGATAACGCTATCCTGCTGACGCGCAAGGTGGAGCAAGCGCGCGAGCAATCCGCTCGGCTTCGCTGCTGGGCAGACCCGTAAGTTCAAACTCGCCGGTCAGGAGCGGCGTGCTCACGATGGGCCGGGAGACCTCAACGCCATCGACCAGGATCGGAAGCGGCTTGTCGAGATGCGCCTCGGAGATCGCCGCGAGCCTGCCGGCGCTTGCCGGATCGAGTTCAATATGCAGGACCGGCTGGATATCGTGGGTCATGTGGCTGTAGGTCACCGAACCGGTGAAGTCTTCGCCTCCCAGAATCAGGCGCGCCGCCACAAGTTCAGCCGGGCGGCAGAAGCCAGGAGGCCGTCCCGGTCCGGTTTCGGCGCAGGCCGCAAGCACAAGCGTTGCGAGCCCCAACCAGCAGTGATGCATCGGGCCTCTCATTGCGCCACCACTTACTTTCCGCGCGTTTCGGCCCAACCGGTGAGGCCTGCAACGAGGACAGAAAGAATGATGAGGCCAAGAATACGTTCGGCGGCAAAGAGCGCGCGCAGTCCGCTGGGGAGTTCCTGATAGGCCTTGTCTCCAAAGGCATCCACGCTGACCCCAAACCGGTCTTCGAGGAAGGTATCGGAGACGGGGTCGAGGTCGATCAGGGGCAGTGCGGATTCAAAGCTGAAACCCAGCCAGGCAAGGATATCACGCAAGCCGGGCGGTGAATATTCGGCGGCCGCCATAAGTTCCCAGGACAGGCCAAGCGCTGCGAAGACAATCACGAGACCACCGAACCAGAAGGTTGCCCGCATCGGCTCGTAGCCATAGGCCGTCATCGGACCCATGATAAAGTTTCGCCCGAACTTGTTCGGCGCGGAGACCGAGAACCAGGATTTTGACCGTGTAATGCGTTCCTCAAGAGCGATCCGAACTTTGCGGGCCTTGTCTGCTGCGCCAGCTGTCTCGAGCGCGTTCGCAACGGCGAGATAGGGTGATGGCGAGAACGTGTCAGGTTTTCCGTTGTGGACAGTATCGGTCTCAAGCCAGTCGACAAGTTCGTCCACGCTCGCGCGATTGAGACTGTCGCCGCCGACGCCCCCGGCGAGCCGGTGGAATCGAAGACCGTCAAGATTGCGCGTCACAAAACCCTCTTCGCAGCGCCAGGCGTCGATCGATCCCTGAAGGGCCCCGAAGCGAGCATTCTGCATGTCAACCCGCGTCTGCCGGCTCCAGATGGGTCCAGGCAGATGTAGCGCCTTTTCATCGAGCCTGAATTCGCCGTCGACCTTGATGGACGTCAGGTCGACCGTGCGAAGGAAGGTCCCGGTCTGGATTTGGATCTGGCCACCGACGGACGCCCCGCTCAGTCTCACCGTGCCTTCAAAAACCGCGCGTTCCTCGAGAAATACGTTTCCGCCGATCGTGATACGATCGGCAGAGAGGCTGTCGCCATTGCTATCCATTGCGAAGTGCGATCCGGAGCAGATTAGATCGCCACCGATCTTTGCTCCGATAAGCCTGACTTCCCGCTCGAACCGGGCATCCGTTCCCAGAAAGAGCGATTTCGACACGTCGGTGTCGTCGGCGGCAAACATGCCAAGGAAAAGCGTGCCACGAAATCCCACACCCCCGGAGACCGTTGCGCGCGACATTTCAAGATCGCCATCGATCTGACAGAAGGACAAATCAAACCCGCCGCTGATGTTGGCACTATCCAGATTGATCGGTTGGCGAATTCTCGCGCTCAAAAGACGCATCGTGTTGCGCCGGCGTCGCGAAACGAATTCAGGGTGCGTGAGAACGCTCTCAACAAAGCGGGCCGTCACTTCCTGCCAGGCGGGCCACGCCACATCGTCGATCCGAACGATCTGGCTCTCCGCATTCTTGAAGATAGCCCGCGAGACGGGCTGCTTTTCCAGATCTGCGTCGCCTCTCGACTCAACCGGGACATACTCCATGTCGGCGCGTTCGCCTTGGGCGATCTGCTCCCACGCCCAGAGTTCCCAGGGCGTCATCCAGCTGGTGTCGGGCGGTGTTCCGGTCGTTGTCATGCGTGTCCCCTCGCATCAGGCCTGTGGAAATCCTAAGCCGGCCGGGAAGACTTTTCCAGTTGTGAAACGCGCGTCCCGAACGAAAACGCCCCGCCGGTGAGGGCAGGGCGTTCGTTGAGTTCGGGAAAAGCGGCGAAGACCCTAGCTTTCGCTAGCCTCTGGCGCTGCAGCGGCTGCGGCCTCTGCAGCGGCGGCTTCGGCTGCGGCAACCGCTTCGGCCGCAGC
>JBGSVY010000287.1:0-6655 GCA_041752715.1 Hyphomonas sp.
GCCGAACGCCGCAAGCCTGCGCGCCTCTGCCGCGCCATTGACGATCCACAAGAGGCCCATCGCGAGGATCAGCGCGCCCGCTGCGGGCAGGCTCTCGAGCGCCACCGACAGGCCGATAACGAGACACCCAGCCGCGATCACGCCCGATCGCACCGACCTGCCCAGCGACAGCACCGCCGCGAAGGCAATCGAAACGAGCGCCGCCTCAAGGCCGTGATGGTCGATCCGCCCGGGCCAGAAATTGTAACTGCTGGCCGACAGGGCAAAGAGGCCAATGGCCGCCGCCATGCCCGCCTGTACCCCGCCCAGGCGGCGGACGCTGAGGGCGATGCCTGCGAGCGTAATCGCCAGCAAGGTGAGCGGCCAGACCGTCAATGCGAAATGCTCGGCGCCGGCCGGCCCGAGCAGCGGCGCCGATATGACAATCAGCGCAGCGATGAACACATCCGGAAGTCGCGACCAGTGCATCGCGCCGCCTTCGGGCGTATCGAGCCGGCGCTGACCGACGTCAAACCAGCCTTGCCCGCCGAGCAGGTCGCGCACCTGCTGCAGCCGCATCTGGTCATCATTGTCAGGAAAAAATCCAGCCCAGACTTCCGGCGCCTTCGAGGCCAGCACCAGCAGCAAGACCAGCCCCGCCAAGACCGGGGCGCGCCACTTGGCGAGATCAAACGTCATGCCAGCTCCGCACCGGTTGCAGACCGAAGCCATAAGGCCGAAAGATTTCAAAAGGCTTGCAAGGCCCGCCGCTGCAGCGAAGACGACGCGACCATGCGCAGCTCCAGCCCCAGCCAGATTGGGTGAGCTGTCTCGATCGAAATCCGCGAGATCAGTGGCTGTCAATCAAGCGTGACGTTTCACGTAAGTTCCACAAACATCCTGTAGTTTTCTGCCAGTCGCGCCGTTGTGGGGAGACACGCCGGGATGCAGGAAGATCCAGTCGTTCGCTATGAGCCTGGGAAGGTCGTCATTGAGACCGCGCTCGGTCCCGTATCCTATTTCGATCCCGCCTTGCTCGGCAGTTTCACGGGCCTGCTCGCCGCGTTCGCCCTAGCGTCCCTCGTGGGCCTTATCAGCTCCGGGTCGGCCGGCACTGCGAGGGACAGAGCGCGCGACGGGCAAATCGGCGTGCCGGCGGTCCTGCTTTTTGCGGCCGTCACCACACTCATCATTTGCACGTTCGTGGCGTATATGTCCGGCGTCGAGACAGGCGCGGCCGACTATCGCGCGTTCCTCCTCGGCTACATCATCGTTTCGAACTTGCTGGTGACAGGCTTGTCACTCGCAGTCCTAGCCATCGTCTGGCTGTTCATCTGTTTCGAAGTGCTTGCCCGATACGCCGTCGCTGCCCGCCTCATCTTTCATTCTCTCTACTTGGGACTCGTATATTATTGGGTCATCAACATATCGTCGATGACAGCCATAATTATCGATCCGCCGCTCGAGCTCCAGCCGGTTGCGCTTCTGGCGATGATCGCTGGCTTTGCGTCAATCCATTTGATGTCGTTTATCATTCGTCTGTTCGTTTCGCGCCGTACGGCTCACGAGCCCTCGACCGTCCAGGTCTGGTTGATCCCGGCGCTCGGCGCGTCGAGTGCCTTCGTCGCGATCTATCTCTTTCTCCTCCCCGTCGGCGTCTTGTTTCTGTGGAATCTTGTTCTCGGTGTTGAGCAGCTTAGAGACGCGGGCTTCGTTCCAAGCCTGCTCATACTTTGCGCGCCAACGTATATGATCCTCGTTCTTGTCCAGGTCTGCTTGCCCTTGATCCCGAAAGCCATAAAGCGGCCTGCAGCAGGAAAGAGGTTGAGTGACTGGGTCAAAGATAAATTCAGAAAACGTCAGCCGCCACCGTCAGAGACTGCGCCGCCTGCACGTCAGGAACAACCCGACTAATTTTTACCTGCGCGACGGCGGGTTGCGCAGTTCGCGTCATTAAATTGTTTCATTTTCTCACTAGGCGCTCGAACCCGCCCTGATCGAGGACACTAAACATGATCCGGATTCGCTGCACATTGCTGGCAAGTCTCCTCCTCCTCATCGCCGCCTGTTCTGAATCCGCCGCGCAAGGATGGACCACCTGGCCGATGCGGTCGCAGGACTATCCGGCTGCGGAAATCTATGAACGGCCGGGCGATGCCGAGACGCAAGTGCTCGTCGTCTCGAAAACCGCCCTCCTTGAAGCCAACGGAAACACGACGACGTTTGCAGCGCAGGGAGATGAGTATGACCAGCTCGCCTTCGCGCTCGGCATCCTCTGGATTGACACCCTCGGCGGCGATGTTCAGCGCTCGCGCAGCACGGCCGGAGAGGCTGTCCTGTCCGGGCTGGCCATGACCGAAACCGGCGAGCGTGCGTTTGCCGCCGTTATCACCGGGCGCGGCGATGACGGCGAAGTCCGCCTGCTCCTGACCAGGCCTGAGACGTTTGAACGCCTTGGCGGTGCGCAGGCGTTGGACCCCGCTGCGAAACTTCCGCCACCGCCCGCCGAACCGGCCGCTCCGGCGACCCCGGCAGGTCCCTTGGCCAAAGCGCCAGACGGGCAGCGCGATGCGCCGGTGGGCAAAGGCCGCGTCACGCCGCGTCCAGAATTCGAACGAGACGATAATGGCAGATCGTTGATCGCGGGCTGGACGACAGATGGGGCTATCCAGCGGCCGGCCGACGACTATCCCGGTGCACCGCGGGTGATCACAGCAGATTTACCTCCGGGCTCGGTGTCGTCCCGGCAGAAGGCCCTTGAGGCGGTCTTCGACGCCATCGAAACAAAACCCGGACGCATGACGGGGTTTCACGAGGTGAAGGCCCTTCCAAGCATCGATGGCGCCGATGGCTGGCTGGTCGCCGGACGGGCGTCGCGCGACGGGGTGGCGCAGCGGTTCATCGCGCTCGTCGGCACCTATCCCGGGTCCGGGCAATACTATACTTCAGTGTTCCAGGCGCCCGAGGACGTTTATGCCGCCTGGGGTGGCCCGGCCTTCTTCGTGCAAGCCGCGGGCAAAAGCGTCGAAGAGATTCTCACGCCCGAGCTGATCGCCAGTGTGACGAAGACAACGGCCGAGCAGGATATCCAGATCGCCGATATGATCATCACTCAGTCTGTCAGTATGCTCTTTGCACAAATGACCTCAACGATGGGCATTGTCTCGTCCATGCAGGGGCTCAGCGCCGATATTGCGACCCGGACCGATTGCATAATGACCGAGGGCTGTGTTCCCGGCATCGACACGCAGGGCCGCACGATCATGACCTTCCCGAACGACTGACGGCAGGGACCGCCCGCGCCGCTCATCGCCCCCCTTAACGTCGCAGCGCCTGTCTCAGCGGGGAAGACCGGCGGGCTGGCCGGCCGGCGGTGACCTCGCGCGTGCAAGCCCGGACAGTGTTTGCGCGGATCTGGGCGGCAAGCCCTGCATTGAAGCTGACGATATTCGAGACGGCCTCGTGGGAAAACGTCGCGCCCGTATACCATGTGCACCGGCGCGCCTGCACAGCGCGCATGGACGCAAGGATGCCGCCCGAAATCGCCTCTGGCGCCAGTTGCGGGAAATAGTCCCAGATCTTCTGTTCAATGACGGTTTTCAGTTTCGCGCCATAGCGTTCGCATTCATGCGACAGGAGCTCGCCGAGTTCCGCCTCAGAGTAGCCTCCTGGCAACTGGTTCAGGATATAGAGATCTCCGCCAAACGTCGGCTCGGTCCCTTCATACCGGCGCGACAGCAACCGGCCTTCCGCCGCGGCGGACACAACCGCGGCGCTGAAGAATTCGAGCTTTCGCAGCGGCCACCCTTCGACCACGGCAAGACTCGTTGCAAAGCCGCCCCAGCGGACCGATGCCGCGATGGCGGCCTCTTCGGCGTCCGGTTCGGTCAGTTTAAAAAACGCATGCAACGGCATCGCGCAGACGACCGCATCATAGCGTTCGGTCTCGCCAGTCGCCAACGTCACCTCTGCCCCCGGACCCGACCTGTCAATTGCGGTAATTTCCGTCTGTGTGCGCACATTCATCGGCG
The DNA here is from genome assembly GCA_041752715.1 of Hyphomonas sp. GTDB lineage: Bacteria > Pseudomonadota > Alphaproteobacteria > Caulobacterales > Hyphomonadaceae > Hyphomonas. The sequence goes on from JBGSVY010000287.1 coordinate 4,011, forward strand.
CCGCCAGCCGGTTCCAGAATTCCGACCAGCCCTCGACCGGCATGAACACATCATGGAATACGCCCGACAATAGCAGGTCTGGATCGACCCAGCGCAGCGTGTGAAGCAGCGGCACCTCGTCCAGGCGGCCATAGCCCATACCGGTCACGATGCGCAGCATCAGCCGCCCGATCTTGTGCAGCCGTTTGGCGTCCAGCCAGTCCTGCGTCGGCGCCGCCAGCATCTGGAGCAGCGCCGGATCATGCTTGGAGGCCGATAGCCGCCGCAGAATGCCGCGCCGCGCATCGATGTAGCGCGCGGCCTCTGCAATCAGCGGCTCATTCCCCACCTGCTTGATCCACGCCGACAAGGGCAGGCCGTCGACATGGCTGTCACCGACCCTCTGGATCGTGATGCCGACCTGCTTCATCCAGGAAAGCGCCGTGCGGTGGGCCCGTGTGGCATAGCAGGTGCCAAACTCCACGACCCCTGATTGAAAGCCGACCGAGTAGGATTTCCCGCCAATCCGGTCCGATTTTTCGATAACCGTAACATCCACGTCCTGACCCTGGCCAAGAAACGCGGCAAGCGACAGACCTGCGGGACCACCCCCAGCAATCAGGATTTTCAACTTTTCAGCCACGGCTGAGTTAATACCGTGTAATCTACGCCCCGCAACATGAAACGTGCGTGACCGAGCAGCCGATGATGGGCCGCCGATTACCCGGCGCTTCTAGCCGATTGTTGCGGCGGGAAATTCCAGACACGGTCCTCGACGGCCAGCGGCAGGATGACGCGTACCATCCGAGCCGCCCCTGAGGCCTCAAAGGCTGCATCCTCGCTGGCCAGCGCCAGCCAGAGTTCGTGAATCGTCTGCTGGGTCGCCCCTGCTTTGATCGGCGATAGGGGCGCGGCGTCCGGCGACCGGTGATCCTCACCGGCCGGACGCGGGCTCGACCGGAAGCAAAGTTCCAGCTTGCGGCCATCGACGCGCTTTGCGGAAACCCTGACGGCCGTGCGGCTGTCGCCAGACACCCAAGCGGCCGACGCCCCCACCGCTGCGCCGAAAAGGTCCGCAGGGAAGGCTGGATTGGCCGCGTCGGCCTCGGCATCGATCTCGATCACGCACTCAAGGTCTGCCATGGCGCCAGCAAGCGCTGCGCGGAGCATTGAGGGCCGGCGATCAGCGTTGGAGGGTGTCTGCAAGACGCTTTCGCGCAGTGTCTGGATCATCGCGATCAATCGGTCGGCTTCGCGTTCGAGTTCGCTGGCAAGCCGGCCGCGCTCCTCGGGGCTGAAGGAAATACGCGATTCGAGCGTGAAGGCGCTGGCGAGCGCCCGGATGAAGCGCGCCGGTGTCTCGATCGACGCGGAGGCCTGCGAAATGAAGGCGACGCGCGCCTGTTCAGTCTGCTGTATCTCGTCGTGCAGTTCGCGCAGATTGCGCTCGACTTCCTTCTGGCGGGAAATGTCCGTGTGCGACACCATGATGTGCCCGTTCGGCATTTCGCTGACATTCTGGACCAGCCAGCGATCGCCGTCGATCATCACCTCGCGGCGGCCGATCTTGAAGTCCCGTCCTCTCTTTGAGGCGAAATGGTCACGATGGTAGGAATTCGACGCAAGCAGGTGCCCATCGAGACCGAAGATCGCAAAGCCATAGGTCGCATTCTCGAGCGATTGCTCCAGCAGCGTCGCCATCTTTCCCGATTCATGGGACGATTCAACGAGTTCGGTCGTGGAATTATAGAAGCTCATCGCGCTCACGCACAGGCCAGCCGTCAGCGCAAACCCGAAGAGGCTGATCACGTAGACCCATTCATTGTGCCACATGATCGCAGCGAGCACGACGACCATCAGCGTCGCTTGCAGGTAGCGAATGCCGACGCCGACGAGCGGCGCGGTGAACAGGACAGCGCCACAGGCCATGCCCATGGTCAACGCAACCAGCACGACCTGTGCGACCATGTCCTGGACCGGATTGATGAAGCAAACCGAACTCCACACCGCCCCCAGCAGGAAGGAAGCGCGCTCTGCCCGGCCTATGAAACGGCCCGACCGGATGTCGCGCGGATCGAAATCCAGCTTGCGCAGCCCGCTCTTGAACATCACGCCACTGACAAACAGCAACACCACGAACCAGACGCCCACGATGAAGGTGACGCCGTTCAGCGCCAGCACCGCAAAAGCGAGGCTGGTCGTCAGCAGGGTCATTACAGCGATCGGAACCTTGTAGGAATGGAACCGCGAGTACATCATCCCCAGCATGTCGCGGCGGACATGTTCGGGCGGTTCCGGGGTTCCCCGGATCAGCACATCGAGCAATGTGGGGCGCTGAACAGACTTGAGCATGGGATATGCTTAACAGCCCGGCCCTAAGGTTCGCTGTCATGGGCCGGCCAAATGCGCGGTCTGCAGGAAAGCCTTCATTAACGATACCGCCTGCAGCCACCGCTACAGGACAACGCGCCGTCAGAGCGCCCGCACGCGCGGCCCCCGGCCCTCGATGAGCAGCGCCCAGAGCGCCCAGACGAGGGCGTCCACGCGGTCACTGGCTTCGGCGGGACTGCGCCCGGTGAACTGGCACATCTGGTCTTCAAGCTGGGCGTAGAGGCCCGCATGCGCCACGCGTCCCTGCTGGTAGAGCGCAGCTACCGGCCCCGCCC
>JBGSVY010000288.1:0-16668 GCA_041752715.1 Hyphomonas sp.
GCCGCGAAAAACAGGAAGAAGCGGGCCTCAACGAACAGCATCGCCAGCCGCTTCTTTTGGTTTGATCGCGGTGCACAATTCCTCGCCCGCAAGCAAACTCAGTTCCCGTGCGCCGGCCTCGCCAAGATGGCTGAAATCATACCACAGGTCGCGCTGGAAGAGGTCTGGATAATGATCGGGACGATTGAAGTTCAGCACGGAATAGCCGCCTTGAAGCGCGCGAACCGCTTCGCCGGTGCGCGGGGTGCGGTCCAGTTCGGCAAGGTCAGGTGAGATGTAGAGCGCGGCATTGAGCCCACGCGCCTGCAACGCGCCGAGCCGCTGGCCGAGATAGGCGGCACGGTCGCTGACATCTTCGTTCGTTGCTGCGCCATAGCGCGCGAGCGACGTGGCAAAGCCGGCAGGATCGGACAGAAAAGCATCGCGGCGGGCGAGGATACCGTCAGTTACGACCGATCCGAGCGGCTCGAAGCCATCCGTCGCCATGAATGCAGGTTCCTCGTCGCCGCTCGCGCCATCCACCGGCGGGAAGACGGCCGCAGATGCCCGCCCGGCGCCCGAAAGGTCGAACAGCACGCCCCAACCGAACACGCCGCCCCGGAAAACACGCTTGGCGATCGACTCGGGATAGGCGCGGATGCTGTCGATCTGCGCGCCCCAGAGCGACGGCGCGAGGAAATAGCGCGCACGGTCGGTCGTCGCTTCGGCCGGCTCGCGCGGATTCGGCAGGGGGTCTTCGATCACCACCGTCTTCAGCGACCCTGCACCGGCAGAGGCCACCTGTTCGATCAGCCAGTCCTGCTCTGCCCCTGTCAGTCCGAACACACCAAAATTGAACACCTTGAGATCCGGGCAGCCGGCCATCGCTGCGCCCGCTTCAATCTCCTCCGGAACGATGTGGTAAAATGTGCGCGACGTTCCGATGAACACCGTGTCAAAGCGATCTGGATTCGCCCTGTAGGCCTTGAGCTTCGGGCTCAGCACCAGCATGTCTGGCATCGGTGTCGCCGCCCGCAGGCCGAGCGAGATCGCGCTTGCACAGACCGCAAAGCCGGCTGTGAAGATCAGGACCGGCAAAACGGCGGCGCGAAACGGGCGGGTCATAACGGGCCTGCTGCACGAAGCATGCCATCGGGCGGGGTCAGGATCAGCCTCCCTAGTCAGTGATCGCGACCACGCGGTAACCTTCAGACTTCAATGATTTCAACAGGATGCGCGTGCGTTCATCAGATCGCGGGTAGGGGTCGTGAAGCAGGACGATGCCGCGGCGCTGGCCGGCTTCGAGCTTTTTCATAAGCGTTTCGACAGACCGTTCGGGTGTCAGATTTGTCCAGTCTTCCCCATCGGCAGTGACGGTGACATCGATCAGACTGTTGGCGCGGATCGCGGCATGGAGATCGGGGGTCGTCGCGATGAACGGGAACCGGAAGAAGGTTACGCTCCTGCCCGCCGCAGCAGCAATCGCTTGATTGCCCTTGGTAATGTCTACGAGGGCGTCGTCGATCGTCATCTTCGAAAGGTCAGGATGCGACCAGGTATGGCCGCCAATCGTGTGTCCGCGCGCAAGGATTTCGGCCACAATCTTTGGGTGTCGTTCCGCCTCCCTGCCGACGAGGAAGAAGGTTGCCTGTGTGCATTCGCCGTCGAGGAGGTCCAGCACGCGTTCGGTACCCGAAAAATGAGGTCCGTCATCGAAGGACAGGACAACCTCATTCTCCTCCAGCAAGTCGAACAGCGGTGGCATGTCGCCCGTCAGCGAGAGCGTGCGATGAACGCCGAGCGCCCCGTCACACCCCTTGGGCGCCGCATCCGGAGAGCACCCGGCGACCGTGAACAAGGCCAGCATGGTCGCCAGACCTGCGAGGTTCAGCAAGGGAAAGGGCATCGAAACCGGCTCCATGATCGGTGCGAAGCGAGCCTTAGGGCGATGTTGCCTTCACGCCAACCCGTTAAGTGAAGCCGGCCAGCCTGCCGTCAATTCAGGTTGCGCCAGCCACCCAAACCGGGCCAGTCTGACAGCCTGTTCATCTTGTCGAAGGATACGCATGCTCGCGCCGCTCCTCGAAAACGGGACCTTCCAGATCGCCTTTGTGCTTCTGCTTGTCGTCATCGTCTTTTTCGGCTTCGTGCGCGAGAAGCTGCCGGCCGACATTGTCGCCCTGCTTGCGCTTGGCGCGCTGATGCTGACGGGCATCCTCACCGTCGGGGAGACATTATCGGTCTTTTCCAATTCCGCGCCTGTCACGGTCGCCGCGATGTTCGTCCTGTCGGCTGCGCTTGAGCGCACGGGCGTCATCGACGCGGCCGGACGCATGGTGACGCGTATTGCGACACGCGGTTCGCCCATAATTGCTATCCTTGCAATGCTCCTGGTTGTGATCGTGCTCTCGGCCTTCATCAATAATACGCCCGTCGTGATCGTTCTGATTCCGGTCGCGATCCGGTTGGCCAAGGCGATCGGTATCGCGCCGTCCCGGCTGCTCATCCCGCTCTCGTTTGCAGCGATTTTTGGTGGCACGACGACCCTCATCGGCACGTCGACGAACATTCTCGTCGATGGTGTGGCCCAGAGCTTGGGGATCGCGGCGTTCGGCATGTTCGAGATTACGGCCGCAGGTATCATCTTTGCCGGGGTCGGATCGGTTTATGTCCTCGTTCTTTCACCGCTCCTGCTTCCGTCACGCGAGTCCCTTGCTGCCCTGCTGCCTGACCAGCGCGAAAGGCGTTTCGTCGCCCAGATTCTCATCCCTCTTGGCTCTGACCTTGTCGGCCGCACGATTGCGGAAACCGGCTTCTCGGCCGAAAAAGGCTTCACGGTGATTGACGTTTTCCGGGACGGCATCTCGCTGCGCAAGGACCTGAAGACGCTGGTCATCCGCGAGGGAGACCGGATCGTGTTGCGCTCGCCTGTGTCGGAAATGCTGACGCTCAAGGAGGCAGGCAACGTCGCGATTGGCGCGCAGGCTGGCACCGGAACGGCCTTTGAACCTGTTCAGACGTCCGAAGCTGTCGTGATGGAGGGCGTCATCGGCCCGAACTCCCGCCTCATCGGCCGCCGGCTTGCCGGCATCGGCCTCGCGCGGCTGTTTGGTGTCTACGTGCTGGCGATCCACAGGCGCGGCGAGAATATGGCCCGGCAACTCGACGATTTGCGGTTCGAAGTCGGTGACACGGTGCTTCTCGAAGGCCCGCCGCGCGGCCTTCGCGATGTGTTTGAAGAGGGCTATCTCAACAATCTGACGGAAACATCCGAGCGGGCCATCAGGCGCGACAAGGCGCCCATCGCGATTGTCGCCGTGCTACTCGTCATGGGGCTCTCCGCCATTGAACTCATGCCGATTGCCGGTCTTGCCCTGATCGCCGCGACGGCTGTCGTGGCATTTGGCTGCCTCGATCATCAGGAGGCCTACCAGTCGGTGCGCTGGGATATCCTGATGCTGATCTTCGGCATGCTTGCGCTCGGCATCGCGATGGACAAAACGGGCGCGGCTGCCTTCGTTGTCAGCGGGCTGACGGCGATCACGCATGGCTACGGACCTCTGGTCTTGTTGGTCGTGATTTACGCTTTCACCTCTTTGGTCACCGAAGTGATGAGTAATAACGCGGCGGCCATCCTCATCACACCGATTGCCATTGGTCTTGCAACCGAACTCGGTATTGACCCGCGGCCTTTCGTCGTCGCCGTGATGTTTGCCGCCAGCGCCAGCTTCGCCACACCAATTGGCTACCAGACCAACACGCTGGTCTACCGGGCCGGAGGCTACAAGTTCATGGATTTCGTGCGCTTCGGCGCGCCTCTCAACCTGATCTTTGTGGCGGTCGCGGCCGTCGTGATTCCGCTGTTCTGGCCCCTGGTGCCGGTCGCGCCGCAGCCCTGATGCCTGCATCTTGAGCAGTGGGAAGGCGCGCGTGCTGCATCCGTGTGCACGCCTGCGAGAGGTCCGGCGTGAATGGCTCGCCCATTGAGCCGGGCGCGATCCGGAGTAAGGTCAGCGACATGGCTGAAACTTCTCCATTTTTCAACGAGATGACAGGCAATGGCGACCGTCCTCGCGCGCCCTATGCCCGGTACTGTGACTGGTTTGCCGCCGAAGCGCCCGAGCGCCTTCGCCGCAAATCCCAGGAAGCCGAAACCTTCTTCCGGCGTACCGGAATCACCTTCAACGTCTATGGGGCTGATGAAGCCGACGAACGCCTGATCCCCTTCGACATCGTGCCGCGCATCATTTCTGCCAAGGAATGGGCCCGCCTGACCAAAGGCATCGAACAGCGCGTGCGCGCGATCAACGCCTTTCTGCGCGACATCTACCACCGTCAGGAAATCATCCGCGCAGGCCGCGTGCCCCTCGAACTGATCGAGAGCAACGAGGCCTTCCTGCCAAAAATGATCGGCGTCGCGCCGCCCGGTGATGTCTACACCCACATTGTCGGCGTCGATCTTGTCCGCACGGCCGAGAATGAGTTCTTCGTGCTCGAGGACAATGCCCGCACGCCGTCCGGCGTCTCCTACATGCTGGAGAACCGGGAAACGATGTTGCAGATGTTCCCGGAGCTGTTCTCGAAGATCCGTGTACGGTCGGTCAGCGATTATCCGAAATCCCTTCGCCGGTCGCTTGCCGCGTGCGCGCCAGCGGCTTGTTCGGGCCGTCCGACCGTGGCCGTGCTAACGCCCGGCATTCACAACTCTGCCTATTTCGAACATGCCTTCCTTGCCGACCAGATGGGCGCCGAACTTGTCGAAGGCCATGACTTGCGTGTCGTCAACGGCCGCATTGCGATGCGCACCACGCGCGGCTTTGCCCCCATCGACGTGCTCTATCGCCGCGTCGATGACGATTATCTCGACCCGCTGAACTTCCGCCCGGAATCCATGCTCGGTGTGCCGGCGATCCTCGATGTCTACCGGTCAGGCGGCATCACCATCGCCAACGCGCCCGGCACCGGCATCGCCGATGACAAGGCGATCTATTCCTACATGCCGGAAATCGTCGAGTTCTATACCGGCGAGAAACCCATCCTCAAGAACGTGCCCACCTGGCGCTGCGCCGAACCCGGATCATTGTCCTACGTGCTCGACCACCTCGACGAACTCGTCGTCAAGGAAGTGCACGGCTCCGGCGGCTATGGCATGCTTGTCGGCCCGGCGGCCAGCCGGCGTGAGCTTTCCGAATTCCGCGACAAGCTGAAGGCGCGCCCCCGCGCCTATATTGCCCAGCCGACCCTCGCGCTCTCGACTGTGCCGATCTTCACCCGCTCCGGCCTCGCGCCGCGCCATGTCGACTTGCGCCCGTTCGTGCTCGTCTCACCGGACGGCATCGACATTACCCCCGGCGGGTTGACGCGCGTCGCGCTCAAGAAGGGCTCACTCGTCGTCAATTCGAGCCAGGGCGGCGGCACCAAAGACACCTGGGTCCTGGAGGACTGACGCCAAGATGCTCGGCAAGACTGCAGGCGGCCTGTTCTGGATGTTTCGCTATCTCGAGCGAAGCGAGAACACGTCGCGTCTGGTGGACGCCGGATTTCGTATCGCGCTGACGCGGGCCTCTGATGCCGAGGCCGAATGGGCCTCGATCATCGACACCGCGTGGGCGCGTGACCAGTTTACCGCGCTCGGCCGGCCGTTCGATGCACCCAACGTGATCGACTTTCTGCTGCGTGAACCGCAAAATGCGTCAAGCGTGCTCTCGGTGATCGAATCTGCGCGCAACAATGCCAGGCTGGTGCGCACTGCGCTGACCCGCGAGGTGTGGGAGGCCGTCAACGAAAGCTGGATCACATTGAAAGAAGCGTTGAAGCGCCCGGTTCGCGAAACCGAACTGCCAGGCGTCCTTGCCATCATCCGCCAGCAAAGTGCGCTCGTGCGCGGCGCCATGATCGGCACGATGTTGCGCAATGACATCTTCAATTTCGCCCGCCTCGGAACCTTCATCGAGCGGGCCGACAACATCGCCCGCATCCTCGACGTCAAATATTATGTGCTATTGCCCTCGGTCTCGCTGGTCGGCTCGGCGCTCGACAATGTGCAATGGGAAACCATCCTGCGATCAGCCTCGGCCGAGCGCGCGTTCCGTTGGCTGCACGGCGGCGAGACGAGCCCGGTTGCCATCGCGGACTTCCTGATCCTCGATCGCCGGATGCCGCGCTCGTTGATTTATTGCCTCAAGAAGACGGCCGGAAATCTCGGCCATCTCGCAACCGATTACGGCATCCGCTCGCCGAGCCTCGAAAAGGCCCTCGCCATGCGCGACAGGATGGAGGACCTCGCGATCGACGAGATCATCGAGGCGGGCCTTCACGAATTCCTGCTTGATTTCATCCGCCAGAACAACGCGCTCGCCGCGCAGGTCGAGCAGGACTACCGTTTCACGAATTGAGGCCGGCCGCATGCTGATCCGTATCCATCACACGACGCGCTACGCCTATGACGGCCCGGTCGAATACGGCCTGCTGCAATTCCGGTCGACGCCGAAATCGCGGTCACGCCAGCAGGTTCGCAACTGGACGATCACTGTCGAAGGCGGCCGGGTCGAAGCCGCGTTCGATGACCAGCATGCCAACCGGGTGCAGCTGATCGGCGTTTCGGGCGATGACTCCGATCTCGCCATCATCTGCGACGGCGAGGTCGAGGTGGAGGACGGCTCCGGCATCGTCGGCCCGCACAAGGGCCCTTCGCCGCTCTGGCTCTACCGGCGGGTCACGCCGCTCACCCGTCCGGGCCCGGCCCTGCGTCGGCTCGCGAAATCCGTGCCGGACGCGAGCCTCGGCGACATCCCGCGCCTGCATCAGCTGATGGCGCGGGTGCGCGAGGCGGTGGCCTATGAAACAGGCATGACCGACGCGTCGACAACCGCCGAGACCGCGCTCGAAGCCGGGCACGGCGTCTGCCAGGACCATGCGCATATCTTCATCTCCATCGCGCGCCTCCTCGGCTATCCCGCGCGCTATGTCGGCGGCTACCTCCTGATGAACGACCGCATCGACCAGGAGGCCGGGCACGCCTGGGCGGAGGCGCACGTCGATGGTGTCGGCTGGGTCGGGTTCGATGCATCCAACGCGATTTCGCCCGACGAGCGTTATGTGCGCGTAGCGACAGGGCTTGACTACAGCGAGGCGGCGCCCGTTTCTGGTATGCGGTTCGGCGCGGCGGGCGAATCGCTTGCCGTGTCCATACAGGTGCAACAACAATAAGCCGGAAGCGGCAAAAGGGCATTCCATCATGACATACTGCGTCGGGTTGCGGCTGGACCGCGGTCTGGTCTTCATGTCCGATACGCGCACCAATGCCGGTCTCGATAACATCTCGATGTTCCGCAAGATGTTCACATGGGAAGTGCCGGGCGATCGGGCCATGGTGTTGATGACCGCCGGCAACCTCGCCACCACGCAATCGGTAATCAGCGTGCTCGAGGAACGCACCAAAGCCCCCGCCGAACGCCGCCCGTCGATCCTTGAGACGCCCACGATGTTCCAGGCCGCCCGGATTGTCGGCGAGACACTCAAGGAAGTCATCCGGGCGAATGCGTCGACCGGACAGACAGCCGATACCAGCTTCAATTCGACGATCCTGCTCGGCGGTCAGGTGAAAGGCATGACGCCGCGGATGTTCCTGATCTATCCGGAAGGCAATTTCATCGAAGCGAGCGATGACACGCCCTTCTTCCAGATCGGCGAAACCAAATATGGCCGACCGATCCTTGTCCGGGCGTTCAATCCGGCGATGCCGATCGAGGACGCGGTGAAACTGCTTATGGTGTCGTTCGATTCAACGATGAAGGCGAACCTCTCCGTTGGCCTGCCGCTTGACCTTCAGGTGATCGAGGCAGATGCGCTGCGTCTCGGCGTGTCGCGGCGCATTCCCCGCGAGGACCCGTATTTCCAGATGGTGTCGCAAGGCTGGGGCGAGGCGCTGAAGAAGGCCTTCGACTCGTTGCCGCCATTTTCATTCTGATGCACCCGCCGGGGTGTTTTTGACCGGTTCCCCTCCCTTTGAATGTCGGCCATATCCGCCGCCGTCATTCACCAAAGGGAGAAAATGACATGAAAATCAGGATGATACTGTGCGCGGGCCTGCTCCTTTCTGTAGCGGGACCTGCAGTTGCGCAGTCCAGCGGTTGGGCGGGCGAAGGCGCGTTTGGCGCCGGGTTCACGACCGGCAACACGGAGACCACGGACGTGTCACTCGGCGTCAAGCTGGCGCGCGACGGCGGTGTCTGGCGCCCGAGCGTCGAGGCGCTTGCCGATTATGGCAAGACAGACGGCACCGAGACACGCAACCGGGTCTTCCTCGCCGGCCAGCTTGATCGCGACTTTACCGAGCGCACCTACGGGTTCGGCCGTTTGTCGCATGAGCGTGACGAGTTTTCTGGCTTCGAGAGCCGGTCTTTCATCGGTGGCGGTCTCGGCTATCGCATCCTGATGGGCGAGACGACAAGCTGGGCCATCGAAGGCGGTCCGGGTCTCAAGATCGATGAAGTTCGGGATGTGCCCGCACCGGTCTTCATTCCGGGCGATACCGAGCAGAGTTTCTCTGTCGTTGGCGCTTCAAAGTTTGCCCACGCCTTCAATGACAATGTCAAACTGACCAACGACACCAACGTGCTCTATGCCGAAACCTCGACACAGGTCGGCAACTCGCTCGCCATCACGGCTGGCCTGACCGGCGCGTTGTCGGCCCGCTTCGCCTTCGACGTGCGCTACGACACCGACCCGCCACTCGGGTTCGAGCAGACCGACACGATCACCCGCGTCTCGCTCGTCTACGCGTTCGGAAAGTAAGCGGCCGCGTCTGTCCAGAATCCGCTCACTCCGGCGCAGTCCGGGGTGAGCGACCAGGCGACGGGGCGATCAGACGCCAAAATGCTTCGACAATCTGAGGCCCTGGCCCTGGTAGTTTGATCCCTGCCCACCATAAAGGGCCTGCGGCTTGGAGGTCATTGGCTCGTAGACGAGCTTGGCGACCGGTTGGCCGTGTTCGAGAATGAACGGCACGTCGCGTGAGCGCACCTCCAGCACGGCCCGGCTTCCGCCCTTGTTGGTGCCAAAGCCGGGGTCGAAGAAGCCTGCATAGTGTGCGCGAAACTCGCCAAGTTCCGGCGCGATGGGGGCCATTTCGGCCGCCTCCATGGGGCCCACCTTGACGCTCTCCCGGCTCGCAAGAATGTAGAAATCCTCGGGATTCAAAACGATCCGGCCATTGCGCGGATAGACCGGCTCCCAGAACTGGCTGGCATCATGCTGGCCGATCCCGCGCAGATCGATCACGCCCGAATGGGGTTTCGCCCGGTAGCCCGCCGGCTGGCCCGGCGGTGGCTCGAGATCGATGGAGACGGTGCGTTCCTTCAGCGGATCAGGCCGCCGCCGCTTGAAGCGGATCTGCGCCAGGCGGTCGCCCGTGCGCGCGAGGATCGGGAAGGTGCGCGGGGAGACTTCGAGGTAGAGCGGCCCTGAATAGCCCATGGGCACGTCATCGAAACTCGCGCCGCGATTGACGACGAGGCGCGCAAATACGTCGATCCGCCCGGTCGAGCTCTTCGGGTTGGCCCGTGCCGAGATGCCCGGCGGCAGGCTGAGCTTCTCCTGTAGCGGGATCAGGTAGACGCAGCCTGTCTCCAGCACCGTGCCCCGGTCCGACAGGTCCACCCGGTGCAGTTCAAGCTCCGGCTCGCGCTGCAGCACGTCGATGACCTTGCGGTCCTTGCCGGGCAGGAAGCTCGCGCGCAGCCGGTAGGCATCCTCGGCAAGGCGCAGGTCAAGGCTGGCCGGCTGCAGCTGGCCGGGCTCCAGCGCGCGCTCGGTGCGCACCCCGCCATCGGCCAGCATTGCCTCGATTTCAAAGTCCGGGAGCACCCCGGTCTGGTCTGCCATCTCTTGCACCCCTCGCTTTGTCAGGCATAAGTCGCGGGGCCGGAAACACAAGGATTTAGGCGCCATGGCCGATGCATCGGGCGGTGACGACAAGAAGGGCTGGAAGCCCGCCACGCAGGCGGTGCGCGGCGGGCTGATGCGGTCACCACATGGCGAAATATCGGAGGCGATCTACCTGACATCAGGTTTCGCCTATGCCTCTGCCGAGCAGGCCGAAGCGCGCATGGCCGGCAAGGAACCGGGCTTCGTCTATGGCCGGTATGGCAGCCCGACGGTCGAGATGCTTCAACAAAAGCTATGCCTGATCGAAGGGGCAGCGGCCTGCCGGGCGACCGGCTCGGGCATGGGCGCCATTTCCACCGCCATTCTCGCGCCGCTTAAGGCTGGCGACCGTGTCGTCGCTGCGACGGCGCTGTTTGGCTCCTGCCGCTGGATCATCGCCAACCAGATGCCGAAATTCGGGATCCAGACCACATTTGTCGATGGCGCTGACCTGGAGGCGTGGCGGCGGGAGATTGCAAAGGGTTGCCAGCTCGTGTTGATCGAGACGCCAGCCAATCCCTTGCTCGATGGCGTCGATATCGCCGCCGTTGCTGCGCTCTGCAAGGAAGCCGGGGCCTTGCTGGTTGTCGACAATGTGTTTGCATCCCCCGTTCTTCAGAAGCCGTTCGCGTTTGGCGCCGATGTCGTCGTCTATTCCGCGACCAAGCACATGGACGGGCAGGGCCGTGTGCTGGCAGGTGCGATCCTCTGCGACGAGACGCTGATGGTGGATGTTTACGATCCCTGGTTGCGGCACATGGGCCCCGCAGCCTCGCCGTTCAACGCCTGGGTCGTGCTCAAGGGCCTTGAAACCCTGCAGCTGCGCGTCGATGCGCAGAGCCGGAGCGCAGCGCGCCTTGCTGACATCGTGGCTGCCCACCCCGCCGTGCGGGCTGTCCGCTACCCGCATCGCGCGGATCATCCACACTACGCAGTCCACAAGAAGCAGATGACCTCCGGCGGCACCCTGATGGCGATCTCGCTCCACGGCGGGCAGGCCGAAGCCTTCAGGTTCCTGAATGCGCTTCGCCTGGTCGATATCTGCAACAATCTCGGCGACACCAAATCGCTGGCCTGCCATCCCTCGACCACGACGCACCGCGCGCTCTCGGACGCCGAACAGGCCGCCATGGGCCTCGATCGCAGTTGGGTGCGCCTGTCGGTCGGCCTCGAGGATGCAGACGATCTGGAACAGGACCTGACGGCTGCGCTTAACACTGTGTGAAGGAAGGACGGGCAGGTTCACCCGATGGCTCGGCGGCACGCACCTCCCTTGTATGAAGAGATCACCGGGGGTGTGCGCATCCGCGTGCGACCGCGGTTCATGCACGATGAATCCGAGCCGGCGCGCAGCCATTATATCTGGGCCTACACGGTCGAGGTCGAGAACGAGAGCGGCCGGACATGGACGATCATCCGGCGTCACTGGCGGATCGTTGATGCGGCCGGGCGCCTGCAGGCCGTTGATGGCGAGGGCGTGATCGGCCAGATGCCGACGCTCGCGCCCGGAGAACGGTTCAGCTACACGTCGGGCGCGCCGCTTTCTGCCCCGTCCGGCATGATGTCGGGGACCTATGACCTCGTTGACGAGGAGGGCGTGGAAATGGTTGCCCGCATTCCGGCCTTCTCGCTCGATAGCCCCTACGACACATCGCGCCCCGCCTGACGTTGGGGCCAGCCAAGGGCGTCTGTGTTGCCCCTCACGCCGAAATGCGGCAAGCCCTCGTACAACAAGCTGCGAGGAGGACGGCCCGTGCGCGAGGTTCACCACTTTATCAATGGCGTCATGGTGCCGGGCACGTCCGGCCGGTTCGGCGACATCTACAACCCGAATACAGGAGAGGTTCAGGCCCGCGTCGCGCTCGCCACGGCGGCAGAACTCGGCGCGGCGGTTGACGCGGCGAAAGCCGCCCTTCCGGCTTGGGCCAGCACCAATCCGCAGCGACGGGCGCGCGTGATGTTCGCGTTCAAGGCGCTCGTCGAAGCCAACATGAACGAGCTCGCGCACCTGCTGTCGTCCGAGCACGGCAAGGTGATCGCCGACTCCAAAGGCGATATCCAGCGCGGCCTCGATGTGGTGGAGTTTGCCTGCGGCGTGCCGCATCTCCTCAAGGGCGAATACACCGAAGGCGCCGGCCCTGGCATCGATGTCTACTCCATGCGTCAGGCCCTCGGCGTCTGCGCCGGCATCACCCCATTCAACTTTCCCGCCATGATCCCGTGCTGGATGGCCGCCGTCGCCATCGCTTGCGGCAACACGTTTATCCTGAAGCCCTCCGAGAAAGACCCCTCGGTGCCAATCCGACTTGCCGAGCTGATGCTCGAGGCCGGTGCGCCGAAAGGCGTGCTGAACGTCGTCAATGGCGACAAGGTGGCGGTGGACGCCATTCTCATGCACCCTGATATCAAGGCCGTCAGCTTCGTCGGATCGTCCGACATCGCACAATATGTCTATGCCACCGGCACCGCTCACGGCAAACGCGTGCAGGCCATGGGCGGCGCCAAGAACCATGGCATCATCCTGCCGGACGCGGACATGGACCAGGCCGTCAAGGATATCGTCGGCGCGGCTTACGGCTCGGCAGGAGAGCGCTGCATGGCGCTGCCCGTTGCCGTTCCGGTAGGCAAGAAGACGGCCGACGCGTTTGTCGAGCGCATGACCGCCGAAGCGCAGAAGCTGAAGATCGGAATCTCTACGGACGCCGAGGCGCATTATGGCCCGGTCGTTTCCGCACAGCACAAGGCGAAGATCGAAAGCTATATCCAGATGGGCGTGGACGAAGGCGCAAGGCTCGTGCTCGATGGCCGGGGCCACACGCTGCAAGGCCACGAGAAGGGCTTTTTCATCGGCCCGTCGCTGTTCGACCATGTGAAGCCCGGGATGAAATCCTACCATGAGGAAATCTTCGGGCCCGTGCTGCAGGTCGTCCGCGCTGAAACGCTGGAAGAAGCCGCCGGCTACGCGTCCGATCATCAGTACGGGAACGGCTGTGCCATCTTCACCTCCAATGGCCGCGCCGCGCGCGAATTTGCCGCGCAGGTGAATGTCGGCATGGTCGGCATCAACGTGCCGATCCCCGTGCCCGTGGCTTACCACACCTTCGGCGGCTGGAAACGCTCCGCCTTCGGCGACACCAACCAGCACGGCCCGGAAGGCATCAAGTTCTGGACCAAGATCAAGACCGTCACCCAGCGCTGGCCAGACGGCGATGTCGGCGATCAGGCGTTTGTCATCCCGACGATGGGGTAGGGCCATGACCAGCTACAAGACCATCACTTTCGAGCAGAAAGGGCGCGTCGCGGTCGTGACGCTGAATCGGCCAGACAGCCTGAATGCCCTCAATGCCGAGATCATGTCTGAAATCGTCGCGTGTTTCGCCGCCATCGACCGGAACAAGGACATCGCCGTCAGTGTATTGACGGGTGCGGGTCGTGCCTTTGCGGCGGGCGCGGACATCAAGGAAATGCAGCCGCAATCCTTTTCCGACATGTATGTCGAGGACTATTTCGCCGGCTGGGATCGGTTCGCCGCGAGCCGTAAACCGGTGATCGCGGCGGTGAACGGCTTCGCCCTCGGCGGCGGCTGCGAACTCGCCATGATGTGCGACCTGATCATCGCTTCAGACAAGGCAAAGTTCGGCCAGCCGGAAATCAAGCTCGGCGTCACGCCCGGCATGGGCGGCTCCATCCGCCTTACCAAGGCGGTGGGCAAGGCGAAGGCGATGGACCTCGTGCTCACCGGCCGGATGATCGATGCCGCCGAAGCCGACCGGATCGGCCTCGTCTCCCGCGTCGTGCCGCATGATACGCTGATGGAGGTCGCGCTCGCTGCCGCAAACGAAATCGCTGCCTTCTCGGTGCCGTCGCTGATGGCCGCGAAGGAAATGGTCGCCCGCGCGCTGGAACTTCCGACGACGGAAGGTGTGAAGTTCGAACGCCGCCTGTTCCAGGGCCTGTTCGGCACCGCCGACCAGAAGGAGGGCATGGCCGCGTTCAGCGAAAAGCGCCCCGCAAAGTTCGAGGACAAGTGACATGACGAGAATCGCCTTCATCGGCCTCGGCAACATGGGCTCCGGCATGTGCGCCAACCTCGTCAAGGCAGGGCATGACGTGACGGCGTTCGACCTGAACCCGGAGGCGGTGAAGGCCGCAGCAGCGCGCGGCGCGCGGGCGGCCGCCTCGCTGGCGGACGCTGTATCCGGCACGGGTGTGATCGTCAGTATGCTGCCAGCGGGAAAGCACGTACTGGGCGTCTATTTCGGGCCTGATGGCGTGGCTGCCCATGCGGACAAGGGCGCCCTGTTCATCGATTGCTCGACCATTGCGGTGGCCGACGCGCGCGAGGCGATTGCGAAGGCCGAGGCGGCACGATTCGACATGGTCGATGCGCCCGTGTCGGGCGGCGTCGGCGGTGCAGAAGCGGGGACGCTGACATTCATGGTGGGCGGCGCGCCACCGGCCTTTGCCCGGGCCGAGCCGGT
Organism: Hyphomonas sp.; assembly: GCA_041752715.1. GTDB lineage: Bacteria > Pseudomonadota > Alphaproteobacteria > Caulobacterales > Hyphomonadaceae > Hyphomonas. Next base: position 14,388 of record JBGSVY010000288.1, read on the forward strand.
GCTGAAGGCGATGGGCAAGAACATCTTTCATGCTGGCGGCGCCGGAAACGGGCAGGCGGCGAAGATTGCCAACAACATGCTGCTCGGCATTCACATGATTGGCACGTGTGAAGCCTTCAACCTTGCCGAAAAGCTCGGCCTCGATGCCGAGACCTTCTTCAGGATATCGTCCGTCTCGTCCGGCCAGAACTGGTCGATGACGACCTACTGCCCGGCGCCCGGCCCGGTGCCCTCAGCGCCGTCGAACCGTGACTACCAGGCAGGCTTTGCGGTCGCGATGATGCTGAAGGACCTGCACCTCGCAGCCGATGCGGCCCGGGCGTCCGGTGCGGAGATCAGGCTCGGCGCCCTCGCAGAGGGGATCTACCAGTCCCTTTCCGACCGGGGCTTTGACGGGCTCGATTTTTCGGGTGTTATGAAAGACGTGAAGGGCGAAATCTGAACATGCAGCAGGCGGAGGATTTCAGGGCGGAAAGCGTGGCGCTTGGCGCGCTGCTGTCCGCCGCGCCTCTCGATGCTTTCGACGAGCCCACCCAGTTCAAGGACTGGACGATCAATGATGTCATGCGCCACCTCCACTTCTGGAACAGGATGGCATTTTTTCAGCTTGAGAACGAAGCCGCACTTGAACGCCACCTTGCGGCAATGGCGGCGTCTGGCAAGCCCATGCGGGAGTATGAGCGCGCCGAGCTCGGCGACATTGCTGGCGAAGCGCTTGTGGCAGCCTGGGCCGCGCAGGTGACGCGCACGGCTGACGCCTTCGCGCAGGCGGACCCGAAAGCCCGCCTCAAATGGGCGGGCCCAGACATGAGTGCGCGTTCGTCGATCACGGCGCGCCTCATGGAAACCTGGGGGCACGGGCAGGAGATCTATGATCATCTGGGCGTGGTTCGCCAGAGTGAAGACCGTATACAGAATATTATCGTTCTCGGTGTAAATACCTTCAGCTGGACGTACAAGACACGGCGCGAGCCTGTGCCGGAGGCCATGCCTTTCCTTATGCTGACATCACCCTCCGGCGCAGTCTGGACCTTTGGCGAGCCGTCTCATACCGAACGGATCGAGGGCCCCGCCGAAGCCTTCTGCCAGGTTGTCACGCAGACACGCAATATTGCCGATGTGCCCCTCAAGGTGACCGGATCAGTTGCCGCAGACTGGATGGCGAAGGCGCAATGTTTTGCCGGACCGCCCAATCCTCCGCCTGCGCCACGAACACGTTTCGCCAGAATCCCCAACGCTACAAGGACCTGAAGCCATGTCGATCCTTCTTCTTGAAAAGCGTGGGCCCATCGCGCTGATGACGCTGAACCGGCCCGAGATGATGAATGCGCTGGGGCAGGCAGGCGACGGTCCGGCCGTTGCGGCCGTGTGTGCCGAGGTGACTGCGGATGCGTCGATCCGCTGCGCAGTGCTGACCGGGGCTGGCCGGGCTTTTTCGGCCGGCGGCGACGTCAAGGCGATGAAGGAACGCTCCGGCGCGTTCGGCGGCAGCCCGGCCGATATCCGCGAAGGATACCGGCGCAACATTCACATGATCGTCCGTGCGCTGTATAATCTCGAGGTGCCGCTCGTCTCGGCCATAAATGGGCCAGCGATCGGTCTCGGCTGCGATGTTGCCTGCATGGCGGATATCAGGATTGCAGCAGACACCGCGAAAATGGGCGTCACATTCCTGAAGCTCGGGCTCATTCCCGGTGATGGCGGTGCCTGGCTCCTGCCGCGGCTCATCGGGGCCTCGCGGGCGGCGGAACTCCTGTTCACCGGAGATGTGATCGATGCGAAGACGGCCGCCGAATGGGGCCTCGTCAGCCGGGTTGTGCCGGCCGATACGCTGATGGAGGAAACGATGGCCCTGGCGGCGAAGATCGCGCAACAGCCGCCACAGGCGCTGCGCCTCGCCAAGACACTGATGCGCCATGGCACGTCGGCGTCCTATGATACGATCATGGAAATGTCGGCTGCGGCGCAGGCACTGATGCACGAAACCGATGACCATCGCGAAGGCGTCGATGCGATCCTCGAGAAGCGGGCACCGGTGTTCAAGGGGTCCTGAACGGGTCGCCCGCGCAGCACGAAAGGCCGGACAGGGCTTCCCCTTCCGGATTTGGCGGCAGTCTGGTCGGTCCTGCGGATGGGAGCGGGGCTCCGGATACACGAGGACTTGCAATCATATTCTACTCTACTGGTAGTCCGGCCCCGTGATCGGCGGCGCCTCGCTCCCATCCGGCTTATACCAACCTGCGTTGATCGTCATCCATGCGCCCAGTCCCGCAGACCGATG
>JBGSVY010000289.1:0-14873 GCA_041752715.1 Hyphomonas sp.
GGCTCGCGGCGGAGGGGCGCTAGTAAGCCCGGCTGACGCAGAAATCGGCGAGTTCCTCGAGGGCGTCGCGATAGACCGAATCGGGCAGGGTACGCAGCGCGCCCTTGGCGAGTGCGGCGTAGGCTTCAGCCTCCTGCACGGTGGCTTCGGCGGCGCCGGTGGCGCGGATCAGATGCACGGCATGGGCAAGATCTGAATCCTGCTGCGTTTCCGGGTCGAGCGCGCGCTCCCAGAAGGCGCGGTCTTCATCCGAGCCGCGGCGGCGGGCGATGATCACCGGAAGCGTGATCTTGCCTTCGTGGAAATCATCGCCGACCGACTTGCCGATGACAGATGTCGTGCCGCCATAGTCCAACGCGTCATCGATGATCTGGAAGGCCAGCCCGAGATTCTTGCCGTAAGTGGCGAGGGCGTGCGCATGGACCTCACCGCCCACCGACAGCGCGCCGGTTTCGGCAGCGGCTTCGAACAGCGCGCCGGTCTTGGCCTCGACGATTGCAAGGTATTCCTCGGTTGGCAGGTCGCGCGCCGACATGGCGGCGAGCTGGCGCACCTCGCCTTCGGCAATGGTCGTCGAGGCGGTGGCGAGGCGGTTGAGGATCGCCAGGCTGTTGGTTTCAACCAGCAAGTTAAAGGCGCGGGCAAAAAGGAAGTCGCCCACAAGAATGGACGCCTTGTTGCCCCATATCGCTTTCGCGGCCGGCTTTCCGCGCCGGAGATCGCTGTCGTCAACCACATCGTCGTGCAACAGCGTGGCGGTGTGGATGAACTCGACGGCGGCGGCGAGGGCATGGGTTGCGGGATTGGCCTGGCCGACGGCCTGCGCTGAAATGAGCGTGATCAGGGGGCGCAGACGCTTTCCGCCTGCGGCCACGATGTAACCTGAAAGGTCCGGGATGACGGACACTGGGCTCGCCGCGCGCTCGGCCAGCAGACGTTCGACAGCCGCAAGATCTTCAGCAACCAGCGCCTGCATCCGGTCAACAACCGAAACCAGTGCAGCCTTGCTCTTGGGTTTTGGCGCAAACGTCAAACGGGACAGCTCCGGGCGGTTACCTAATTTGTCAGATAGCCTGACCTATCCGGCTGGCAAACACGACGCGGCACCCAGCCGCACATATTGAGCGCAAACATGTCCCGGATGCAACGGTTACGTGCCTCACGCGTGCGTTAGCAGGCTGACAGGAGCCCCGATTTGGCGCTAAACTAGGTCCATGAGACACGCTTTTTACCTTGCGCTTGCCCTTGTCGTTGCAAGCTGTGCCAGCGCCCCTGCCTATGCCCCCGCGAAAAAACCCGGTGCGCTCGGGTATTCTTCCCAGCAGATCGAGACAGGCCGCCATGTCGTGTCGTTCACGGATGCAGACCCCGTGCGGGCGCGCAACCTTGCGCTGCTGCGGGCAGCTGAGATCACGCTTGAAGAAGGCCGGGACTGGTTCGAGGTGACGAATGCCTATGCGGAGGCCGCCGCATCGGGCGGTGGCGGCGGACCGACGATCAGCATCGGCGGCGGTGTCGGATCTGGGGGGAGTTCGAGCGTTGGCCTCGGCGTGGGCCTCGGCTTTCCGCTCGGCGGCAGCAGCGGCACGCGCCAGACCGAGACGATCGAGATTGTCACCGGCGCCGGACCGAAGCCGGACCGGCCGAGCGCCTATGATGCACGATCGGTCGATATCAACCTGCGTTCACAGGCGTTCTGATGGATGAAGTCTTCCGTACAAGCGATCCGGTGAAACTGTCTTTCATCCGGCACCTGCTGGATGAAGCGGGCATCGAAGCGTTCGTGCTTGATGAGCATACGGCTCACATCGATGGGCGCGGCCCGCTCGTGCCGGTCCGCGTGATGGTGCGCAGTTCTGACCGGTTTGTCGCGACCCGTGCCCTCGCGTCCGTTGATCCGGGGTGATCGCTCACACGGTCGACACGGTTTATCAGGGGCGGGTGACTTTATTCCAGCCCGTCGACGGCTTTCGCGCAAGCACTGATTCGCTCCTTCTCGCGGCTGCACTCGACCTGCGAAACGGTGATGAGGCGCTTGAACTCGGCTGCGGATGCGGCGGCGCGCTGCTGCCGGCCGCCTATCGCTTTCCGGACGTTCGGTTTACGGGAATCGAGCAGGATGCGGCCACGGCGTCGCTGGCGCGCCGGGGCGTTGCGGCCAACAACATGACCGGGCGCGTCACGATCGAGACAGGGGAAGCATCTGACTGGGTTCGACTGCATCAGAACCGGTTCGGCCTGGTCTTTGCGAACCCGCCCTATTTCGAACCGGGGCGGATCTCGCCGCCAGCCGCGGGCAAAATGACGGCCTTCATTGAAACACTGCCGCTCGAAAACTGGGTGAAGGCGATGCTTCATGCCGCCAAGCCCCGCGCGCCGGTTATCCTGATACATCGGGCCGCTGACCTTGCCCGCCTCCTCGTCCCGCTTGAGCGACACGCTGGAGAGATAACGGTCCTGCCGATCGCCTCGAAGGCGGATGAACCCGCCCGGCGTGTGCTCGTGCGCGCCCGCAAGGGATTGCGGCCCGGTCCGTTGACCTTGCTTGCGCCGATGGTCAGTCACGCGGCGGATGGCAGCCGCAGCGCAGCGTCCGTTGCGGTCGCTGAAGGCCGGGCGATCGCCTGGTAGGCGAGCCGATTTTTCTTGTAATCGAGGCAGCAGGGCCCAACTCAATTTCATACGGGGGCCAAAAGAAGGACATGGTGCCATGTTCACTTTCTTGTTCATCCTGAGCGCTGTGATCGGCATCGCCATCGCGTGGATCGGCTGGTTCGGCCAAAACGACCATGACCGGGGTCGCGGCCGCAACGACATCTGAGGCGGTTGCACCGCCCCATCTGACGCGCTAGGCCGGATAGTCCCGCATCCGAAAGCGCCCCCATGCCGCCGCCCAAGGCCAGCCCGCGTCCCGCGTCATTTCAGGACCTGATCCTGACGCTGCAATCCTACTGGGCGGCGCAGGGCTGCGCGATCCTGCAGCCTTATGACATGGAAGTCGGCGCCGGGACGCTGCATCCCGCCACGGTGCTGCGGGCGCTCGGTCCGAAGGCCTGGCGGGCGGCCTACGTTCAGCCCTCGCGCCGGCCGAAGGATGGCCGGTATGGCGAGAACCCAAACCGGCTCGGCCATTATTACCAGTTCCAGGTGATCCTGAAGCCCAACCCGCCGAACCTGCAGGACCTCTACCTCGAAAGCCTCTACCGGATCGGCATAGACCCGAAAGTCCACGACATCCGCTTTGTCGAGGATGACTGGGAGAACCCGACAGTCGGCGCCTGGGGCCTTGGTTGGGAAGTCTGGTGCGACGGGATGGAGGTCAGCCAGTACACTTATTTCCAGCAGGTCGGCGGCCTCGATGTGGCGCCGGTCTCGGGTGAGTTGACCTACGGCCTCGAACGTCTTGCGATGTATGTGTTCGGCGTCGACCGCGTCTATGACTTGCCGTTCAACGATCCGGCTTCCGCCGTGCCGCTGACCTATGGCGATGTGTTCCTTGAGAACGAGCGTCAGCAGAGCGCGTTCAATTTCGAGCATTCGGATGTCGAGATGCTGAAGCGCTGGTTTGCCGATTGCGAAGGCCAGTCGAACGCCTTGCGCAAGGCGGGCAAGCCGCTGCCGGCGTATGACTATGCCCTGAAGGCCAGCCACACGTTCAACCTGATCGACGCCCGCGGCGCGATCAGCCCGACCGAGCGGCAGGCCTACATTGCCCGCGTGCGCGATCTGGCAAGGGGCGCTGCAGCGCAATGGGCGGAGCAGGAAGCGGCGCGGGCCGGATGAGACGTATGCCATGTCAGACCCGGACGCACCCATAGCCCTTGAGGCTTATGAAGCGCTCGCGCGGCGTTATTCCGACATTGCCGAAACCAAGGCTGAGAATGGTTACAACGAACACCCCGCGATGCGGGCGCAGCTCGGCCCGGTCAAAGGTTTGCGCGTGGTCGATGCGGGCTGCGGCCCTGGCTTCCTGACACGCTACCTGTTGGATCAGGGAGCCGCCGAAGTCGCCGCCTTCGACATCAGCCCCGCGATGATCGAGATGGCGCGCGAGCGGTTGGGCGAACGGGCAGGTCTGTTCGTGGCCGATCTGGCGCGCCCTCTTCCTTTTCTGGCGAGCGGACATTTCGATCTCGTCGCCTCATCGCTTGCCATCGATTATGTGCGGGACTGGTCCGTCCCGCTGGCGGAGTTCCGCCGCGTGCTGAAACCCGGCGGGCGGGTAGTCATGTCGGTGCAGCACCCGATGGGCGCCTACAAGTGGTACCGTCCGCCTTCGGCGTTCGGCGTGCATCTGTGCGAGGCAACCTGGAAGGGTTTTGGCGGAACGCCGGTTATCGTGCCGGACTATTATCGCTCGTTCAGTGAGATCATCCGCCCGATCCTTGCTGCGGGGTTCTTGCTTCGAGATTTGAAGGAGACCCAGCCTGTGCCCGAACTCGAAGCGATCAATCCGCGCAAATACCAGGAAGGAATGGTGTCGCCGACCTTTATCGTCCTCGACCTCTCGGCCGGTTGAAGTCGGGCGCAGGGCGATGCAGGATCGCGCAAATTCGCAGCACAGGAAACACCCATGACCGAACAACCGCATGTCGCCGGAAACCAGCCGATCCCCGTCGAAGTGGAGGAAGGCAAGATGTACTGGTGGTGCGCCTGTGGGCTCTCCAAACGCCAGCCCTTCTGCGATGGCAGCCACAAGGGATCCGACTTCAGCCCCGTCGGCTGGGAAGCCCCAAAAAGCGGAAAAGTGTTCTTTTGTGCTTGCAAACGCACCGGCAAGAGCCCGCTCTGCGATGGCAGCCACAACCAGCCCTGAACCAGGCTGAACAAATATTCATATATAAATCAGCGTATTAAGCACGATTTTTTGTTTCGTGCGCGACGGAAGGGGGCGCGGGCCTGCGTTGAAGCTACGTGATCCGAACTGACGGGTCATATATTCACAAGGAGGATACCCGTGTTCAAAACCCTCATCGCGACTGCGTTGATTGCGACCTTTGCTGCGCCTGCGGCACTTGCCGCGCCAGCCGAACGTCTTGGCCGTGCCGATCACCGCTGGACGGCGGCTGAACTGCGCGGCGACATCAAGCAAGGCACGCCTGCTGACCGGGCCGAAGACCGGCTCGACCGGCTGGAGAACAAGGTCGACCGCCGCGAGAGCCGCCGCGACGAAGCCTATGATCGCGGTCCCCGCGACGTGCTTGAGGACAAGCTGGACCGTGCCGAGAGCGTCGCCGATCGGCGCGAAGACCGGATTGACCGCCGGAACTAAGCGCTGTGTCTGAACCCCCTCTCCTTTTGGAGAGGGGCCTTCACCTGCCACACTTGACCCCGGCGCGGGCGTCTCTATGCCGTGACCCACGCGAAACACCTGCCCGCCGGGACCCCATGGCTGACCTCCTGCTCGAACTCTTTTCCGAGGAAATCCCCGCGCGCATGCAGGCGAAGGCGGAGGCGGATCTCCTCGCCGCGCTGACGGCGCGGCTGAAGGAGGCGGGACTTGGCTGGAAGAGCGCATTTGCCGTGTCTGGCCCGCGACGGCTGACCGCCGTGATCGAGGGGCTGGACGCGCGCTCGGCGGATGTGCGCGAGGAGAAGAAGGGCCCGAAGGTCGGCGCGCCGGAACAGGCGATTGCCGGCTTCCTGCGGGGTGCGGGGCTCACCTCAATCGATCAGGCGAGCATTGTGTCCGATCCGAAGAAGGGCGACTCCTATGTCGCCTATCTCTCTGTGCCGGGGCGGGACGCGGTGGACGTGATTGCCGAGGCGGTGCCCGCCATCGTGCGCGGCTTCAGCTGGCCGAAATCGATGCGCACGGCGGATGGCGATTTGCGCTGGGTGCGGCCCTTGCAGCGGATCGTCTGCGTGCTGGACGGGGCGGTTGTGCCGTTTGAAGTGGGCGGCGTGGTGAGCGGGAACATGACCGAAGGCCACCGGGTGCACGGGCGTGGTCCGTACACGGTCAAAGGCTGGAAGGATTACAAGAAGTCGCTTGAGGGCAAGGGCCATGTGATCCTGTCGCGGGCCGACCGACGCGCGCGCATCCTTGAGGGGATTGCGGACGTGTGCGGCAAGGCCGGGCTGGAACTGGTGCCGGACGAGGGGCTGCTCGAGGAAGTGACGGGGCTCGCGGAATGGCCCGTGGTCGTGCTCGGGCAAATGGACCCGTCATTCCTCGACTTGCCGCCGGAAGTGATCAAGCTGTCGATGCGCACGCACCAGAAATATTTCGCGGTGCGCCGTCCGGATACGGACGGATTGGCGCCGAACTTCATCGTGGTGGCGAACATTGCCGCAAGCGATGGCGGCGTGAAGATCGCCGAGGGCAATGCGCGTGTGCTGTCGGCGCGCCTGTCGGATGCGCGTTTCTTCTGGGAGAAGGACAAGGCGACGCCGCTGGAGGTGATGGGCGAGAAGCTGAAGACGATCGCGTTCAAGGAAGAGCTTGGCTCACTGGGCGACAAGGTGGGGCGTGTGGCGGCGTTGGCGCGGGAACTGGCGAAGCATGTTGGCGCGGAGCCTGAGCTTGCAGAGCGCGCGGCGCGCCTCGCGAAGGCGGACCTTGTGTCTGAAATGGTCGGCGAGTTCCCGGAATTGCAGGGCGTGATGGGGCGGTATTATGCGCTGGCCCGCATCAACACGCCGCTTACCCCCGCAAAGGCGGGGGTCCAAGGCGAACAAGAGCCGCACGCGGTCCCCGCCTTCGCGGGGACGAGCGGAGATGTGTTGACGGGTCTTCCGGATACGGACATCCGCAAGATCGCGGACGCCATCCGCGATCACTACAAACCGCAAGGCCCCAGCGATGCCGTGCCGTCCGAGCCGGTGGCAGTGGCGGTCGCGCTGGCGGACAAGCTTGATACTCTTGTCGGATTTTGGGTGATTGATGAAAAGCCGACGGGTTCGAAAGACCCGTTTGCCTTGCGACGCGCGGCATTGGGCGTGGTGAGGATTGTCTTGGAGAATTCAATTAGATTGGAACTGCGTAAGGCCTTGCTCCAACCTCTTCAGGCCTTTGTGTTCCTCTTGCCGGATCTGACAGACGGTGGAGGAGACTCAGCGTCGACTGCTATTGAGCGATCTGAAGCGCCGAAGCTCGAACTGGCGAACGACCTCCTCTCCTTCTTCGCCGACCGCCTCAAGCAGGTCCTCCGTGACCAGGGCAAGCGGCATGACCTGATCGATGCCGTCTTCGCGCTCGGCGAGGATGATCTTGTGCTCATCGTGAAGCGCGTCGAGGCGCTGGGGGCCTTCCTCGACACCGAAGACGGCGCGACGCTGCTTGCCGGTTACAAACGCGCGGCGAACATCCTGAAGGCCGAAGAGAAGAAAGGCACGCTGCCGGAAAACCTCTCCGTCGATCCGTCGCTGATCGCCAAGGGGCCGGCCGCCGAGCAAGCGCTCTGGAAAGCGGTGACCGCTGCCGAGGCGGCTCTCGAGGCGCCGCTTGAGGCTGAAGATTTCGCCGGTGCCATGCGCGTGCTCGCGGGCCTGCGCGCGCCGGTCGATGCCTATTTCGACGGTGTCATGGTGAACGATCCGGACGCTGCCATCCGCGCCAACCGCCTGGCGCTGCTGGCCGCCGTGCGGGCCGCGCTGCACAAGGTGGCCGATTTCTCGAGGATCGAGGGTTAACCGCATCTGGCCATCGGCGCAGTTGCAGCATAGGACTTGCAAGCAGAAATGTGCCCGGGTGTGAGCGGGCATGCGTGATGAAACGAAAAGGCATTCGACATGGCTGAAGCTGCCCGCAAAAACGCTTTGAACAGTTGGGTTTACGCCTTTGGAGGCGGCACCGCAGATGGCGATGCCTCGATGAGGGACCTTCTGGGCGGCAAGGGCGCAAACCTTGCCGAAATGGCAAAACTCGGCCTTCCTGTGCCTCCCGGCTTCACTATTTCGACCGCCGTTTGCACGGCCTATTACCAGACCGGGAACGCCTATCCGGCTGGCCTTGAAGCGGAAGTCGACGCCGCTCTCGCCGTGCTGGAAACCCGTTCGGGCAAGCGGTTTGGCGATCCTGAAAACCCGCTGCTTGTTTCTGTAAGGTCCGGCGCGCGGGCATCGATGCCCGGCATGATGGACACTGTGCTGAACCTCGGCCTCAACGAAGCCGTCGCAGCGGGCCTTGCGAGGCGCGCCGGCGACCGGTTCGCCTATGACAGCTACCGGCGCTTCATCCAGATGTATTCGAACGTTGTGCTCGGCCTCGGCCATGACGAGTTCGAGCACATTCTCGACGATTACAAGGAACGCGAGGGACTGGACCTCGATACGGACCTGTCGGCTGACAATTGGAAAGAGGTGATCGTTCGCTACAAGGCGGCTGTCGAGAAGGAACTCGGTCATCCGTTCCCTGAAGACCCGCGCGAACAACTCTGGGGCGCGATCTCGGCTGTCTTCAATTCATGGATGAGCGACCGCGCCATTCTTTATCGCAAGCTGAACGACATTCCGGAAGATTGGGGCACGGCCGTCAACGTGCAGTCCATGGTGTTCGGCAATCTTGGCAATACGTCGGCGACCGGCGTTGCCTTCACGCGCAACCCATCGACCGGCCAGCCCGTGTTTTATGGTGAGTTCCTGATCAATGCACAGGGCGAAGACGTCGTGGCCGGCATTCGCACACCGGCGCCTATCTCGCGCGAGCACGCCGCATCGCTTGGCTCGAAAGAAGAGTCTCTGGAAGAGGCGATGCCGGAGGTCTATGCGCAGCTTCGCAAGGTCGCCGCGACGCTGGAGACCCATTATCGCGACATGCAGGACATTGAGTTCACTGTCGAGGACGGCGTTCTTTACATGCTGCAGACCCGCAGCGGCAAACGCACCGCGGCCGCAGCCGTGCGCGTGGTCGTGGACATGGTGCGTGAGGGGTTGATTTCCGAGCGGGATGCCTTGTTGCGAATTGAGCCGTCACAGCTCGACCAGTTGCTGCATCCGCGCCTGCCGAACGATGATGAACGAAAATCGATCCGCAAGGCCAAGAGTCTCGAGCCGCACGATCTTCCGTATGATGTGATCGTGACGGGCTTGCCGGCCAGCCCCGGAGCTGCAGTCGGCAAGGTCGTGTTTGATTCCGAGGAAGCCTTCAATCTCGCAGCCAAGGGTGAAGACGTCATCCTGATCAGGACCGAGACGAGCCCCGACGACATCAAGGGCATGCACGCGGCCCGCGCCATCGTCACAGCGAGAGGTGGCATGACCAGTCACGCCGCCGTCGTTGCGCGCGGGATGGGCCGGCCTTGCGTCTGTGGCGCAAGCGACCTCAAGATCGACTCTGCCAAGGGCGAGGTTACGGTGCGTGGCCGCAAGTTCCGCAGAGGCGACCTCGTAACGGTTGATGGCGGGACCGGCCGCCTGATCCTTGGCCCCGAAGAGCTGATCAAGCCGGACTTGTCAGGCTATTTCGGTGAGCTGATGGGCTGGGCTGACAAGGCCCGGCGTCTCAAGGTCCGCGCCAATGCCGAGACGTCGCTCGATACCCGGACGGCCGTGGAGTTTGGCGCCGAAGGCATCGGGCTATGCCGGACCGAGCACATGTTCTTCGACGAAGCGCGTATTCCTGCGGTGCGGGCAATGATCCTTGCAGATACCGAAGCGGGGCGCCGTGAAGCGCTCGCCAAGCTGTTACCGATGCAGCGCAGCGATTTCGAGGAAATCTTCGAAATTCTCGGTGACCGTCCCGCGACAATCCGGCTTCTGGATCCGCCGCTGCACGAGTTTCTTCCGCATACGGATGTCGATATGGCCGAAGTGGCCAAGGCGTCCGGCGTGGCAATCGATATTCTCCGGCGCCGGGCGCACGACCTGCATGAGAGCAACCCGATGCTCGGTCATCGGGGTTGCCGTTTGGGAATAACCTATCCTGAAATCTACGAGATGCAGGCGCGGGCGATTTTCGAGGCCGGCGTCAACCTTTTCAAGGCAGGCAAAGGCAAGCCCGTGCCAGAGGTGATGATCCCATTGGTGGCGACCGAGCGGGAATTATCAATCTTGAAGGACCTTGTTGACGCAACCGCGCGCGCTGTCTTCGCCGAAACCGGCGTGACGCTCGATTATTCCGTCGGCACCATGATCGAGCTTCCACGCGCCGCGCTCCAGGCTGGTGAAATTGCAAGGTCTGCCGCCTTCTTCTCGTTCGGCACAAACGACCTTACACAGACGACTCTCGGTATCAGCCGCGATGATGCAGGCCGCTTCCTGCAGGTTTATGCGGATCGTGGCATTTACGAGAAGGATCCTTTCGTCACGTTGGATCAGGCCGGGGTTGGTGAACTCGTGCGCATCGCGGCAGAACGCGGAAAGCGGACACGGCCGGGCATAAAACTTGGCATTTGCGGCGAACATGGCGGCGATCCGGCGTCTGTCGAGTTTTGCCATCGCGCCGGCCTCGATTACGTGTCCTGTTCACCCTACCGTGTGCCAATTGCGCGGCTGGCGGCGGCACAGGCGGCCTTGCGAGACTCGTAGAGATTGAGAGATCGGCACGATTCCGGCGAAATTTGACTATTGTATTCTTGCAACACTGCATTTCGCCGTGCGTCCATTAACTATTGTTCACACGAGTTAAAATTTCACTAAAATCAAGCCGATAGCGGCGCGTGCCGCGGCGGTGCGCGTTTGCGGGCCTCGTTCGCCGCTTTCGCCCTTTCGGATTTGTCATGCGCGAGTCTGGCCGGATTGTTGCTAGGCACCCCAGCCTGAGTCACATTTCGCTCCCAAGCCAGATTGGCGGGGTGGGGCGAGTGGGGCTCTAGCAAAACGTAAATCCTGGAAACCCCGGGCAACTCAGGCGGAGCTATACCGCCGGCCGGGGAAATGGAGCGGTGATGTTAAGGTTTCTTCAACCACGACGGACGATCCTGTCCTCAATGTGTGAACTGCACGTACAGTTCAAACGTTGGTGGATGGTGATGACGAACGACGAACAGCGCGACGTCCTTATTCGCGGCGGCATGATCGCCGTCTGCGCCGTTGCGGCGACCGTGACCCTTCCGGCAATCGGAAGCCTTCAGGCAGAACGGCGCGCGGACGCCGAGTATGCGGCGCTTGCCCAGCGCCTGGCGACATTTGTTGATGGCGGCGATGCTGTGCGCACAGCCGCCCACACCCCGGCACTGATCGCCTCGCCCTGGCTGCGCAACGTCGAATATTCGCTCAAACGCGACATCGACTCCTCGATGAGCCGTTACGCCATGCGCGATCGCGACGGCGCGGCGCTCGCCTCCCTCGTCTCTTTCCGTCCCGAACACATTGAGCGGGCCGAGACGATCGACGCCGAAACCATGTGCATGGCGCAGGCCGTCTATTATGAATCCGCGCGCGAACCTCTCGACGGACAAATCGCTGTCGCCGAAGTCATTGCCAACCGGATGCGCGACCATCGCTATCCGGACACCGCGTGCGGTGTGGTCTATCAGGGCGCAACCCGCACCACCGGCTGCCAGTTCACCTTTACTTGCGACGGCGCCTTGAGCGTTGCCCCATCGGGCGAAAACTGGGAGCGCGCCCAGCGCGTCGCTGCCCATGTCCTGATGAAGCTGCACGAGGAGCGTACCGGCGGCGCGACCCACTATCACGCGACTTATGTCGACCCGATCTGGAATGCCGGCCTCATCAAGACCGACAAGATCGGCCTGCACATCTTCTACCGCTTCCCGCGCGGCACCGAATGGGCGAGCGTCGAGCAGAACTTCGCAAGCCGGAAGGCGCAGTCCGCCGTCCAACTTGCGGCACTCGATGCCGAAGCCGCTGAACTCGCCGCGATGGACGAGGAGCTGCTGTTCGCGGAGGCGACCGATGCGGCGCCCCCAGCCGAAGAGGGTTATTACACGGTTGCCCCTGCTGCCGTGTCGACCTCGACACGTACGATAACGTCAAGTGCGCCGCGCTATACGACGATCCGTACCGTCACCGAAACGCCGGAGCCCGAAGCCCATGAGTCGATTGCTGCTTACACCGCGCGCCAGACCGGCGGAGCGGCTGTGATGGCAGTGTCCAGCGCCGGTGCGCTGCGCTAGCCGCGCGGCGGCACGCGGGCTCTGATCTGCTTGCGGACCATTTCCGGCAGCCAGCGTGTCATGAAGCGGGAGCGTTCGGCCTCGCCGCCCACCATGTAGTGGATGTCATCGCCATGGGCGGCGTCCCATGCCCGCTCGGCCGCCAGTGAGACCGGATAGATCTTGGCGCCGCCAGCTTTCAGCTGGTCAGACATTTTCTCGTTCGCGCCGTCCCGCACGCCCATGTCGAGGATCGGGGTGTCGATGAACCAGGGCATCAGACTGGTAACGCGGATGCCGAGGTCACGGAACTCGGCATCAAGCGCCTCGGTCAGGCCGCGCACCGCCCATTTCGTTGCCGAATAGACCGCAAGTTGCGGCGCGCCGACGATGCCGGCCGTCGACGCTGTGTTGACGATGCGCGCGCCGGAGGTTGCTTTGAGGAGGGGCAGGCAGGCGTGCACGCCGTTGACGACTCCTTTGATGTTGACGTCGATGACCCAGTCATTGTCCGCTGGCGCAATCTCTTCGAACCAGCCATGCCGCCCGACGCCGGCATTGTTGAACAGAACGTCCATCCGTCCGCCCGTCGCTGCTGAAAAGCCCGCGACAGCGGCTTGCCAATCGTCCCGGTTGCGCACGTCGAGCCGGCTGATGTGCAAGGCGGCAGATCCGATTTCGGCGGCGACGCTGGCGAGCCCATCCGTGTTCACATCATAGAGCCCGCAATTCCAACCCTTCCGCGCGAAGAAACGCGCCGTCTCGGCGCCGATGCCTGAGGCTGCGCCGGTGATGAAGATGCTTTGCGTACGGGCCGCGTCGGTCATGGCGGGTCACTCCGGAGACTGGTCCGCCGACTGTCAGACCACATCGAGGCCAAGGTCAAGGTTGGGCGCCGAGTGGGTGAGCGCGCCGACCGAAATGAAATCGACGCCAGTCGCCGCAATCTCTGGGACACTGGCAAGCGTCACGCCGCCGGAGGCTTCCAGCGTTACCCGTCCAGCCACCAACGCCACCGCCTCGCGCAGCATCGCCGGCGGCATGTTATCGAGAAGGATCGCATGCGGTCCGTGGCGAAGCGCTTCTTCGAGCTGATCAAGCCGGTCAACCTCTATCTCGATCATCCGCAGATGCCCGGCATAGGCCTTCGCGCGTGCGAGGGCATCGCCGATCGAGCCGCCGCACGCGGCGATATGGTTATCTTTTATCAGGATCGCGTCATCGAGGCCGTAGCGATGAGAGGTGCCGCCACCGCAGCGGACTGCGCGCTTTTCCAGCGCACGGTGGCCTGGCGTTGTCTTTCGTGTACAAACGATCCGCGCCTGCGTTCCGGCAACAAGGTCAGCATACTGGCGCGTCAGCGTCGCGATACCGGACAGGCGTCCGAGAAAATTGAGCATCGTCCGTTCTGCAATCAGGATCGAACGCGCATCTCCTTCCAGCTGCGCGATCACATCTCCCGGCGCCAGCGCGCTCGCATCGGCGCGCGCGATGGTCACCTTTACGCCGGTATCCACAAGGTTCAGCGCGTGCAGGGCGGCATCAAGGCCTGCCAGGACACCAGGCCTGCGCGCAGCGATGACAGCCGAAAGCCTCGTGCCCGGAGGAATGGTCGCATCCGTCGTGATATCGCCAGCGCGGCCAAGGTCTTCAGTGAGTGCGAGCCGCACAATCGGATCAAGGATGATCGCTGGAAGGGGTGGAACGTGGGGCGTCATTGAAGGACCGGTTCGCGGACATGCCCTTGCACGAAGCTGCGCTCAGGAGAAATCTGGCCCGGAAAGTCACGCCGGAAATGCCCGCCCCGGCTTTCGCAGCGATCGAGCGCAGCCCGGGCAATCAAATGGGCCGTGACCCCCGCATGTGTTCGGCCTGACTGGGCTTCAGTCTGTGCGATGGTTGCGAGTGCGACGCGCAGACCGCTGTCCTCACGTACAACCGCGCAATGCGACGACATCGCTCCTCGCAAGGCCTGCAGCGCGTCATTCGAGAGAGTGGGCGGCACAGTGCCGCTGCTTGCAACGGGCGGGTCAAGGTCTGCCCCGACAAGGCGCCGCGCGATGCGTTCGGCGAAAACCACGGCTTCCAGCAGGGAGTTCGAAGCGAGCCTGTTTGCGCCGTGTGCCCCGGTCGATGAACATTCTCCGCAGACCGACAATCCGTTGAGGCTGGAGCGGCCCCAGAGATCGGAGACGATGCCGCCCATATGATAATGCGCCGCCGGCGCCACCGGAATCCGGTCGATCCGCGGATCGATGCCGGCGCTCATGCAGGCGGCAAAGACAGTCGGGAAGTGCTCGGGAAAATGCGCACCGACCGCCTTGCGGCAGTCCAGGAAGGCGCCGCGACCGGCTTCTCGCTCGGAATGGATCGCCCGGGCGACCTCGTCGCGCGGCGCAAGTTCTGCCAGCGGATGATAGTCGGTCATAAAGGCGCGGCCATCCGCATTGTAGAGCGTTGCGCCCTCGCCGCGCAGTGCTTCGGTCGCCAACGGTGCCGGGTCGCGGCCAATGTCGATGCCTGTCGGATGAAACTGCACAAATTCGAGGTCGGCGAGCAGTGCGCCGGCATCGTGTGCCATCGCGATGGCGTCGCCCTGGGCTTCGCGCGGATTTGTCGTGACCCGGAAAAGGCCGCCCGTTCCGCCTGTGCAAAGCACGGTTTGTCCGGCTGTGCGCACATCAAGACGACCGGTCGCGTCCTGCAACACGACGCCCGCAATGCGTCCGTTGCCATCCTGCAGCAGCGTTGCCGCCCGCGCGCCCTCGATCAAGGCGATATGGTTTGCGGCGCCGACCGCCGCCACGAGCGCATCCATGATCGCCTTGCCCGCAAGGTCGCCTGCGACGCGCGCCACACGGGGGCGCGAATGGG
>JBGSVY010000290.1:0-1982 GCA_041752715.1 Hyphomonas sp.
TCCGCAGGTAGTCCTTCGCCGCGCCGAGAGACAATGGCTCCCCGGCTGGCGGTGTTATCACCGTCAGGTCTGTCATTTTCTTGTCCTGGTTCGCTTGGGAAAAAAGGGCCCGCCCCGGAGGCTCACGGGGGTCTCCCGGTCCGGGGCGGGCAGCTGCGCCAGCCTAGATCAGGGCTTGCAGCTTGTTGATGATCGACCCGCCAATCGGCAGGGCGACATGACGCAGGAGCTCCTCGTCGATCCCGGTCTCTGTGGACCGGACGAGCAGCGCCAGCGCTTCGGCGGCTTTCGTGGCAAACTCGTCCTGCTGCAGCTTGGTCAGCACCGCTGCCTGCCGGATGATCGCCACGATAACGGATTCAAACATGTCTTCTCCTCTTCGGTTTTGGAAAACAGGCCTCCGCCCACGCCCACCTCAGTGGGCGCCTCACACGGCCTGGTAAGGGTTGCGTGAAATCCCGGGGCCCACCGGGACGGGCGAAGTCGCTTAGAACACCATCACTTTGACAGCGTCGAAGTTCTGCACGCCGCCGCCCACACGTTTTGTCGTGTAGAACAGCACGTAGGGCTTGGCCGAGAACGGATCCCGCAGCACGCGCGCGCCCTGCCGGTCGGCGATCAGGTAGAACCGCCGGAAATCCCCGAACGCGATCGCCGCCGCATCCACGCCGATATCCGGCATGTCCTCGATTTCGGTCACCGGATAGCCCATCAGGGTTGCGGCCTCACCGCCGCCGCCCGGCTGCCAGAGATACCGCCCATCCCCATCCTTCAGCTTACGGACAGCCGAGACGGTGCGCCGGTTCATCACGAACCGCCCGCCCGCCCGGAACTGGCTCTTCGGCGCATAGACGAGATCGATCAGCTGCTCTGCAGCATCGGGCGCAGTGAAATCGCCCGGCACCGAGCCGATCTTTCCCCACACATGCGCCGCGTCGTCCACGATATCGAAGTCGAGGAAGCCGCGCGGCTTGCCCGCGCCATCGCCAGTCACGAACGCCGCAGATTCCTGCGCTGCAAACGCCGTCTCCACCTCATCCGCCAGCCAGGCATCAATGTCGGCATACGTATCTTCCAGCAGGGTCTGCGTCGCCGCCGGCATGGCATAAAGCTCACCCGCTGGAAACTCGAGCAGGGAAAGACCAGACGTCGCCGTCTCTGGCCGCGCGCCTGTCTCGCCCACCCATTGCGCCGCTGCGCCAAGGCCCACCGGCTTCCTGAACACCCCGGCAGACGTCTGCCGCACGGTTGCGATCTGCCGCATCGGGCTTGCCGCCATCAGGCGAGCCTCGATCAACCGGTCAAGTTCAGGCGGCGCCACGTGCCCGCCCTCGTTACCGGTGCCGGCATTCAGCGACTTCACATCCAGCCGCGAAATGCCACTTTCGTCGCCCCTGCGCAGGTAGCGCGTCCACGCCTCCCGGCCCTCATCCATCGCGCCATCATCGGCGAGGCCTGCATCCGGCCGTACCATCTTCAGGCTCAACGCCTCCAGCCGCCGGTCGATACGCGCAAGGCGTTCGTCCGTCAGCGGATCGCTTGCGCCTTTCGCTTCAATCTCGGCAAGCCGTGTATCATTGGCCTGCCTGAAGGCTTCGAACACCGCCATCATCTCGGCGGTCTCCGGCTTGGCCATCTTTGTTTCCTTGGTCATTCTCACTCCTGTTGTCATCCTTGGGTTCACGTCCCACACGCACTCACGCCGCCTGCTTCTTCGCAAAGCCCGCAACCTGAAATCTTGCCCGCCGCTGCATGGGCTCGGCCACCAGCGACACTTCCACGAGGTCAAGATCGATCAGCTCGCGTCCGCCCTGCGCCCGCGGCTTCCAGAGGCGCGGGATGAAACCGATCGACAGGCCGTTGAGCCCGCCCTCCGCCAGCCGCCGCGCGCCCTCTGTCTCGATCAGTCCGCGCACGAACAAGCCGCGCCCATCCTCGATCACGCGCGTCCAGCGCCCGGCAATTGCACCCTGCCGGTGCTG